>DATMFC010000143.1:0-3082 GCA_035556335.1 Planctomicrobium sp. | reverse complement strand
CAGGAACGGTCACCGGACGGTTGCTGAGGGACTCCGCCAAGCCAGCGGACAAAGCATCAGGCAGCGTCCAGCTGCGAGGGATTCCGAATTCCGTCGTTTGGCTGCAAACAAGCGGGAACGTACATTCTTCTTCTACATCAGGTTCGAATCCCCCTCTTGACTTGAACGCCCTGTTGGAAATCTCGGCTCCTTCCGTGAACGTCATTCAGGTTCCTGCCGTGCTGCGGTGGCCCCATCGCGGCAGTGATTATCTGCGGGTGAAGGTGGATCAGGGAAAAATGTTTCTCCGATCATCCCTGCTGGCGACAGGTGAGCATCTGGATGTCGAGAATGTTTGTGCGGAATCTGAGCCGGTGAGAATCGAATTTCATACGAGGAGCCGTGCCCCACGGGAACCTGCCAACCGTGCGATCAGCTACAGCGGAGGGTCAGGCCACTCTGAAGGAAAATTTTGATCGAGGCCGTCGCCTGCTTAACAGCCGGAATCGGTGGGCTCTGCTTATCATCGGCCGCGTGCAACTTGAAGCGGGAGATGAGACGGACAACGTGCGCGGACAGATGGAGATGTTGCCGGAAGGTTATTTTGCTACGGAAGTCGACCCTCCCTCGGAACCTGTCGGATTTCGACTGCATGGCTACGAACCCTACGACCTCCGGGTCTCTCAGGAAAGCTATCAACCGATCATTGACGTCGGCGTTGTCCGTATGTCCAAGTATCCGGAATCGTCTTTGGTCCCCGTCACCGGACGCATTTTCCTGGAAGAGGACGGAGAACCCGTACGGTGACCGTGCGGTTCGTGGCCTCCGGAGGAAACTATAATACGCAAGGCAGCATGGTGGCCGCTCGAAAACGCGAACCAAACGCGATCGAGACAGCACCGGACAAACTCGGATGGCTCTATTGGAATGGCCTGAGCCCCCAGGAATACTCCTGCCAGATTGAAGCCCCTGGTTACGTCAGCCAGTCCCGACCTGTCTTGGCGAATTCGACAGAAATCGCGAATTTGGGAGTGGTCTACCTGAAGAAGCCGATTCCCGTCACCGTGGAATACGTTGTCCAGGAATACGGCAGTTTCCGGATGGAGAATAAGAAACAACTGGAATGTTTCGGAAACAGCCGTCGAAACATCGGTGAAGGGAAAAGCAGTTGGCAGTTGCAGTTCCATCAGCAGAACGGCCATGTCTATGCCCGGGCGAGCTCAGGCAGTTCCCATCTGTCGGATCTTGGCGCCGGTTCTCTGGAAACTGCGGTGCATTTGATTTATCCGGACCGGGGCTGCGAGTTGATCAACCGGCTCATGGTTCGGAACCAGCATATCTATTCATTCACGACGCATGAATCGTGGGGAGACAACAAGAAACGGGCGCTATTGAAATTGAGCTGGCCGGAAAAAGAATGTTCTTCGAGTGATTTGCGAAACCGAATCCGAATTTCCCATCGCATTCCAGTTCAACTGACGGCTGCCCCGGACGTGAACAACTTGAATGAACAGGGGACGGCACAACTTCATTATGCCGCGATGACCGGGCATGAATACCGCATCCGCAAATTGATCGGCCTGGGGGCAGACGTCAATCTTCCCCAAAAGACCAGCCGCCAAATTCCGCTGCACTATGCCGCCTATTCAGGAGACCTGAAGTGCGTCCAACTGTTGATTGATAACGGCGCCCGGATTGATGCCCGGAGCGACTGGGATATTACGCCGTTGATGTCAGCGACCATCCGGGGACACGAATGGGTTGTGAAGGAACTTTTGGCCCAGGGAGCGGGCATCAACCAGGCCGATAAAAGAGGCTGGACGCCGTTGCATTTCGCCATCCAGGACCGGCACCTGGAGGCGGCACAAGTGCTGATTGACCACGGAGCCTCTCTCTTCATGAAGAATCAAAACGGCAAGACGCCCATCGACCTGAACCCGGATCTCCCCTTGACGGTCCCCTGGAAGTTACTCAAGACGACTGACTGATCAACCTTGATCTCTTGATTCAGGATCAGGATGCTTCCACCTGGTAATCAGCTCTATCCGGAACAGATGACCACAAAGGTCTGAATTCAATGAAATTCCAGTCAGATATCCTCTCCGCAGCAATGCCAAATCAAAGTTCACGGAAACTCACACGTCGGTGTCGTCGCTGATGCCAAACGCCGCGGTCAGAATCTCCGGGGAAAGTCCTCAAGCCCGCCTGCCGCCGCGACGACATAACAGGCAGGCAAGTTCTCTCTCCCGGCCCGACGCCCTCTCCCCGCCGGGACTTTTTCGACCACCAGCACCACACTTTTCCAACGACGGGCGATATGTTTTTCGTCTGATGTCTACAAGGTCCACTTCATTCCGGAGCGAGAGACCATTTCAGGTCTCAATAAAATCAGGGGAGGCAACGGAATCACGTTGCTCCCCCATTGAATTGTTTTCTCAATCCTCATCAATGTTCCCCCTCGGATCTCCTGCATCGTTCTCGATTCACCGTTGAAGCGCTGACACCGGTTTGCTGGGCAATTTCCCAGACCGAAATGTCCTGCTTTAACAGTTCCTGAACCTGCCGGATTTTGTCGACGGAAAGGTGACGAAAAGCACCACGACGCCGTGGTGTCCCTGTCTCTACAGCGTCTTCGACGACGTCGGGGCGGGCGGCATCATAGGCACGCCGCAATGTCCCAACAGAGACCTCAATCCCATCGTTCCGCAGAAGCGTGAGGATTCTCGGAAAGGGAAGATGTTCCTCGTCCCGCAGATGGCGCACTCGGTCGGCCAGTTGATGAAACAGAGGAGGTGTTTTCGTGGTGGCGTCCTCCTGTCGCGGGTTCCGATTCTTGCGGCGTTTCGACTTTCGATGCCGAGGCGGCTGTCCTGTCTGAGCGTAACGCAGCACTTCTTTGGCATACTCCCAGGAAATTTGATTGGCGGTGGCGATGGTGGAAAGACTGCTGCCGGTTTTGTGCTGCTGCAGGACTTTCTCAGCCAGAACCTGATGTCGCACTGCCATTTCCAGCGGAATTGCGGCACTGTCCCCGTGTCTCCAACTACGTGTTTTCAGGCGTCCCCAGCACGCATGACACTCGGTTGCGGCACATACGGACTGA
>DATMFC010000142.1:0-2622 GCA_035556335.1 Planctomicrobium sp. | reverse complement strand
ACCCTGATTGGAATACCCGCCCCCTTGGTTGGAGTATCCCCCTCCCTGTTGTTGAGACGGGCCTCCTTCATTGCGGCGGCCGCGACGGCGACGGCGACGGCGAGGACGACGATCTCCGTCTTCCCCTTCGCTGGATTCTCCTCCATTGGCACGGGGAGCCGAGTCCTGATCGTCATCATCTCCCAGGTCGATGTCGTTATCGTTGAAATCGAGATCATCTTCGACAACAGCAGCCGGTTGGGGCTGAGGTTGCGGACGTTCCCGGCGAGGGCGTCGTTCTGGTCGGGCTGGAGGATCGTCTTCAACAATTCCAGCGCCGAAATCGTGACTGTCGTTCGAGGATGTTTCCTGAACGTCGTCAGGGATATCCCGTTCGACCGCAGGCGCCGCTTTCTTGCGAGGCTTGCGGGGACTGCTGGGACGGCGTGGACTGGATGAGGAACCTGAAGAACTTTTGGGAGGCATACCAATACCTGATTTTTGAATCGAAACGTTTAAACTTGAGCAATCTGCTCGACCGTCTTCAGGCGATCAATGGTGTTTGAGTACACAAAGACCTGACTTTTCGCCTGCTGGACGCTAAATACACCGAATGACAATGCTCTTCACAGGAAGAATGTTTTCAGAGCCGCGAATAAAATCTCTCGAACGATGAGAATTCCCCTTCCGCGAACGGATCGGGGTCAATTTTATTAGCGGTTCTCAGTAGAAATCCGGGGTTCATTCTTTGCCATATTTCTTCAGAGGTCTTCACTGGATCATGCTAAATGAAACAGTAATCACAACTGAGGAAAACGGGATCAAGGCACAAGAACGTCACTCACTTTGTCAGTACATTATGATCATGGAACTACGACAAAACGCCCGAATCTGTAAAACACCCCCCGAGCAGACCTGTCACTGATCACAGAAACAGGCGACATCAAGAGGAGGTTGTCTGCGTCAGAAATTCTGACACGCAAACCGAACTTTAATTCACTTTCAGAAATGAACGCTCCCCGGTGGAACACGACATGACATTCCTGTGACATCATGTTCCTATCACCAGCGAGAACACCCCTGCCAGAACATTTCTGTTCCGGCTCCATTCTCTGTTACGACACTCAGAGAAGATTCTCAAAGCGAGCTCTTCCTGTGAGCATCTCCTGCTTGCCGTGCCGACCTCCTGTCGCACAAAATTCCGGCACAAACAGTTCTACCTGAAATCTGAAGATCAACCGAACGGATCAGCACAAAGCTTTGCCTGAAATTATGGGATAGCCGGGCTTCCCGTTCGAATTGCCTGTTCGAATTGTTTCGGAAAATTGAATTGACACCGAAGCAGGCAGTCAACTCACGGTGCCGCACAAGACGCGACACACAACTGTGTTGAACGAAACCTTTCGAGTGTGACTCAAAAACTCTTCCGAATTCCCTTGTTTTTGCAGTTTTGTTTTTGCAGTGAAGCCCAACTTCATCAATTTACTGAACTGCGGTCAGCCCGCAAGAATGTGTCCGTCCAGAGCAAATCGCCCTCACTTTTCCTCACACCGCATGATTTTGAACAGAAACGACTGTTCATCGCATGACATGAGCAGATCAGTGATTTCGCAAGAGGCTCCTGGAGCCGAGAACAAAACCTCTTCAACGGTGAAGCCCCCTATATCCGCAAGCGGAGATCGGGGAGTTTTGTCAGGCATTCTTAATCGGGAAATCTGCAAATTCAATCAGATGGTCCACCACGACCCCACACGGTTCACTCTGAAGCGAAACCAGCAACACAAAAAGGAAGCCAAACCTTATTTTCGCTTTAAAGCAAACGCAGCGAGTACCGCCACGTAAAGGACATCCCGTTGTTCCGTAAATTTCAGTTCAGTAAGGAACAGACAGAAACAGACGTCGCTGAAGCAATCTCTTTTAGAGCCGCGAACAAAACCTCTCAAACACTGAGAATCCTTTTTCCACAAACGGATTGGGATCAGTTTTGTCAGGGGTTCTTACTGTCATCTTAGCTGACGATCGATCTGTGTCAATCGCTGCTGAAGTGTACTATCGGCGATTCCTGAAGAGAAAGTCAATAGGGTTTTGCGTAGGATGGGGGGATACTCGGGATTTCCTGCGATTTCAACTCGCCTGAAATCGGTTGTTCTGGTCCTTCCGGGATCATTGGTTTTGCGTTTCGACTCTCTGGGAGACGACCGGGGGCTGGACGAGGAGTCCATTCGACCGGAACGGTGTGGTCCAGCCCCGACTCCTGAGAAGCTTTCTTTTCCTGGTGATCATTCCTTTCACCATTGCCTGTCGGCTGCTCCGGTGGGGGCTCTTTGGAAATTCCAGATGCGTGCATAATGACATTCTCGGCATCCGGTTCGCGTTGAGACGGCTCAGTCGGAAGCTGAAAGACCCGTTCCCGATTGTAGGCGACAATTTCTCCATTCACCCCGACCCGAGCCCCGGGAATGGGAGCATCCGGTGTCTCTCCAGCAAACCGCACCTGACCGTTATAGATCGAGCCCCGCTGAAATGGACCAATTCCGAAGACCCAGAGATCCTTCGCAGTTGATCGGGCAACAGAACTGCCGGACTGCCAGACCACTTCGCGACTGGTCTTGTCGTATGCAAACAGCCCCAGCTTCGAGGCGG
>DATMFC010000141.1:0-18160 GCA_035556335.1 Planctomicrobium sp. | reverse complement strand
CTCGCCCGATCCGCGACAGGACAACCGATCACAGCTTACTCGTCACACTTTCATGGTCCGCGCGACGAGAAGTCTGAGTTGCATATCGTCCTTGTCGACAACGGTCGCAGCGAATTATTAGGGAGCCCGGATTTCCGGCGGTCTCTCAATTGCATCCGGTGCGGCGCCTGTATGAACACCTGTCCGGTGTATCGTCGAACGGGAGGGCATAGCTACGACGCCACCATTCCCGGCCCCATCGGATCGATCCTCAACCCGGCGATGAACATTCAGAAGTACGAATCGCTTCCGTACGCCTGTTCACTGTGTGGTTCCTGCACGGACGTCTGCCCGGTGAAAATCAATCTGCATGAACAGCTTTACACGTTCCGACAACGGGTCGCGAACAAAGGATTGCTTTCGCCAGTCAAAAGCCTGGGAATGAAAGTGGGGGGATTCGTTCTGAAGTCGGACCGCTTGTATGCTCTTTCAGGCAAGATAGGCAGACTGGCACTGCGGTGGTTACCGCGCTGGGCCATCTATAACCCATTGAATCCCTGGGGACGACAGAGGGATTTACCGCCAGCACCGCAAGAGAGCTTTCGCGACATGTACCGCCGTCGAAGCGAGAAAAAAGAGTGAGGAACACAAGATCTTGTGGTGAACTTGAGTCAAATTCCTCTTTTTCACACAAAATGATCTAAGTTCTTTACTTTGCTCGTCGGGATGGTAAATTCTGCCGATCGTAACGATCCTGCCAGCATGAACGCGACGCAGACCGGAACGACAGGCTGAAGAATTCTTGTCGGATTCTTCAATACAGCCAATTTGAAGCGATTGGTGAGTTTGATCTCGATTCGACTCATCTTTTCCTGCAACCAATGGAATGGAATCCTGTGCGGGTCCCGACGTTTATCGCCGGATCACTGCTCCTCCTCTCTGAGGATCAGTTCAACACAATTCTTCCTGTCACACTGACCGGTTATTTCCGGGTCGATGTGTTCCTTTGCTGCAAGAAGCGGTTTCTTCATTTTGTGACATCAGCCTGACACTCACATTTCATGTCCCGTTCCATCATGTGATGGCCAGCGTCTTTCCATTGGGAATCGTGCTGGAGGGGGGGACTCGGTCGAGCAGTTTGCTCAAAGCGGCTGTCTGGCCGTTGTGACAATTCACACTGTGACAATTCACTCAAGGAAGATTGCATGAACTCTAAGCCCGTCATCGCCATCAACGCGGATTTTCGTCCTGCCAAAGGAGACACCTTCGCCTTTTCGTGGATGCACACCGGCTACTACGATTCAGTCTCCAATAGTGGCGGAATTCCCCTGATGCTTTCCCCTCTGGCGGAAGATGACGACCTGCAACGAGTTCTTGAGAAAGTCGACGGTCTGGTTCTGACCGGCTGCAAACTCGACCTGGACCCGATTCGTCTCGGCTTCGACAAACACCCCATCACACGTCCGATGCCACCCCGCCGGGAAGACTTCGATCGTCGACTCGCCAGAATGGCTTTTGAGATGCGAATCCCGACACTGGCGATCGGGGCCGGAATGCAGACCTTGAACGTCACCTGCGGCGGAACCCTGTTCCAGCACGTTGCCGAAGATGTTCTGAAATCACTCTGTCACCGCGATCTGGTTGAAAACTGCCTGCGACATGTGATCGAAATCGTTCCCGGCACCAAGATGGACACCATCTACGGACCTGGAGAAATTCGGGTGAACAGCGATCACCACATGGCGGTCGACATGCTCGCCTCGGTCTTTCGTGCCAGTGCAACGTCGATGGACGGCGTCATCGAAGCCTATGAATCTGCCCTGGAAAACTGGTGGTGTCTGGGCGTGCAGTTCCATCCAGAAAGTGAATCCGCATCGGCTCTCGACATGCAGGTCTTCGAAGCCTTCATTGAAGGAGTTCGTGAACAGCAGCAGGAAGAAGTCGAACTCCTCAAGTTCGACACCCGCCGCCGCGTTGCATAACGAACCATGAGTGTCGACGAAATGAAAAACTCCGGTTCTGGATGAATTCCAGAACCGGAGTTTTTTCATGAATTCACTGCAAAACTGAAACGATGTCAGATGGTCATCGCCGAGAACCCGCCGTCGACGACGATGTTCGCTCCAGTCAGGAAGCTGCCGGCCTGATTCGAGGCCATGAGCAGAACCGCTCCGGCCAGTTCATCTGAAGTCCCGAACCGGGCCATCGGGGTGTGTCCCATAATCTTCTCGACCCGTTCAGGAGTCAGCACTTTTCGATTCTGTTCCGCCGGAAAAAATCCCGGTGACAGAGCATTCACCCGAATTCCCTGAGTCGCCCATTCGCGAGCCAGATTCTGAGTCAGATTCAACACCGCCGCCTTGGTTGCGGAATAGCTGAACACGCGCGACAACGGCGTAATCGCAGACAGAGACGCAATGTTGATGATGGATCCTGCCGTCTGGTGCTTCAGCATGAAATCACCGAAAACCTGACAGGCAATCCGCACCGCCGTCAGATTGATTCGGACAATGCGATCCCATTCATCATCTCCGATCTCCAGAAAGGGAGTGGGAGAGTTCACGCCAGCGCCATTGACCAGAATGTCACAGGTTCGGCCATGGGTCTGCAAATGTTCGACCAGCGCCTCCAGATCCGAACGTTGACTGGCGTCGGCCCGAAAGAAGCAGGCTTGCGAATGCCAGCGGTCAACCACTTTCTGACCGGCTTCGACATTATTCCCGACGACGTAAACATAGGCACCCGCCCGGGCGAGAGTGTCGCAGATCGTTCCTCCCAGAACGCCCGTCCCGCCGATAACGATCGCGGTTTTCCCTTGTAATCCAAATAATTTCTCGAGATATCCTGCGGGAGAAGAATGAGTCATGGAATCCGCTTTCAACGTCAAAAAGACTTCGCGCGACCAACAGACACTCCGACTGAGGTCGATCGCCTGCGCACGATAGAGCAGATCCGCATATTATGGGTTCAGTCAGAAAATCGAAAGTGGTCGAGCAGTTTGTTGAGCCCAGGCAGGAAGATCCCCTAAGAAAACACGAGGCGTTCCGCTGCATTTCCAGTACGAAGGGTGTCTCTATTGCTCATAAACAATATTCCAGTCGATTTGTCCCACATGTAACGTTGACTCCGCGAAAATGCTGGCAATAATATCAATAAAATTAGATTCGTTTTTGTCGGTGCTTATTAATCGGATTTGATCAACAATGAGTCTCTTTCCTCCTCGCAAACTCCCTAGGCCAACTGGCTGCCATCCCCTTGTCCTCGCGAAATCTGCTCGTGGCACATCGGGTTTCACACTCATTGAACTGCTAGTCGTTATCGCAATTATCGCGATCCTCGTTGCCCTTCTTCTCCCAGCTGTTCAACAGGCTCGGGAAGCTGCAAGAAGGACCCAATGTCGCAACAATCTCAAGCAAATCGGCTTGGCAATCCACAACTATCACGACACACATAGTTGCTTCCCGATTGGAGCGCGCAGAGATCAAGGGGGAAATGGAAACTCCCAATTTGGTTTCAGTTGGTGGGTCGGGCTGCTTCCGGGCCTGGATCTGGCGAATGTGTACAACGGATTAAATCCTTTAGCGACCAACAGCGGCATGGGTGGCGGAAATAACGCAACGGCCACCGGAGGGAGAATTTTTCCTGTCATGCTTTGCCCTTCATCGTCAATGCCTCAACCATCGCACTGGCAAAAGAGATCAACCTATATTGGCATCGCAGGGGGGGACGACACTGCCAATTACACCGAAACCTCAACCAGACGCGTTACCAATGCGGGAAGCTGTTGTTCTGGCCGCGGAGCTGTCAATAACGGAATATTAACCAGCAACGGTTTGTTCCTGATCAATGCGTCGCTGAGGATGAGAGACGCAACGGATGGAACATCCAATACTATTATCGTGGGTGAGTCTGGAAGTTTTCTGATCACAGAAAACGAAGGTTATATGACAGAGATTCAATCGGCACATGCAAATGATAACGTAATTCAAGGAAATCGAATCTATCTTGGTGGGTCAGGGCCACATTCCTGGATGGCGGGGGCCGCAGGTGACGGGCAGGTCCCCAGAACCAGAAACTTCAACTTGGCAACGATTCGTTATGCTCCCAATACACTTCACTATGATCGGGAAGGTATCAATGTGAATTTTGGTCCAAACACACCTCTGACATCACCACATGCAGGGATCGTTCAAGTGCTTTTTGCAGATGGTCATGTTTCTGCGATCAGTGACAATATTAATCTAGACACGCTGAAGCTGCTCGCAATTCGTGACGATGGCCAACCGATTGGAGAGTTTTAAAGCCATCCACACGCAAGAGTACAACATAACTACCCCTCTCTGGTAGCACTTTAAATCTAACGAACTGAGCCTTTAGCAAACGCTCAGTCCCCTGTCAGAAGAATTATCATGAAACCATTGGTGCGGATCGGATACTGGCATCTTCTTGCGGTGCTCTCCGTTGCGATGATGGTTGTTTGGGGATGTGGGGCGAACATCAATCGCATGGAAGGAGTTGTTGGCAAAATCTCTGTGAATGGACAGCCTTTACCTGCCCAAACGCAAGTCCTGTTTTATGCAGTGGATGGAGACGAAAATTTCGTGTCGCTCACTAAGCCAGACGGAACATATCGATATGTTCCGCATTCGCTTGTTGCAATTCACCAAGGGAAATACAAAGTGGTGCTTGCTCCCCCACCATCCAAAGCGATTGAGAGAGATGGAATTGCTGTAGAAGATCCCAATTCAGTTGTCGTTAATTTGAATGTCGATCCTAAGTACCTAAGCAAGGAGACGACTCCGCTGGAAGTCGATCTCTCAGAATCGCTCGTGACATTTGATATCGATCTGTGATGTACTGCCATACGAACAGTCGGTAGGCTATGCCGCTTGAAAACGACTGGTCCACCTCTTGCAGTATGGCAGTTCATTCACATGCTGTTATACCAGTCCCTGAGCGGTTGTCGCTTTGGCAACTTTCAGGAACGCGGCGATATTTGCACCACGGACCAGATTGCCACGGAATCCGAATTCTTCGGCGGCTTCCGCACAGGTCTGATGGATCGATCGCATGATCTGCCGCAACTTGGCGTCCGTTTCCTCGAACGTCCATGCTTCCCGGGAGGCATTCTGCTGCATTTCCAGTGCGGAGGTGGCCACTCCACCTGCGTTTGCCGCTTTACCTGGACCAAACAGAACACCCCCATTCAGGAAGACCTGAACGGCATCGGGAGTGCTCGGCATGTTGGCTCCCTCTCCAACGGCAATCACTCCGTTTTTAACCAGAGTGGCCGCGTCTTTTCCGGTCAGCTCGTTCTGCGTGGCCGAAGGCATCGCCACATCGCAAGGAACCGACCAGATGTTCCCCTCTGGAAGATACCGTGCGGAAGAATGAATCGTGGCATAATCTTTGATTCGCCGCCGTTCGAATTCTTTCAGCCGCTGAATCGTTTCGAAATCGATCCCGGAATCATCAACGATGACACCGTCGGAATCGCTCATGGCAACCACTTTGCCTCCCAGTTCAACCACTTTTTGCAGGGCGTACAGGGCGACGTTTCCGGATCCGGAAACGACGACGCGCATCCCTTCCAGACTTTTCTTTCTGGTCTTCAGCATCTCTTCAACGAAATAAGTACAGCCATATCCGGTGGCTTCTTTGCGGACCTGACTTCCTCCGTAGACGAGACCTTTTCCAGTGAGAACACCCGCTTCGAACTTGTTGGTCAGTCGCTTGTACTGACCGAACAGGTAGCCGATTTCGCGTCCTCCAACACCGATATCTCCGGCGGGAACATCGGTGTATTCCCCGATAATTCGCCACAGTTCGGTCATGAAAGACTGGCAGAACCGCATGACTTCAGAGTCCGATTTTCCCTTTGGATCAAAGTCGGATCCCCCCTTCGCGGCACCGATCGGCAAACCGGTCAGGGAGTTCTTGAAGATCTGTTCGAAGCCGAGGAACTTGATGATTCCCAGGTAGACCGAAGGGTGAAAACGAAGTCCTCCCTTGTATGGTCCTAACGCACTGTTGAACTGCACGCGGAATCCACGATTGATCTGGATCTCCCCCCGATCATCCTGCCAGGGGACCCGAAAGATCAATTGCCGTTCTGGTTCACATAAACGTTGTAGAATCTTGGCTTCCACATACTCAGGATGTTTTGCCAGGACCGGTCCGAGGGTTTCAATCACCTCTTTTGCGGCCTGGTGGAATTCATTCTCACCCGGATTGCGTTTCACCACATCCTGGTAAACTGACTCGAGTTCTTCCGTTAGCGCCACGGATCACTCTCTTTCTAGTAATAAATTTGAAGTCTCATCGATCATGCTGAAGCGGGCGTTTCACGCCTCTCCAGACACTTACTTACCAGTCTCGTCAGACGCTCTGGAAAGAAAATCTTTCTTCGCGCCTGCTCGTTTATTCTGTCTTCAATTACGAAGACGTTTTACGTCTGCAGGTTGATTGTGATTGTGAACTTCGGTCTCCTTTGGGGTTGGGAGTCACAGCGTTTCGCCACAGTCTCCTGAGGCGGGTACGTACAATGACACAGTTCGTAAACAAGGGGCGCAAACATTGGCTCGACCTTCGCCAGAGCAGCAAATCTTCCGTGTCGCAGACGACACACTCTGGCTGGCTCTTTCGCCAAATTTTGTACATTTGAAGGTTGCGGCTGAACAATATTAGAACAGTTTGCCCGATCGTGTACAGCCGACGAGAACCGATCCCCAAGGCTTTCGCTTTATTGAAAATGGCCCGGGAGGGCGAGGCTCCCGCCGAGCCGCAAACCATGGAAAGCGTGAACTTCCATGCGGCTCAGCAGGAGCTTCGCCCTCCCGAAAATTGCTCATCTTGAAACAAGCAAAAGCCCTGAACCAGTCCACTGCAGGGAAGTCGCCGCTGGTTCTTAGCGAAACAGATGGGCGTTGCGGGCATGAGGGGCTCGACCCGGCGCGACCGAGGAAGAAGTTCGGCCGGGAGAGACTTCCAGAGACTCCGTGTGGAGTTCACCACTGCTGGGGGCGCGAAGGTGAATCAATCGCGGCCGGAAGACCACCATCAGCATCAGCGGAAGATACCACAGCAGGTAAACTCCCCCTTCAGCGGTGTACCATAACTGGGTACCGACAATGGCCGCAGTCGACTGTGCCAGCAAGGCTTCAACAGTTCGATCCTTCGGCCAGATGGTCATAATGACGAGCATGATAAAGTAAGCCACCATCACCGGTAACCGGTAGACAGAAAGGTATCCCAGATTCCCCCAGAACCCGGATTCCTGGTGCACTCCGGACAGCACCTGCAACGCAACGTTGACCGATCCAACCGTTTTCTGGACGAAAGAATCGGAATCGGCAGTGGTCATGGCGAAACTTCCGACCAGAACCAGAGCGACACAGCCCAGAGCGAGCACGAATCGGCCGGCCCCCTTCCGTCCGTAGAACGCAGCCCAGATCGGCAGGAGAAAGACAGGAAACGCCAACGTTCCACACGCCAGTCCCAGCAGGACTCCAGCGACAATCGGTTTACGGAAACAGACAAACGCCCAGACGATTAACGCCGCCGGAAACACATGGTTGAATTCCCCCACGTTATAGGCGGTGCAGGGGAGTAGCAGGTACAGCGTCGCCATGGCGAGGCCGAGATTACGGTCAGCGAAGAGATTCCGCCCGACAAACCATAATCCCGCGATGACTGCCGTATGGGCGACAATTGTCATGATCCGTGCGGCCAGTTCCTGAAACATCAACACTGCAGGAGAAAACAGCAGCGGCGCGGCAGGCCCGGCACTGGGGATGTTCGCTGAAGTCGGAGGGTCCGTCGCCGTTCGTGAAAGGAGTTCGACGGCCCGTGCTTCTGTTTCCTGTGAAGCGACGGGTAAGGCGCTGGTAATGGCCTGTGTCATCAAAAAAGCGAAGGCTGAAAAACAGAGGAATCCCATTCCCTGTGAGTTCAGATTCTGTCCCAGATAAGGACGACGGCTCAGGAACGGGTCAATAAACAGACGGAACAGAAACAGACAGGCCACAACGAACAGCCAGGTGTGACCAATAATTCGGGTGGAAAGGTCACTTGCCTCCACCAGCAGCAATCCCGGAGAGGCCGACAACAGCAACGCCAAGTCAACATTTCTGAGAGAAATGAGACGGGTGAACCGGAAGTAGACAGCAGTGATCAACAGCAGCGACAGGTAAAACCATGTCGGCTGATTGACCTCATATCCTTGTAGCAAATATGCCATACGTCTTCTGCCATCACAGCAATATCGTTCGGCCACACCTGACCGAATCATCTGCAACGAGGCGCGCAGACGAAACCTGACGAAAATCATCGGGCACAATAAGACTCGTCAATCTGCGAGCGCCGTAAATCAGCCCTGTCAGAGTTATCCCACGTACACGAAGATTCACCTGCAAATGTCCCGGAAGTGTTCTGCCCGACTGATTTCGAGCAGGTCAATATTCCACCGGTCATCCATGAATTTCTCACCATCTGAAATCGTATCCGACGGCACATTCTCCCGAGAACGACGGGTCGACACGAAATCGACAATCGAACGTTCGTCCAGAGATGATCCCATCAGAGTTCTGATTGAAATGGTGCCGTTAAAACTGGCCTTGCTCAGGTGATTCCCCAACCAGCCTGAGATCAAGTCGCTTCAACTGCGTCCGTCAAAATACCACTAATGAAGCGGAAAACCAACTTAAAAAGGTCGGATCAAAGATTTTCACTCCAACCCACCAGCAAACCTGGCAAATCCATTACAAGTCTAACCGGCTGTATGCAATAGCCCGAATGATTCACTACGGAAAACACGAAGATAACGGAAGTGTTTTTGTCATAGTGAGTTAAGGGGAATTGCGACCGATTTCTGGAAGAGCAGTCTATTTTTGATACGTTGTCAAATCCCCTTATCAATTCCGTCTCTTCCGTCCTTTCCGTGGTTCCTCCGAATGATTCGAGATAGAGAAACCGCTTTGATCAGGACGGGTCGCTGGGGTTCATTCCCGTGTAAAGCATTTTGAATAAATGGTTTACAAAACAAGAAGGCCCAGCATGAGTGAGTTGTGTCACTCGTGCCGGGCCTCTTATTCAACATTTTTGATGTCAATCGGGCGGTCTGATGTCAGGTCAGACTTTCGTCAATTCCCACCCTTTGCGATACGGCTTGGTCAGTTTCTGGTTCGCGGCTTCAGAGTTGGCGAACTTCAGTGCTTTCGCATCCCATCGCAGCTTCTCGCCGGGGAAGTGAGCGGCGATGTTCCCCAGCAGAATGGTTTCTGTCAGAGGACCAGAGTAGCTGAAATTGGAAGTGGCTTTTCCTTCTCCCCGACAGGCGTCAGCCCAGTCGGTATAGTGATTGAGCGAAGCCACTTCCGGGACTTTGAACTCGACGAACTTCTCTTGTGGATAGAGTTGCGGTGCTGCCACGTGCGGAATGACCAGTGATCCTTTCTCACCAATCAGAACTGATCCGGCAGCCGGCAACTTGGCATCGGCGGGAAGCCCAACCACTTCGAGTGATGGCTTCACTCCAGCGCCGTCATACCAGGTCACTTTGATCTCGGGGCCAGCCGTATATTCGGTGCCAGGGAAGAGATATTCCACGGTCGTCCGGTCTTGCCAGACTTCGTTGTTGATCGCAGGCGCCTGGGCGACCAGCGTTGTGGGAGCTGTCAATTTCAGGCATGTGAAGACGGGGTCGAGAATATGACACCCGAAGTCTCCCAGTTGACCGGTGCCGAAATCTTTCCAGTTCCGCCAGTTGAAGGCATGATAGACACCCTTTTTGAATGGCCGTTCTGGGGAGACGCCGAGCCAGTTGTCCCAGTGAACTCCTTCCGGAATCGGATCGGTCCCTTCTGGTCGATCGGCCCACTGTCGCCAGCTCGGTGAACCGCTTTGCCAGGAGTGCACTTCTTTCACCTTGCCGATGACGCCATCGTGGACCAGTTGTGCGGCGGTACGGTAAGCGGTGTGAGAATGAATCTGATTTCCCATCTGAGTGACAAGCCCTTTCTTAGCGGCAGCGTTTGTCATCGCTCGGGCTTCAAAGACGGTGTGGCTCAGTGGCTTCTCACAATAAACATGCTTTCCCAGAGCCATTGCTGCCAGAGAAATGGGAGCGTGCATGTGGTCAGGGGTGCCGACGATCACGGCGTCGATGCCGGATTGCTCCAACAGTTTCCGCCAGTCGGTATATTGTTTCGCATCGGGGAACTTCTCGACCGCGCGTCCCAGATGATCCTTTGTCTCGTCGATATCGCACAAGGCCACGATGTTCACATAGGGGCTCGCGGCAACGGATGTCAGGTCAGACCATCCTTTTCCTCCGACTCCGACAGCAGCCACATTCAGCTTGCTATTGGCCGCGGCTCTGACCACCGAGTGCCCCATCAACGGGAAAGCCATTCCCGCAGCAACAGAGGTCTTCAAAAACGATCGACGAGAAAATTGGGTCATCGTAGGCAGTTCCTTGGCAAGAAATTCTGGAAGGGTTCGAAACCGAACACAACGCATCAGGACGCAGAATCAGTCTATATCAACGCCACTTGATTTCACAGTGATACAACGATTTATCTCAAGGCGTTCGCTTTATTGAAAACCGTCCGGGAGGGCGAGGCTCCTGCCGAGCCGCAAACGGTGGAGAGCGTGGTCATTCATGCGGTCAGCAGGAACTTCGCCCTCCCCAAATTTGCCTATTTTGAAACAAGCAAATGCCCTGCGATTGATCCGACTGCTTCCGAAAGGTCGGAATCCGGTTCATTCCAACGTCGGGTTTACCATGAAAACTTGAAACTGAAGCATCCAGTAGGATTGATTCAGTTCCACTTTGAGAGAAGGAGCCCAGCGTTCAATCTCCTGTTGCCAACGGGGATCAAGCCGGTCCCAGGGACGAAACTCCTGCAACCCTTTAAAGAACCCGGTCGGAGAGAGAATGCCCATTTTCACCAGTTGTTCAAAACGCTCCGGCGTGACGTAATCGGTGAAGCCGTACGTCGTCCGATATCGCAGAACTTCATTCCAGTTCACGAGAACATAATCGATCCCTTCCTCATGCAGTTTCTTGAGGATCTCCTGGCGGGAACGCATGGTCCATTCCCCGGAAGTGGTCTTGTCGGCCGTCCAGAGTTCCAGCAGATTCTGGTCGAAGACGGTGGAATACGCATACGGAAACTTAGCGTCGAACAACTCTGCTTCACCGACGAACAACACTTTCGAATCCGGCGGCAGTTCCATCTCTTTTAAAAGAGTGACAGATCGGGTTTCGGTCTTCGCACGTGCTGTTGCGTAATCCATGAAGTAGGCGTTGTAGCCACCGAGCGGTGTGGTGACGAAGACAAAGTTGTAAAGCACCGCGCTGGCGATCAGGACAAACACCACCCCATTTTTGACGAGTGTGACGACATCAAATGTCCCCGGCGGAGTGTGACGTGTCGATTTCTTCTTCGGAGAAACTGATGGAGAGCCTTCCGTTGAACTGCGGTTCCATCCCAGAATTGCCGCCAGTCCACAGCCTGCCAGAACCGCCATCACCGAATTCATCGGCACCCAGAATCGATCAAGGCGATGCGTGAAAAGATACCACCCCGCCAGTAAGACGAGAGCATAGCCTGCCACTTCCACGACCTGTCGTTTACGTGCCTGCAGAAACGCCAACGGAGCCAGTCCGAACAGCAACGGTGACTGCCAGTCGTTGGCGAACAGAACTCCCCGTAAATCGTACCAGCCCGGTGTCAGCAATAAAGGAGGGTGACCCGCCTTCCACTTCGCTTGTAACTCTTCGTTCCAGTCGACTCCACCGAACAGCGAATACAGCAGTGGATAAACAGGGTTTCCGGTCTCAATCAGATTCTTGAACATCCATGGCCCAAACGTGATCAGAACTCCGGCCAAGTACAACAGACAGGCCGGCACCACCGTTCGAACAGTCGCCCCGGGAGTCCGAGTTGCCGTGACGAAACCGGCAATCGCAAACGGAATGACAACCAGAATCATGCCAGGGTACTTCGTCGCCACCGCACTTCCCGCCAGCATTCCCAGCAGCACGGTTCCCGTTGTGTTCCAGTGTGATCCCGTAATACCACGGCGTTCTCTCCAGAGAAGAAACGCGAGCAGTGTCAACACGACATACGCGCAGAGTGCTCCTTCGGTATAGGCAATAATGGAGATACGGTAGGTCCACGGAATGGAAAGATACGCAAGCGCCGCCAGCCAGCCAGCGGCCTCTCCCCCAACACGTCGCGCGACACCAGCAACACCAAGTGCTGCGATTGGTGCGAAGGCCATTAACACGGCCTGACCGACAAGGGCTCCGTTTTCCCAGTCCCCACGCAACACCATTCCAGCGAGCAGCAGCATCTCCGTCAGAAAGGGAAAACTGGTGTAAACGTTGTGCGGAAGAAATTGCACCCGACCGGCGAGAAAGTATTCCTTCGGTCCCCCCAGATGGTACTCCTTCACATCAAAATCTGTCGGAGGAAGCACCGATCCCAGCAACATGCAACAGAGAAACGGAATCGACACCAGCAGGCAAACCAGACCCAGCCAGCGATACGGCTTACGTGGAGAATGCGGTCGTTTGTCACTCTTTTGGCGTGATTTCCATTGCAGTGCGAGTTCCGCAAGAATCACCATTCCAAATACCGCTGCGAACAGAGATTGCCACAGCATCCCGAGCTGTCCACATCCCAGTGTGAACAGGGAAACCACCGACAACCCCACTCCTCCTGCCAACGCGAGGTGAGATGTTCGATCCAGACCGGTGTCGAGTCGCATGGCTCGTAACAGCAAATTCCCCGTTGAGAACGCGGCCGCAACAATCACCATCGCCAGAGCGATGATCCCGTAGCGTTGCGGAAGATTCTTCCACCCAGAATGCGGCGAAGGATCCCCTGAAATCAGTTCCCCGAGGAGTTCCGGAAGATTGAACAGGATGTCTGAACGATACAGTTCCCGATCAGCATTCGAGGCGTTCGGAAGTCGGGTGGTGAAGAACAGGAACCAATAGATCACCAGCCACAGAATCGCCAGCCACGGAATCAGCCGACGTAACGGAGAAAGATCGTCATCAGGCAAAAGTGGCTGTTTCGAATTCATGAGGGGAACGTAGCGAGAGGCTCTATCGTGAATCAATCGTACAACACAACCGGCACGGGAATCGGTTCCCGTTTGCCGGAGTCCCGAAGCACTCCGGTCTCAAGAAACCGTTCGGTGGCCTGAATCACCACTTTATCCCACATCATGGAGGAATGAAGGGCTTCGACCGTCATGAAATCGGCCGCTCCTGGGAGTTTTGTCGAGTCGACACTGATGGTTCCGTCATCGTCACCGGGAACGAGAGGATTCCACCCCTGTTCGGTTCCACGTGCTCCGGCAATGATCGCGAACTCAAAGTCCGGCACCGGAAGCGAGGCAATGAATTCGGAATCTCCTTCAATGAGTTGTTGTCCGGCAGGGCCGAGAGTCCACTGAAAGATTTTGTTCTCCTTCAAAAGATTGGCCATCGTCGCTCCGGTGTTCGGGACCCCCAGCATGACCATTCGGCGCAGACGAGGATCGCGATGGATTCCTGTCTGTTGCAGATAAGTCCGAACGACCAGACCTCCCATGCTATGACAGACCAGATCAATCTGTTCGACTCCTTCCAGAGACTCGATTACTTTCTGCAGATACTGTGCGGCATCAGTCATCGAAACCCGCGTGCTGGGATAATCAAAACCGACAACCAGACGGCCACTCTTTTCCAGATTTTTCTTCAGTGAAGAAAACGACTTCGAAGATCGAATGATGCCATGCAGCAGAATCACCGCTCTGCCTGACATGGGAAGGAGCGCCTGCTCACGTTTCACTTCCTCCAGGGCGGCGCGACACTCTTCTTCTGTCCCCCAGGCGAGTCGAAAGTCGGCCGGGCTCAATAACCGGTAATGATCAGAGAGAACGTGATGCTGAATACGGTATCCTCGGAAGAACAGGACATCCCCCCAGAACTGACGCCCTCCCAATGTCGGGGCGAGAAGATTGATTTTGGGAACAGACGAAAACATCCCTTCATCCTCTTCGCCAGGAGAACTTTCATGAACAGGTTGAACACGGTCGGGTTGAGCCAGAGCCGACGAACCCATCCCGCCGATCAGGCAGACGACGACCAATAGGGACCGGAACGGGGAGATCATTGTTTTTTCCAAATTCTCACTGGGCTTTTGCTTGTTTCAAGATGGCCCGATTCAGGGAGAGCGAAGTGGGTAGTGGGTAGGAAATAGTGGGTAGAAAACGCAGTCTTTTTCGGCTTTTTCTGACCCCTGGTCCCTGAATCCTGACCCCTTGCTTTCCATCACGAACAAACTTGGGAGTACTGTCACAGACTCTCCGGCGTTCTGCTGACCCGGCCATGAAGATAGAGATCCTCTCCCACCATCTGCATGACCGGCTTTACTAATGTCGGTTGTTGCGGAATAAGTTCGGACCCCAGCCCACCGATGGGAGTCAATGCCTGACTTCCGCCGACCAGCTTGGGAGCGATGAAACAGTGAACTTCATCGATCAGTTGCTCATCGAGGAACGTTCCCAGAACACGGCTTCCTCCTTCCACAAGCAGATTGGTGAGCCTGCGGCGTCCCAGTTCCTGCATCACCGGAGAAAGTTCGATTCCAAGACCATCGTCACGAAGTGGTGAAACAAAAACCTCTGCACCGGCATTCTCGAGTGCAGAGACCCGCTCCGGTTCTGCCTGTTCTGAAACAACGATCAGAACCGGAGCCTCATCAATCGTTCGGATCAACCGTGAAGAAACCGGCAATCTTGCATTGGGATCCAGCACAACACGCAATGCCGTTCGTGCACCGGAGGGGCGCGCGGTGAGCAACGGGTCATCCGCCAATGCGGTTCCGACTCCGACGAGAATGGCATCCATTCGTCCCCGAATGGTGTGAACGATTTCACGGGACTGTTCGTTGGAGATCCATTTCGAACTCCCGGTTCTGGTCGCCAGCTTGCCGTCGAGGGTCATGGCCCATTTGGCGAGAACGAACGGCCGCTGTCGGGTCATCAGAGTCGTGAATGGAGCAATCAGTTCACTCCCTTCCTCCACACAAAGACCAACTTCAACGTCGATGCCCGCCTGCTTGAGCCGTTCGATTCCGGAACCGGCGCCATGATGAGCGGGGTCGGCCACTGCGATCACCACTCGACGAATTCCGGCTTGAATGACAGCGTCAGCACAGGGGGGCGTCTTTCCATGATGGGCACACGGTTCGAGCGTTACGAACAGTGTCTTCCCTTCGGCAGCGGATCCCGCCTGACGCAATGCCATCACTTCGGCATGGGGGGCACCATAGCGCTGGTGCTCTCCTTCTCCAACCAGGCGCCGCTGAGAATCGACAATCACTGCACCGACACAGGGATTCGGTTCGACAAATCCCTCCCCCCGCCGCGCCAGTTCCAGCGCTCGTCGCATCACGGAAGTGTCATCAGAGAACTCGGGCATCACTGAGAGATGTTGGAATGAAGGCGCAATCGAAAAGAGTGCGTCATTTATACACAAATCTCAGGGAGGGAACACTACAGAGCGGCCGGGATCAACCGGCCGCTCTGCTGAACTGGGCGAGAATCGTCACACCATTACTCGTTGGATGCGTGGCTGCTCGGAGCGGCGACGAAGGTTTCCATCGTTTCCACGCTGGAGAACAGGTACAGCCGGCCTTTGTACCAGACCGCATGGTCAAGCGATCCGGTCTTTTGTTCCCCGGTCAGTGCCAGATGAATTACATCACTGCAACTGCTGGCAGGAGCATACTTTAGTGGCTCAGAGGCAAACACTTGCATGGCATCCTGCGAGGAGAACTCATAGTCAAAGCCATTATAGGTCATGCTGAATTCCGGCCGGGAGTCGAGAAGATCGCGATCATCTCGCAGCACCACAGGACAGAACCCTTTCAGTCCGGTTTGACCAACTCGGGCAGCGATCCTCTCGAATTTGGATTTCTGCGCAGAGTCAGGTTGCGAGTTGTTTTTGGCGGTCTTCGTCTCTTCCGTTTCGACATTGGGAACAGGGATCGGTTTCGGTTCCATTGTCGAAGGAGCCGGTTTGATGGTGATCTCTGTCGTGGCGGTTCCGGCAGGCTTTGGTGCCTCCTCAAGACTCAGACTGTCCGTCTTCAGAGTCGGCAGAGTCGCAGGTTCTTTTGAGGCCGTTCGTTCTCCGACCGGCATCGGAGCAGGCATTGCTGGTGCGTTGTCAACTCGAGCCTTTGCTGAATCTACGGTGAGAGGAGGAAGCATCTTCTCCACGGGTGCAGAAACTGGTGCCGGGACGGCCAATGGTTCGCTATCGAGAGTCAACCCGGTATAGGGAGCCGTTGGGTCGGCAACAGGGGCGGAGACCGGTTTCATCTCGATTGATGGAACAGATGATGGAACAGATTCTGAGGCGGGTGACTCAGACGGAGTGGAACTTGCGACCGGTGCTGCTGCTGGCATGGCCGCAGGGGAACCTGTAATCGAACCAGGATCCGCAGGGATATCGAGTCCCCCTGGGAACAGGTCGGCAAATGGATCGGATGACTTCTTCTCCGGGGCTTCCGCCATTTTCGGAAGATCCGCTCCAGGTGCAGGAGGAGGAGCGTCGGCCTCTGCGGCAACAGGAGCCCCCGAGCTTGGTTCCGTCGGTTCTCCTGGTGCCAGTTCCTTGGCCAGTGACGGAATGTGAGGAGCCACGTTCATACTGGGAACACTGCCGGAGGGAGCATTCCCCCCCTGTGATTGAGACTGTGATACAGGCTGTGATTCAGGCTGTAAAAACTCTTTCAGCTCGCTTACGTTGCGAACGGTTGGAGTCGGTGGAAGTGAAGGAATATCATTTGGACTGGCCGGAATATTCGCCGATTGCACGACGTTCTGTCCGGTTGATTGAGATCGGCTCGACTGTGCCTGAATGGTGACCGGCACCATCTGTTGCGGCTGATGAATCGGATTGGCTCCGGCGGGAGGCTGTAACAGCGCAGGCTGACCACCCGCAGAGCCCATGCCGGCCGTTGCAGGAATGGCGGGAGGAACCGATGGAATTCCTCCATTCTGTGCATTTGCCGCGGCAGGAGCCTGTGGAGGCGCGGCAGTTCTTGGAGCTTTCGGATAGTTCATTCCGGGATCGACCGGAGCCGTCGATCGTGCCGGGCGAAATGTCCCACGAACGCGGTCCATAAAGCCTGCTTCATACAGCACCAACTGGTGTTCCCCCTGCCCGGTCGTCTGATTCTGACCAGTCGATTGCGATGGAACCGGCATCAGGTGCGGTGTTTGCGGCGAAGGTCTCAAGCCTTGCGATGCAGGCACCAGATTGTGAGTCGACGATGCAGGCACCAGTGCGGTCCCTGTGACTGGACGCAATGGCTGTTGTGCCTGAAACTGTTGTGCCTGAACAATAGCAGGTAACGAGCAAAGTGCCGTTCCGGTGATCGTCGCCAGAAGAAGCGGACGAGTCCCTTTCAGCATACGGTAAGAGAGAGTCATCTTGGTTTGCTCCCCAATCTCATCAATATCAATGGCAGTAGCGGATTCACTTGATCACATCCCCGACCCACCGCACGGCGAGCCAAGTGATTCCGAGTGATTCAGTGCCGGTGGAGAATGAAAACCCCTGACAAAACCTGTCCCCGATCCGCTCACGGAAAGGGAATTCTCATGAACTGAGAGGTTTTGCTCGCGGCTCTAAATCAATCTCCGGCAGCGACCCGGCATTTCCGGGAAACTCGAAACAATTCCCGCAGCCGTTCTGTCCGGCCGCTTTGGAAATATCGGCGCTGTGATAAGATGGTGATCATTGTCGGAGCGATGTTCTCAACCGATTCAAACTGAAGATCGAGAACATGCCGTACAGCCGGAATCACCAAAAAACTCCTTGCAGGTTACCTGACTTAACATGAACCAGATCGATTTAACCAATTCTCGGCAGCCTTTGCAGGTCGTTCTTGTTCAACCCCGGCGACGTTGGGTGTTTTTGCTCCTGTTGCTGCTGCTGGGTGGCTCATTCTGCCTCAACCTGCTGCTGGCGGTTGTCTGTGCCGACTACGTCAAAGACCAGACACCTCCGAATGAGAAATTTCATTCGGGAGAAGTTCTGGCGAAAGACAAGATTGCCAGAATCGTCACCGACTTCACTATTATGCCCCCGCACACAAAGCGATTT
>DATMFC010000140.1:0-3778 GCA_035556335.1 Planctomicrobium sp. | reverse complement strand
AGGAATCCAGGTAGCCATAACCCAGGTAACTCAGAAAGCTGCCGAAACCGGAAACGCCACTGGCAAGGAGTGTCCACCAGGCCCAGCGTTCTCCCGCCTTGAGAGGAAACGCCGCCAGCCACAAGTAAAACATCGCAATGGCAATCAGAGAACCGCCAAAACTGACACGATCATGGATCATGAAGTGGACGATCCGACATTCATTGATGCTGCACAGGTCCTGCGGTGACATCTGCAGAAAGGCGAGATCGTGAGGCAGGAAATGCCCGGTCGCGGATTGCGTCAATGCAAAGGCCCCGGACAGTGCCAGACACAGTCCGGTCAGAGTGATCAACGGGCGGCCGTCATCGATCAGCGCCTCAAGAAAACCACGGGAATCCGGCAACTTCATCTTCATTAAAGATAAGGGATGACTTGAACTCAAAACGATTCATAGGTTATCCGAATGATCTCCTGTCGGTAAATGATTCACGTTGTGCCTGATCGTTGAATCGAATTTCTGTTCAGAGACAATGCCTCAACCTGCCCGTCGACTACGGCCAACACCCGATTGCAGTACTTTCGTTGCCGCATGTGATGCGAAATTGACGAATTTCAGACGAACCTCAATCAGGATCGGTTGTCCGGAAATGTCGGCAGCGTTCTTCCAGGTTCAACAATCTGCCGTCTTTTGACCATTCATCAGGGAGGGTTTCATGCGGGCGGATATGGCCAAGGTGATCGTGGAGCGGCCGCGATTCGGCTCGCGACTGCCTTCCCGGAAGAAGGGATACCGTAAATTCACTCAGCGGGTTCCGCTGGAAGATCAACCCAAACGGGAACCATTGCTCGGGCGCTGGAAAGGGTGTCAGAGGAACCTCAACGAACATCTGGGACCGATGAGGCGGTTCCTGCGGTCCAATATTGGCCGTCCCTGGAACAGGGTTCACAAAGACCTGTGTGAGCATGTTTCATTTAATAACCCCGTGCAGGCACATGTCCTGACGCACGTTTATCAGTATGTCAACCAGCACGTTGAAGTGATGAATTCGGCCCATGTTGTGCTGGTCTCTCCGGAATGGGCGTATGGACACAGGCTGCGTCCGGGAGAAATGTATATCTGCCCCCATACCGGACTCTTGAAAGCGGTCCGGCCGGATCGACGGCGGACTCCGCCCACCAAGATCTCCGGAGAGGGGCTGGTCCAGTACTTGTGGCGTGACAACGCCTGGTGGGAAGTCCAGTTGAGGCACCTGCCGGACGATCCGGACGAACTCTGGGACGTCTGGCTGGAGCGGGATGTCGCCGATCTGACAGCGGAGGACTGCCGGGTTGCTTATGGAGGCAAACTCTTTGCCGTTTCCAAGCGGCCTCTGAATCGCGAAGAAACCAGGCAGCTTTATCGGAAGCTACGGCAACGACGCCGTTGAATCGTTGAATCAATCCTTCTCATGGGACGCCACGACCGTTTCCCCATTCTCAAGCTGCAATGTCAGCGGGGCCACACCGGATTTGCTGTGGATCACTTCTGCCAGTCGTTGGGAGTGGGTGCTCACCCAGACCTGGGAATGTGCCGCGGCATCGACGATCAACTCGCCCAGCGGCTCGATGAAATCGGGATGCAGGCTCGCCTCCGGTTCGTTCAGGGCAATCAACGCGGGAGGTCGCGGACTGAGCAGGGCTGCCACCAGGCAGAGAAATTTCAAGGTCCCATCCGAAAGTTCCCGGGCCAGCAGCGTTCGCGCACACCCTTCGGTATCCAGCCCCACGCACAGTTCCATCGAGCGGGGAGATTTCTTCCAGAGTTCCGGTTCATTCGAGAGAATCTGCAGCGTCCTCCCCGGTAACGCAGACGCAATGGTCTCTGCCAGCTTCTGGGCGTCTCCCATTTCCCGGATCGTCTGGAGTGCCCCGGCCAGATCACTGCCGTCGTGGCTGAGAATCGGAGTGCGGACACTGACTCGCGGTGAACGGAAGGGAGCATCATCGTCCGTCCGAAACGTGTGGTAAAACCGCCAGCCACGGACGACGTCCCGGATACGGAACAGTTCCGGAAAGCGATGGGGTTCTCTTAACTGGGAGAGAATCGATTCGTTTTCGGAAAGCATCAATGGGTACTCGACCCGATGTCCGTCGATGTCCCGAATCCAGGAAAAGTTTCCGGTTCGTTCCAGCAGTGTGGTGGTCGGCTTGCGTTTCTGCCCGAACCAGATTGCTTCCTCCTTGATCTCCGGGTCATAGCAGAACAGGGAGGGGGATGGTGGAGGGAATCCACAGGTGAGTTGAAAGGTGAAATCGTCGGACCGAAACCCCAGCGACATCCGTACCGGTTTCTTCTTGTCCAGTCGCGGACCGGCCCACATGGCCGAGAGAAGCCCTCCTTCCTGGGAGATCGACTTCGCAAATTCCCCCTCGCAAATCTGGGCGATCAGCCACAAGGCCCGATACAGGTTCGATTTCCCCGATCCATTGGGGCCGGTCACGACATTCAACGGCCCCAACGGGAGCCGAATGTTACGCAGTGATCGATATCCGGTCACGTGAAGTTCGGTAAGCGGCATCAGCCCGGTCTCTTGAGACTTCTGAAAAGCGGTGAATCAGTGAACCCGTGTCGACGACAGGCATCATCATTGGTCAGAACGAAACAATCCACCAGCAACAGGAAAAAATAGATGCCAGACCTGCCGTTCAGCGCTCAGAATGAACAGGAATTACGAATCCTGGCCGATCCCGAATTTCTCGCCGGCCTGGACCACGGCCGGCCCCGACCGGGACATCCCGAAGGGGCGGTCAAATGGCACATTGCCGACGTGCTCGGCAATGTGGACCGGTGGTACCGCCAGACGGATTTCTATTCACCGTTAAGATTGATCGCACTGATTCATGACACGTTCAAATACCAGGTCGATCCCACCCGTCCGAAAACCGGTGCCAATCACCATGGACATTATGCACACCAATTCGCGGAGAAATACATCGATGATGAGTCGACTTTGGACGTGATCGAACTCCACGACGAAGCCTACAATGCCTGGCAGAAGGGGGCACGGGATCATCAATGGGTGAAAGCGGAAACCCGGGCCAAGCAACTTTTGGAGCGACTGGGGCCGACCCTTCCACTCTATTCCGCCTTCTTCCGTTGCGACAACGCTACGGGAGACAAAGCCCCTGAGCCCATGGAATGGTTCCACAAAATACTGGAGAAGGACATCGGAAGGTAATCACATGAACGTCGTGGCCCTGATCCAGCGTCTGCGTCAAGTGTTCCGGGGTGACGATCGGTGCGAAGGCGGTGATCGGAGCGGGAAGTGAGTTGTTCGGATCTCACGGCCTCGCTTCTCGTCAGAAGTCGATGTCCGCACGCAAGCCGAACAGCAGCGATATGTCCGCCCGTTTGCCGGCGGCGATTTGAGTCAGTGGCGCCGGGCTATCGAATCCGTTGTTTCAACAACTAGAATCGGCCCTGCGGACGAGCCGCGTTGTTGGATAAAGCCGAGGTGGGTGATGCTCCGGATTTTTCTCTGGGTTTGCCTGATTCTTCAAGGAATTTTTTCCGCTGTGGCCTGCGCCGACGAACTGCCAGAGAAGCCTGCCCCGAAGCTGGTGGAAGCGATTCGGCAGGCGGGGGGCCAGATCAATCGCGTCGACAATGGCCACATCGTCTTTATCGGATTCTACAACGAGCAGGCCAGGACCAATTCCCGCTTTGAGTTCCTGAAAAAACTGGATCGTCTTCAAGAATTGGCGGTCAATTACACAGCGTCAGCAGAATGGATGGAATCGATCTCTCAGTTACCTG
>DATMFC010000139.1:0-15636 GCA_035556335.1 Planctomicrobium sp. | reverse complement strand
GTTTGTTTGTGATGGAGAGCAAGGGATCAGGATTCAGGGACCAGGGGGAGAAAAAACCTGCATTTCCTACCCACTTCCCCCTCTGTTTTTGAAACGTTGTCAGATCCCCTGTATCAATTCCGTCTCTTCCGTTCTTTCCGTGGTTCCTCCGAACGGGTTGATCCTGATCTTTTCGCCTTTGCGTGAGTCTCCTCTTCCTCTTGAAATAACAAGTGCGAAAGTCGAGCTCACACGGCATCGATTCCGGTTTCACCGGTGCGGATTCGAATGACATCGAGGATGTTGGAGATGAAGAGCTTACCATCTCCGACGCGCCCGGTCTGGGCTGATGTGATAATCGCGGTGATGGTCTTTTCAAGATTCTCGTCAGTGACGACCACATCAACTTTGAGCTTGGGGAGAAAATCGACGGTGTATTCCGCCCCGCGATATTGTTCTTTATGTCCTCGTTGACGGCCAAATCCTCGAACTTCGCCAACCGTCATCCCGACGACCCCGATGTTCGAGAGAGCGTCCCGGACATCATCCAGTTTGTAATGGCGGATCACCGCCTCGACCTTCTTCATGAGCGCTACCGGACCTGTTCAGATCTTTAGAGCAGTTTGCTCTACCATATCCCCGTGGAGCGCGGTGTTCGAACAGGAAAAATGCTGTTCGCCGCATCGCGAGGACGGGTCGATGATTTTGCAAGTTGCTTTAATTGGAAATTCGTTATGAACTTGATTTGTGGCTCGACCATCGAAAGCCGATGGAGGCCATCTGCAAAATAAGAACGCCTAACAAAACTCACCCGATCCGCTCGCGGAAAGGAAATTCTCATCATTTGAGGAGTTTTGTTCGTGGCTCTAAGAAAAACGGGAGGGAGAAGTCCCTGCAGAGTCGCTGCTCTCATGATGAAAGCCGACCCGGCGGGAGCCTCCCCCTCCCGGTGTGACCATTCTGGAAGTATCACGTTGATTCGAATCGGGAAATTACAGCGACTCGCTGCCTGTTTCGCCGGTACGGATACGAATTGCTTCCTGGAGATCGCTGACAAAAATTTTGCCGTCCCCGATCTGCCCGGTTCGCGCCGTCTTGAGAATGGCGTCGATGGCGGTCTGAAGATCATCGTCAGGAACGACGATTTCGATTTTCACCTTAGGAAGAAAGTCGACCGTGTATTCCGCCCCACGATATTGTTCTTTATGCCCTTTTTGCCGACCGAAACCGCGTACTTCGGCGACTGTCATGCCGGACACACCGGCGGCGGTCAATGCGTCTTTGACCTCTTCCAGCTTGAAGTGCCGGATAATTGCTTCGATTTTCTTCATGAATTCAGTCCTTGGTGCGACGAATGAGCGGTATGTCCAATGTGGCCCAGCCGCCATGATCCGTCAAGCCTGTGATTTCTGGTTTTGATGAGTTATGGATACAGACGAACAAAAGAACAGCAGCAGCAACAGAGGTTTCAAGGGGGCTGTTTTAGAATTCTCCCTCTCCCCTCAGGGGAAAGGGGCGGATCGAAATGAAGTGTTTCCACTGGCAACGTTCGCCCCCTCATCCGGCCTTCGGCCACCTTCTCCCCAAAGAGGAGAAGGATTTCGAATGCTCACACCGAAGTGCTGCTGAGACAGACTTCAGCTCACAGGAAGATGTAACCTTCTTCTCCATGCTGAGTGACATCGAGTCCCTGTTGTTCTTCGTCCTGGCTGACCCGCAGCCCCATGACCGCGTCCAGAATTTTCAGGATGATAAAGGTTCCCACCACGGCCAGGGCGACAGCAGAACCGATTCCGACCAGCTGATTGATGACCTGTCCGACGTTGTTCCCTTCGATCAGTCCGCTGGTTCCTCCGGTAACGTACTTCGTGGCGAACACGCCCGTCAGAACGGCTCCCAAGGCTCCTCCGATCCCGTGAACACCGAAGGCGTCCAGAGAATCATCATACCCAAAGGCTTTCTTCACACTGGTGCAACCGAGGTAGCAGACCACGCCGGCAGCCAGTCCGAGGATGATTCCGTGAATCGGGTTGACCGCTCCTGCGGCGGGAGTAATACAAACCAGACCAGCCACAGCACCGGAACAGGCTCCGAGAGTTGTTGGTTTGCCATGCTTGATCCATTCCGCAATGACCCAACCCAGAACACCAGCGGCGGCAGAGAGGTTCGTAGCAAAGAAGGCATTCACTGCAAGGCTGTCTGCGGCACCAGCACTACCAGCGTTGAATCCGAACCAGCCCACCCACAGTAGGGCGGCACCAATCACGGTGTAAGTCAGGTTATGCGGAGGCATTGGCTCGCTTCCGTATCCGTGACGTTTGCCGATCAGCAGAGCACAGATCAAGGCAGAAACCCCGGAACTGATATGCACAACAGTTCCCCCGGCAAAGTCGAGCCCGGGAAAAGCTCCTTCAGCACCCAACCAGCCATTTCCGGACCAGACCCAGTGAGCGAGCGGGCAGTAGACAACCAGCCCCCAGAGGATCGAGAAGACCACCATTGTGCTGAACTTCATTCGTTCGGCAAATCCACCGCAGATCAGTGCTGGAGTGATAATGAAGAACATCCCCTGGAACAGGGCGAAGATCATATCGTCACTGGCTGCATCCAGAGAACGACCTTCCCCGGCAATCACACCTTTCAGCAAGATGTGATCAAAATTCCCGACGTAAGGATTATCGCCGCCGAACGCCCAGCTATAAGCCACAACCGCCCACAGGACTGACATGAGTCCCATGAGGAAGACGCATTGCATCATGACGCCCAGAATGTTCTTCTTCCGGACCAGCCCTCCGTAAAACAGGGCCAGACCAGGGGCGGTCATCATGAGAACCAGAGCTGACGACGTCAGCATCCACGCGATGTTTCCGGAGTCCAGTTCAACGGCTTCCGGCTCAGAGACGACGACCGCCTCCGTTGTTTCCGCGACGACAACGGCAGGAGGTTCGCCCGCAGCTGGAGCATCGTCCTGGGCAAAGATTGGTGGGGAAGCGAACAGCAGGGCAAACCAGGCCGCGAGCACAATTCCAGATCTGATGTGTTTCTTCATAAAGCTGACTTCGTTCTGTGGGGAAAGATGTGGGATGACTTTCAACACAGGTGCCCTCAGTGTTCACATGGATGGCCCTGGCCTGTTTCATCGGACACATGAGAACTCTCCCAGAGTTGAAAGTGGGGTACCAATCGGGGGGAGCGCAGCGCCAGACGTGGACAACCCATTGATCGGGTTATGGTCCACATTTGGAGGGGTGCACACCTTTCTTCCGTGTCCCTGCATGGCAGACGAAATCCTCCAATTGCAATGACTGTGCCAGTTCTGGAAGCAGATGTCATTGTTTTGCGCCTTCCCTGCGAATCCTCACATGAAAAACCACCGGGGCGTTAGCAGGTTCGATAACAGGAGCATTTCCCAGGACCAAAAGTGCGCGCAAAAAGTGCACCACCCTCATTTGGTGCAAAATAAACAAGCAGGCGAGTGTCGAAAATTCCCCGCCTCAGCGTTTTAACGGAAAAACCTCAACATCCACCCCCGGCGAAGCGGTCACATGATCCGGTGGGCCGTTCAACAAAGAGATCCCGTTTTCCCGGAGAGATTGATCAGACCAGCTCGTCAGTTCCACTTCCTGTAACAGATAAGGGGAATGCCACACTTCTCCTGTCGTGATCCGTTTTCTCCCGAGAGAAGCGAACAGGATGTAGCGCTCGATGAGAAATTCGTCGAGGGTCCCCGGTGTGGCAGGACGGGGCGATCCGTGCGGGGTCCAGATGAATGGCAATGAAACGGGAGATGCCGAAGACTGGCGTCGACAGTGGTATTCGAACGCCCTATCGGATGCACCGCATGTCATTGCCGACCAGTAATAGGGAAGATGAAACCAGCGTCGGGCGATCTGCACTGCCAGCCAGCGATTCGCATCAAGAGAAAGAAACCAGACTCCGGCGGTCCCGTTCTCGTCAACGGCGTACGTCCGAACGTTGAGCTCCAAGAAATTGGAAAGCCACGGGAGAGCAGGAAGGCCAGTCGGGCGAATATTCCGCATCTTGAAAGGAACCACCCCCACCCAGGCATGGCCTTGAAATGTTTCAATAGTCAAACCGGGAGGAAGCCAGCTTTGTGCCAGTTCCGGAGAGACTTTCCAATGCAGAAACAGCAAATCTCTCCACGACTGATACATCGCCGGATGTTCTGGCGGACGGATTCTCATTCAGGAATTCCAAGCTTGATCTGAATAGGAGAAAAGTGGGTGGTGGATAGTGGGTAGGAAATGATGTGACTGTACTTCCAAGCTTTGTTTGTAATGGAGAGCAAGGGGTCAGGATTCAGAGACCAGGGGTCAGAAAAATCCGGAAAAAGCCTGCATTTTCTACCCACTATCCACCACCCACTGCCCACTTCTCTCTATCGAGGCAAACTTGGGACTACTGAGCGAACTCATTTCAACTGAAGATGACATTGCCGCTGACTGGTTCGTTCAGTATGGTAAAAACCATCATGAATTGCTCGCCCCTCATTTCTCGACATGTCCCGTCCGCACACGTTTGTGCTCTCTCTGTTTCTCTGATTGCCATGATGGCCTGCAGCGGCGTCATCTATGGACAGGCACCAGAGAGAAGGTCACCGGACTGGGCATATTGGGTGGGCCCGCAGTTCACCGGCATCTCTCCGGAAAAAGGAATCCCTGATCAATGGAATCCCCAAGGGGGAGAAGGAAGTCACGTTCTCTGGGAGATCGAAGGAGGGAGCCGCTCCACCCCCATCATCATGAATGGTCGCCTCTACGTGATGACCAGAAGTTTCCCTGAGGAAATGAAACGGACCGGTGAAAAAATCGTCTGCCGGGACGCCGACAACGGAGAGGTCCTCTGGGAATATGCATTCAATGTTTCCCCGTCGGATGTGCCCGTCGAGCAGGTCGGCTGGTCGAATGTTGTCGGCGATCCGGAAACAGGGAACGTCTACGCACAGGGAGCGAGTGGATATTTCTGCTGCCTGAATGGGAAAACAGGGGAACTGATCTGGGACCGATCACTGAGCGAAGAATTTGGCTTTCTCGCAACGCAAGGAGGACGAACGAACGGTCCCGTCATTCATGAAGGGGACGTCATCATCAACGGGATGGTGATTGGCTGGGGAGATCAGGCATCCCTGAGTGACCGCATCCTGGCCATGGACAAGACAAACGGACTGGTGATCTGGTACGAAGGAACCGGACCACTCCCGGAGAACAGAACACCTCGTCAGACAACCGGTAGTGCTCCTGTCATTGGCGTTGTCGACGGGGAATTACAGATGATCTGTAGTGGAGGAAACGGGACCGTTTGTGGTTTCCAGCCTCGTACCGGAAAAAAACTCTGGGCCTGTCACCTCTCTTCTACTGGAACGACAGGAACACCACTGCTCATGGGTGACAGGGTGTTTGTCGGTTATTCCGACGGGAATCAGGATTCAGCCCTGACCGGGGGAATAGCCTGTATTGATGCCACTCAACGGGGAGACATCTCCGGCACCGGAATCACATGGAAGAAAACAGACTGTTCAGTGGGGCAGTCGTCTCCCCTTCTGATTGATAGCCGACTTTATTTTGTCGACGACTCTGCTCACCTGCACTGCGTGAACCCGGACACTGGCGAGGAAATTGGAAAGCCGGTCCCGCTCGGAACAAAGATGCAGGCAAATCTTCTGTCTGTCGACGGCAAGCTCTTCGCGAATGACGTGTCAGGACAGGGATTCATCCTGAAGCCCACCGAAAGTGGAGCCGAGATCATTCACCGTTATCAGTTCCCTGAGGGGGATGAATGTTACGGGTCTCCCATTGCCTGGCAGGGACGGGTTTACATTCCCACGACAGGACATCTGTATTGTGTTGGAGCGGCCGATCACGATGAAACTCCGGATGAACTCCCGGCACTCCCCCGTGAAATGCATGTCGCCCTCGATGAAATTCCGGCTTCATTGGAACTGGTTCCGGCGGAGTTGCTGTTGAGTCCCGGAACGGGTCAGCGGTTCCACGCCCGCTTGTATAATTCGAAAGGGCAATACTTACATAATGCCCGACCGGAAGAACTCGATTTCACGGTTCAGGGTCCCGGAGCGATCGACGATGCCGCGCGATACGGTATTCCTTCAACCCAGATGAAGCCGGAAGGGGTGATCGTCACCGCCAGATGGAGAGATGTTCCCGGAACGGCACGTCTTCGCGTCATTCCCGAACTGAACTGGACGTTCGATTTCAACGACGGCAAGGTGCCGGAAACCTGGATCGGGGCGAATGATCATTATGTCCCGCTGGACTGGGATTTGCTTTCCAGTCTCCGCGCAGACAATTCTTTCACTGGTGATCTCTATCTCTACGTGATGACAGAATTCAACCGCGCCGGCCCAGTTCGAGCAATCGACGATTCCTCTTCTCGGCAATCGTGGAGCAGGATGTTGAGTTTCTTCAACCTGTCTGATGGCACAGAGCGACCGGGAACACTTGAAGAATGTCAGGCCAAATTTGACGCCTCACTGCAGAAACTGGTTGACGAAAAAGTTCTTCAGGAATTCGTCTGGTCGACATGGGATCGCAGCACTGGCAGTGGTGATGAAACGGTCCCTGAACCCCGACTCAGTTTTCATCAGGGAGAACGCAAAATCAAAGGGAATGGTGTTCTGTGTCAGGTTCGAACGAATCCGAATGAAACCCGCAGCCCAAGCTGGCTGGGACCGGTTCGTCTCAACAATTATACGGTTCAGGCAGATGTCTTAAGTCTCGCCCGGGGAGACAAACTGCCGGATGGAGGCATTATCGGACAACGTTACGCGCTCGACCTGACGGGAGCCTCGCAACAGATCCAACTGCGAACATGGACTTCCCAACCTGACCGGTTCTCGGCATCGGTTCCTTTTGAGTGGAAACCTGACGTCTGGTACACGATGAAAATCAAAACAACGATCAACAACGGCAAGGGACTGGTTCAAGGAAAAATCTGGCCGCGTGACTCAGAAGAGCCGGGGGAGTGGACGGTGACGGGAGAAGACCTCGCCCCGAACCTGATCGGCAGCCCCGGTCTGTCAGCCAAGACCAGAGACGGTGATTTCTTTTACGACAATCTGACCGTCACAAAGAACGCAGAGGATTGATGCAATCCTTGGATTGATACTGTCCTTGGAATAATACTGCGTCATTCCGCTCTTCATCCCGAGGGACGCAAGGCTATCTCCCAGCACACCTGGTAACACGATGCTTAAGGCTGCTCGGTTTCCCGCCTGACCTGGTTCGCACGGTCCCACCGTGCGGGAGATAGCCTTCCATCTCCCGGGCTCGCCAGTGTAACCGAACAGGGCGATTGCTTCAAAGCCGGAAGTAAAAAGGATTTTCAGAGTCGTTTGCTCGCCTCTCGTGCACGTAATCTGCGCACGAGATTTCCCACATTTCGCCTGCTAGGGCGTCCTCAAATCATCTGGCCGATCTGGCACACTATCCAGGAAAAGTCGTCTTGTGTGCCACTGCTCTGCAAGCAGTGCCGAATGTGAAAACGATGTTGACCGCGGAAAGACGTTGGACAAAAGAAAGTGGTTCTGACGTTTGCACTGCTCACAGAGCAGTGGCACACGAACTAGACGTTCCATTCCGGACAACCCGGCCAGATCATTTCTGGATACGTACTAAACGTTGAAACTCGTCTGAGAAAAGCCCTCGAATCAGTTGATTCGAGGGCTTTCGATAAATTCCGCCGACAATTCTTATGGTGTGGCGCACCACGGGTCACTTTTTATCCGCAGCGACTTTTTTGGCCTCTTTGGCAGCTTTTGCTTCCGATTCCAGTTCTTTGAGACGATCCTTCTGGCCGGATGTCAGAATGGCTTCGATCTGTTGATCCCGTTCCTGAGAGACTTGCTTCAATTCATTCTTCAGTTTCTCAATCCGGTCCTGATAAGAACCCTGGACAGCATAAATCTGCTTGCGTTGCTCATCACTGAGTCCCAGCTTGCCGAACGGGGCCGGAAGTCGGGCGCTTTTCGTGTCGTCCTTCTGGACTTTCTTTTGAGACTTGGCCTCTGTCGGCTTCTTGACCGGATCGTCGGCTGCGATGGCGGTCAGCCCCAATGCAACGACTCCAACCAGACAGAAAATCATCTTCTTCGAAACAATTCTCGCGTTCATAGATGCCCACTCATGATCAGGAAGTTTCGGAAACGTCATCAAGAGAAACGATGACATCAGCAAACGTTAATCTTTTCTGGTCAGAAAGCCAAGCACTCAGAAAAATGATTTCGAAGGGACCAGGCCGTGATTACCATGCGGTCAGGTTGCCCAGAGTTCGAACAGAAATGTCTCCGCTGATCGGAGCGCGTTCTTCAGGTTCTGTTCATGCGCCCGATCGCTTCCCCGACTCACGTTGTAAGCGTGATCCCCATCCGGAACCCAGTGAATTTGAACCGACTCTGACAGGGAATATCCCGTGACTTCGTCTTGAGATCCGAAAGGATCCTGTTCCCCCTGAATGATGAGCGTCGGCGTTGTGAGAGTCTGTAAATGATCGATCCGCAACTTCTCCGGACGTCCTGTCGGATGAAACGGATATCCCAGACAGAGAACACCGTCCACACCGCATTCATCGGCAATCATGGTGGCCATGCGGCCTCCCATCGACTTTCCTCCGATGACGATTTTCTCGTCCTTCAATTGACGCAGAACCTGCCGCCAGGTTTCCAGCAGCACTTCTTCTTTGTCGGGAGGACGCCTTCGTCCTTTTGTCGATCGTTCTTCCATGTAGGGAAAATCGAACCGCACCACCCGATGGCGTCGTGCGACCAGTTCCTTTGCGAAGTACGAAAGGAAGGTGGATGCAGAGCTTTCCCCTGCCCCATGCGTCAGCACGACGCAGGTTTTCGCTTTTTTGGGACCTTCGATTTTCAATGACACATTTGCCATGAAACAGATTCTCGGAAGTATATAATGGGGATGGATTGCAATCAGGCAACTGTGGTGAGTGGCGACAACGATTGCAAGCTCTTGGAGAAACTCAGGTTAAATAATCAGGCTGATTCCCGGAATGGATTCACAGTTCCCGATGGAATCTGATAGGATTGTTTGACTTTTGTGACGATTGCGTCCCCCGCCGCCTGCTCCTCCCCCCTGATTGGAAGCGAGACATGCCCACCTTCCGTTTGTCTTTAATTGCAATCCTTTATTCGCTCGTGGTGTTTGTTGCCGCATCATCGACGTCGGCGGATCACGTCCGCGACCTGCAGACGGAGGCAATTGAATCCAAGCATGTCGAATGGGGACACTGGGGAGTTGATCCCCAAAACTACATGAACTGGGCAAGTCACTCCAACCGTCTCATTCCGGTGTATACGTTCGGAACACTGAAAGCGGGCCCGGGGGTGACATTAAAGTCGTATCAGGAGGGAAACAGTCCTTATGCTTCCGAGAACGAACTGAACCGTCTTTTCGGGCAGGTTCCCAACGGAACTCTCAATCCTTCGGCCCCCTACTTTGATCAGACGAACATTTTCGACATTCAGAAAGCCGCCCTTGCTGCCGGGAAAAAGCACATCATTCTCGTGGTCTTTGACGGCACCGACTGGCAAACCACCTGGCAGGCGGCGATCTATAAAAGTCAGAAAATCGGTTTTACCAGTGGTCGGGGTGATGTCCTTCATTTCCAGAATTATACCGCAAACGGAACAACAGAATTCGGCTGGATGGTGACAACTCCGTGGTGTGACAAAGTCAAACTGAATGTGAATACTCAGCAGATTCTGAATATCGACAGTGCGCTCCGTGGAGGTTATGCATTTGAAGTGGCCGGCCTGCACCCCTGGAGCCGTCCCACCGATCTGCCATACCCGATTGCCAAATCTCAACTTGATGGGTTGAAACAGGCTTACACCGATTCCGCCTGTTCCGCCGCAAGTATGACTTCGGGTCTGAAATCTTATAACGCTGCGATTAACGTGGACATCAACGGAAAGCAGGCCCCGACGATTGCTCATCTCGCTCAGCAAAAAGGGTATCGAGTTGGTGTGGTAACCAGTGTTCCGATTGCCCATGCAACTCCGGCTGCTGCCTATTCACACAATGTTCATCGCGATGATTATCAGGATCTCACACGGGATTTGATTGGACTTCCTTCAATCAGCCATCCAACAGAACCATTGCCGGGAGTCGATCTGCTCATCGGTTGTGGATATGGACAATCCCGTCCGAAAGATGCCGGTCAAGGGGACAACTTCGTCCCGGGGAATCCTTACATTACCGAGGAAGATCTTCAGAAAATTGACGTTCGCAATGGTGGAAAATATGTCGTTTCCCAGCGATCGGCCGGAGTGAATGGAGCCGCCGAACTTCAGGCGAAAGCACAGGACGCCGCGGAATCCGGCAAAAGACTGTTTGGCTTCTACGGCACCTCTTATGGGCATCTCCCGTTCCAGACAGCTGATGGGAATTTCAATCCAACCATTGGACGGACCAGGAAGGCAGAGTCCTACACCGAAGCCGACCTGAAAGAGAATCCAGTCCTGTCCGATATGGCCTCAACAGCACTCGACTATCTGCATCACAATTCAGAACCGTTCTGGCTGATGGTTGAAGCCGGGGATGTTGACTGGGCGAATCATGACAACAACATCGACAACTCCATTGGAGCCGTCTTCAGTGGTGATTCCGCTGTCAAAGCGATCACCGACTGGGTTGAAAAGAACAGCTCCTGGGATGAGACCGTGATGATTGTCACCGCCGATCATGGCCATTACTTCTGGCTTGAGAAGCCGGAAGTTCTGATCAAAACCAAAGGGGAGTGAGCCTGACGGTATTTGTCTTCTTAGGCTCCTGTTCTGACCACCATCGCAACAACGCACTCATGCCGACCATTCACACACATTTGCTTCCGGGGCTGCTGAATGAAACTGATCTGACGGGGTCGACCTGTGTGATCATTGATATTCTGCGGGCGTCGACCACCATGATTCATGCTCTCGCCAATGGAGCGCGCGCGGTTGTTCCCTGTCTGAATGTGGAGGATGCCCTCGCGGCAGCCCAGCGATTTCCTGCGGAGCAACGTCTGCTGGGAGGGGAGCGTCACGGAGAACTGATTCCCGGGTTCGATCTCGACAATTCTCCCTTTCGATATGGCCCGGAAACGGTTCGTGGGAAAACGGTCATCTTTACCACAACGAACGGAACCCGTGCATTGTGGGCCAGCCGATCGGCACAACAGGTTCTGGTCGGCGGCTTTGTGAATCTGTCTGCACTCGTGCGACGATTGAAGCAGTCCAGCGAAACGGTTCACCTTGTCTGTGCGGGAACCGATGGACAATTGACTGCCGAAGACATTCTGTTTGCTGGCGCGGTTGTTCGGGAACTGCAGTCTCCTGCCACTTCAGAGCAAGCCTGGAAATCAGGCAACGTTCAATCAGATTTAGCTCGTGACTATTTTGTCGCCCGGGACCGGACTCCGGAATCGTTCCGTCAGGCATTCTTTGAAAGCCTGGGAGCGCAGAATCTGATTGAACTGGGAATGACCGCAGATATCGACCGCTGTCTCCAGCGAGACCTCTTTGAGTGTGTCCCGCAATGGAATGGTTCAACGGGAAAATTGACCGTGGCGGAAGCCGTAAAATCGTGAAAAGGGGCCCATTCTTCCCCCGAAACATGCAAGGGCTCTTCGTGTGAGATATTGCGATTCTGGAGAAATTCTCCCATTCGCATGTGTTTTTCCCCACAAAGAGAATTAGAATAATACGTTGGAAATTGCGTCAATGACAAACGAGAATTGATGCGATTGACCAGTTGATCCTCGGTCCAATTGCCGAACGCCAGCGTCAAATTGCTCGTTCGCAATAGATGAAGTGGACCGGTTCAACTCCCGCCCGAATTTCCTCATGCCCGCTCGCACGTCATGACACAATCGATTCGATCGTCCGTACTTCTGTGCTGTCTGTCTCTCTTGACGGCAGGCTTTTTCTCAGGTTGCGGCGGGGAAGAAAGCATTCGCCAGTATCCGGCTCCCAAGTCGGAATCCGGTGGAATGCCCAAGCCGACCCGAATTCCGGCCGGTCCTCTACTGGGGGCTCCCAATGCCTGGTTCTTCAAGTTGATGGGAGAATCCGACGCTGTATTGAGAGAAGTTCCGGCGTTTACCGGACTGGTCCGGTCACTTCAATTCTCTGACGATGGCACGCCTCACTACCAGATTCCGGAAAAGTGGATCGCGTCCAACGGACCGCCACCACGGTATCAGACTCTGAAATTGACCGAATCCAATCCCCCGCTGGAAGTGACCGTTTCCACCTTACCAGTGAACGGGAACGATATCTCTCAATACCTGTTTGCCAACATCAACCGCTGGCGCGAACAGATCGGCCTCAAGGTCATGGACGAAGCGAACTGGATGGACACAGCCCGGGCGCAAGGGGAAGTGATTGTTGTTCCCTCCAATTCAAAACTGGTCGCCCTGGTCAATCTGAACGGAGAAACCAAAGAAACCGGGTCCACTCGCATGCTGGCGGCCATCGTCATCGACGGACCGGCAAATCTGACGGAAACAACTCCGGCACCCGCGAAATCACCGGTCACCTATACCCGACCCGAAGGCTGGAAAGAATCTGCCGGGAACGCAATGCGACTCGCCTCACTTGAAGCCACTGCGGAAAGCGGGAAGGTTGACATCAGCGTCACCCGACTGGGAGGAGGAGGAGACACTCTTTCCAACATCAATCGCTGGCGCGAACAGGTCAAACTGGAAGCGTGGAAAGAAGAGGAGCTGAAAGATGGAACCGTCGAAATGGAGATCGACGGCCGGAAGGGGACCTACGTCGAAGCAATTGGTCCGGAACAGGCAATCCTCGCCGTGATTATTCCGGAAGGAGAATCAAAATGGTTCTTCAAAGCCCAGGGACCGGTCGCCGCGATTGAAGCGGAACGGGAACGATTCAAGCAGTTCCTCACCTCCTCCAAACTTCAGTCGCCGTAGTAGGATTTTGCCTGAAGGTGCCACTGGTCGGCTTGCCCGCCAGTGCCTATTGGTAACAACCTACACGCCGGATCAAGAATCAGTATAAAGAGTGTGTGTCATGCAACAGCCATCAGGTTCTCCCAATCCGGCGCCGCCTCAGGTGATTTCGCCGAATGACTCTTCCACATGGAAGGCCGTTCAGCGGATTCTGATGCCGTTTGCGTCGCTCCGGCTGACGATCGTCTGCTTTCTGGCAGCGATTGTGATTGTCTTCGTCGGAACTCTGGCACAAGTCAATGATGACATCTGGAAAGTGGTTCGTGACTACTTCCGGGTCGATTTCGATCGTCTCTTCACCAGTACATTTCCATGGATTCACCTGAGTGAAATTTTCGTCTGGGTGAAGCCGCAACTCTTTTTTCCTCCGGCGTTCTTCCCGGAAGGAGCCCCTAAGTTTTCTGATTCCTTTGGATTCTGGTTCCCGAAAGGCTGGATCATCGGGGCGGTGATGCTGGTGAATCTGATCGCTGCGCACACAGTTCGCTTTCAGGTTCAGGCCAAAGGGACGCGGCTCGTCGTGGGATGGATTGTCATTGCACTGGGAGCACTCGTCACCTTCGCCGTGATTCTCAGTGGCTCCAGCGCGGAAGGATTACAGACCGACCCGATCATCAGTTACCCCACGTTGTGGTGGTTGATGGAATCGACACTCTTCGGGCTGTGTGCCATTGCCGCTTATGCCGCGATTGTCGCCGATCGTCGACACCCGGAACGCCGGTTGTTGTTCGGTGGACTGGCCATGGCGTTGCTGATCAGTTCCATTTTTGCGTTGTATGGTGACGGCTCTAATCAGGCGACGATGCGGATTCTGTATCAGGTGATCAAAGCGACCTTTGCCGGTCTGGTGCTGCTGGCGGGTTGCATTGCCGTCTTCAAGAAGCGGGCCGGAATCGTTCTGCTTCACGCCGGGATCGGTTTGATGATGGCGTATGACGTCATCGTCGGTGTCGAGCATGTTGAAAGCCAGATGTATATCGTGGAAGGACAGACGACTCCTTTCAGTCGTGACACCCGATCCATTGAACTCGCTGTCGTCGACTCGTCCCCTGCAGACGATGATCTGATCACCGTTGTCGATGCGACATTATTGAACCGATCCGGAAAAACAGTCACTGACTCTCGTCTTCCATTCAAAATTGAAGTTCTCGACTATTACCCGAACTCGAATCTGCTGGGTCCAAGACAACCGGTTCCGGAAGGACTTCCCGCTGAGAACCCGGCTACGGAAGGAATTGGCCGACAGGTTCGGGTGACACCGGCTGGAGGTTCCACCGGAACCGATACCGCCAGCAAGGTGGATGTTCCGAGTGCTTACCTGAAACTGACCAGCAACGAGGGAACCGATCTGGGAACCTATCTGGTTTCGGCTCACTTCGACCGGTTTGAATCGGACACGGACGAAGACGACAAAGTCACCGTCGACGGCAAGGAATACGGTCTCTCACTCCGATTCAAGCGAATCTATAACGACTACACTGTCACCCTGAAAGATGTTCAGAAGAACGACTATAAAGGAACCGACAAGCCTCGCGATTATTCGTCATACATCGAACTGGACGATCCCGTTAAAGGAACGAAGTTCGACCACCACATCTGGATGAACAATCCGATGCGGTATGCCGGAAAGACGTTCTACCAGTCCGGCTATTTCCAGTTGAGTGACGACAAGGAAATGACGGCGTTGCAGGTGGTTGACAATGCAGGGTGGATGACCCCTTATGTCGCCTGCATGATGGTCGTCGTCGGGATGATGTATCACTTCGGTCTGACGCTCCTTCGCTTCCTGAATCGACGCACGAGAGAAACCACCAAACTTGAGTTCGTTACCGATTCCATTGATGAAGGCGTTTTAGCCTCGCAAAAGAATCGCTGGAAACGACTGAACGCCGCAGGCTGGTGGGTGACGGCCGCATTGTTGTTACTGGCGACCGGCAAGTTCGCCAAAGACATGATGCCCTCTTCGCCGAAAGAGGATCAGTTCAATCTGAAGGAATTTGGCGATCTCCCGATGTGGTACAAAGGGCGTCCGATGCCGGTCGACACCTTCGCCAGAAACATCATGCTGCAACTGGCCGACTACCAGCGATACAGTGACCATGAGGGGGACCCTCAACCGGCAATTCAGTGGCTTATTGACCTGATGGTCGATGAAGACAAGGCCAGAGAACATCGGGTCGTTCGTATTGAGAACGAAGAGGTCCGCAAGTTGATTGGTCTCGAGACTCGTAAGGGATTCAGTTACAGCATCAAGGAACTGAACGAGAATATCGACAAGATCATCGAACAGGCTCAACTGGCTTCCAAAACCGGCGCCAAAGAACGTTCACTCATTCAACGTAAGGTGATTGAACTGGCGAACCGACTGGTCTTCTACAGCTTTCTGGAACGGACACTCGGAACAGCCCCCGAGTTACCCAAATCAGAGATGCCGGAAGGCATGACTTCCGCCATGCGACTGGCGACCCGGGCACAGCAGTACTTCGAATATCTTCGAGGAGCCCGTTCGGCCGTCAAACAATTCAGTGATCAGTATGGACTGGGACCAACACCATTGCTGGTCCCCACTCATCTTGGAACCGAAGACCAGAAGAAGCCGAACATTGATGAGCTGAATTCCCGCTGGGAGCCGTTAACCATTGCCCAGATTTACAA
>DATMFC010000138.1:0-7176 GCA_035556335.1 Planctomicrobium sp. | reverse complement strand
AGTCGATGCTGTCACTCACAAAACGTACAGCACCGTCCCCCAGCAGGACGTTCACTCCGCCGGTGTGTTCGCTGCTCGGAGTCACTCCATTGTCGCCGTCCACATAACCGGGACTCACATAGCTGCTGTTGCCAGCGATATTCCAGGTCGCACCAAACAGGCAGGACCGCGAATTAGGAGGCATCAGGCAAGTGAAAGTCTGGGCGCACGAGGCCGTCGAGTCATACCAGTTTGTTCCGAGATTTGGCGTCGAACTGGGATTGCGCGCTGTCAAGGATCTGCAGAGATCGACACGGGCCGGCATGCTCAGCCCGAGCCCCTCCGCTGCGGTGGCCTGATAAACAGATCGCTTTGCCGGAAAGGTATCCACATCACTGGCCAGGCCGCTGTGCTTCAGGCGTTCCGCATAGACAAGTGTGTTGGACAGCCCATCGGTGACATCTTTAAATCGCAGCTTGCCGCTCCCCGCGACAGGGACGGGCGTCGTGCCGTTCATCGGATTGAGGTTGGTGTAGGTGCTTCCACTCGCTGTCAGATCGGGCACCGGCAATGTTCCATCGGGACCGGTCGAGGTCCGAGGCCACCCAATATTGGAGACATAGGAGTTGTCACCATCCGCGCCCGTATGGACGACAGCGTCCGATGGGCACACGAAGACCGGAATGGACGTTTTGACAATCGCGGCATTCGTTCCGGACCATGGAGCTCTCGCGTAGTCCAATTGATTGGTAATGTTGGCCTGATCCAGGTACGGCAACAGGAAGGCTAATGAACTGTAGTAATTCGGTGTTTGCGCCATGAACAGCGGAAACGTGCCGTGTGTACTCTCGTAGTTGTGAACCGCCAGCCCGATCTGCTTGAGATTGTTCCGACACTGTGTCCGCCGAGCAGCTTCCCGTGCCTGTTGAACCGCAGGTAACAGAAGCGCGATCAGGATGGCAATGATCGCGATCACCACCAGCAGTTCGATCAAGGTAAATCCCAATTGCCTCCGACGCAGAACGTGCATCTCTGTTTCTCTCCGTGCTGAATGGTGTCGAAGGTGTCGAACGCCCGTCGCGGGAACAGGTCGCAAGACGACATGCCGAGTCGACCGCTGTTTCTCAGTGCCTGACGTTGGAATTCGTGCCCATGAGACATTGACTGACTCGCGGAGTCGTTGCGTCCACAACAAGGTGTGTCTGCGAGTTTTTTCGAGTTCTCGGGAAAGCCCCCACTGAAGGAGTTCTCCGTTTCGCAGTCATTGTGCTGAAGAAATATTAATGCATTTTTAATTTACTTGCAATGGATGTGCACATGGGTTATTTTTGCGTTCGTGAATCGGCTCTCCCATTCGCCGAGTTTCAGGTTTGGACTGCGCGCAGGCAGAGAGAAGAGCAAGATGTACCTGACGATTTTGAGGAAAGAACTCCGGCAGTTGATCCGTGACCGCTGGTTGTGCGGAGGACTGGTGTTGTTCGTCGTATTGGTGCTGGCCTCTCTGATGGGCGGAATCGCGACGTATCAGGATGTGGCCGCACGCCAGAAGTCGCTCCAGGATGACGCCCGGCAAGACTGGCTCAGTCAGGATGCCCGAACGGGGCACTCTGCCACGCATCATGGGGTGTTGCTATACAAGGTGTTTTCACCGCTGTTTGCGTTTGACGCCGGTTCTGATCCCGTTCTCGGAACGACTGTGCGTTTGGAATCGCACAATCCATTTCCCATGACGAAACCATTGGCGGTGGGAAGCATCCATCCGCTCAATTTCGACGTCTCCACTCCGGCCCTGCTCCTACAGCTTGTGTTTCCGTTGCTGGTCATTCTGCTGGGGTTTTCCGCCGTGTCTGGCGAACGGGATCAGGGGACGCTACCGTTGGTGCTCAGTTCCGGGGTGACCTGGCGGCGCTGGATGCTCGCGAAGATGGCAGTCTCGCTGACGATCATGTTGGCTGTTCTTCTCGTTCCCCTGGCATGGTTGGCGTTCTGGGGATGCGGCGTTACCACTGAAGCAGGAATCTCGACATCCGATCTGATGAGCCGGGTGGTTCCCTTGGCACTCTGCACGCTGTTGTTTTTGGGGGGATGGAGTTTCGTCTCGCTGGCCGTTTCTTCACGGGCCAGTTCCTCGAAGCTGTCCCTGATCATGCTGCTGGCCCTCTGGGCCGGTTGGAGCATCGTGATTCCCCGGCTTGCCGTGGAGTTCGCCCAGCAAAGGGTTCCCCTGCCGCTCGCTGAGGATCTGAACCGGGAGCGGGAGGAGATGGCCCAGTACGGACACGAAGGGGGATCGGTCTACCACAAACTGCGGGGGGAAGTGAATGAGAAATACATGCAGGAGTATGGCGTCAGCAGTGCGCGGGAGTTGCCGCTCAACATGAATGCTCACTATTTGACAGCCGTGGAGGAGTTCACGGATGAGATCTATGACAAGCAGGCTGCCCAACTCGACCGGCTTTTCGCCGAGCAGGGTCGCTTTGTTGACACCGTATCCTGGGTCTCCCCCTATCTGGCGTTGCGGTCACTCTCCACGGCATTTTCCGGAACGGACCGCGTTCATCACGATGCGTTCTACCAGGCGGGCGAACAGTACCGGCGGATGATGGTGCGGGCGATGAACGATTTCGACGCGATCAATGTCGATCGGAAGAAGCCGGGACCGGAACTCTGGGCCAGCGTTCCTCCCTTTGATTACCGCTTTCCAAAGATCGACATCGAAATGCAACGGCTCTGGGGACCACTGATTGTGCTGCTGGCCTGGTTCCTGGGAACCGGACTCTGGGCCACGCTTGCTCCGCGATCCAGAACGTAGTCAGAACGTCGTTCCGTTTGATGAATTCCGATCCGATCTTTCCAGACATTCCAAGAGACACCGATGCGACTGCTGAGACAGGAATGGCGACTGCTGAGGGCCAACAGGGCCTACTGGATCACGTTGTTGTTATTGGGACTGCTGACGGCACTGGCGTTCCAGATTGGCTGGTCGAGGGCGCAGCGGACGGCGGAACGCGACCAGCGATACCGAGCGGAACAAGCAGAACTGCATCTCCTGGTCAAGGAAGCGGTCCACGACCAAAGCGAGAAAGAAGTGCGGCGGACGATGATGAAAGACCCGCCCGTCGACCTGGAACAACTCTTCAACCGACCGCTCAATGGCATCGAGAAAGGGCGTTTCCGCGTCCTTTGGAACTTTGCAAAGGGCCGTTTCTCGATACCTCATCTTCCCTGGAGAACCTGGAAGTCTCCGTCGTCTCTGGAAGCCCTTTCCGTCGGAGAAAGTGATCATTGGCCAAGTTTCTACGCGATCGGCAAGGAGTGGATGGGGAGGACATTTTCCCCACCCAGTCTCTCCAATCCTTTCCAGGCGATGATCGGCGCGTTGGACCTCTCGACGCTGCTGACGGTCCTGCTGCCACTGTTCGTCATCGTGGTCTTGCACGACTTTGTTTCGGGCGACCGAGAACAGGGGACGTTACGGTTGATTCTGTCGCAGAATGTCTCCTTCCGGAAGCTCATGCTGACGCGGCTGCTGGTGCGCGTGTCCGGGATCATCCTGACCGTCCTGCTGGTGGTCGTGGCGGGTTTAATCCTCACCGGGACCGACCTGTCTGACGAGCACACATTGCGATTGCTGGGAGTCTTTTCCCTCAGCCTGGTTGCCTACACCCTGTTCTGGTCGTCCGTAGCCTGGCTGGTCAATTCGCTCGGCCTGACCTCCGTCACGAATGCGGTTCTCATGACCATGTGCTGGGTCGTTCTGGTGATCGTGCTGCCGCTGGGAGTGTCGCGGGTCGTTGCCGGGCGTCATCCGGTGATTCCGCTCAATACTCTGGCTGCCAAAGAGATCGAGATCAGGGCTTTGATCCGGAAAGCTCGCGAACAACAACAAGCGAATACCCCGCAAAATGAGGAACGGCAAGAGAGACGGAGAAGGACAGAAGAAGAATGGGTGAACTCCTTCATTCAAGATCATTGGATCCCCCAACGGCAGGCAATCACCGCTGAGATCACTCAAGTCTTTCAGAATTACCAGTCCCGCAGCGATGCGCTGGACGCCTGCGGCATCTGGTCTCCCGCCTTCGCCATCAAAAATACCTGTGATCTCCTGTCCGGAAACAGTCTCTCCCAATCGATTGAGTTCTCACGAAAAACGGGCGAGTTTCATGCGGAATTTCTCGCTCACTTTGAGCAACTGCCGCATCGTCAGTCCACCATCACGGTTGAAGATTTCCAGAAGATGCCTGTCTTCCAGCCCGCACCGGCTGACCGGACCATCTCCTGGGAAAAGCTGCGAACCAATGTCATGACACTGGCGATCTGGTCCGCCATTCCGTTTCTCATCGGCTGGATCGGGTTTCGGCCCCGTCTCCTTTGACGCTCCGCCCTTTCTGTTGGAATCGAGAGTCCCCGAACAAAGCGACAGTCCCATGCTCAAAACAATCGATCTGGTCAAGCAATACGGTTCACACACGGCGCTTCAGAGCCTCAACCTGACAGTGGAACAGGGAGAAGTCTTCTGCCTGCTGGGCGCCAACGGAGCCGGGAAATCGACGACGATCAACCTGTTCCTGAACTTTATCGCTCCCACGTCGGGACAGGTGTTCGTCAATGATCTCGACGTCACGAAACATTCGCAGGAAACCAAGCAGTTCCTCGGGTACATCCCCGAGCAGGTGATGCTCTACAAGGATCTGACCGGCCTGGAAAACCTGGACTATTTCGCCAGCCTGAGCTGTCGTCGCAGGCCGCCTCGTGAAGAATTGAAAGAACTTCTCTCCCGTGTCCATCTGGCCGAAGACGCCTGGAATCGTCGGGTCGGTACGTACTCCAAGGGGATGCGGCAGAAAGTGGCCATTGCCATCTCCCTGTCAAAGAACGCCAAGGCATTCCTGCTGGACGAACCGACCTCCGGTCTGGACCCCAAAGCCTCCAATGAATTTTCCGCCCTGGTGAACCAATTGAAAGAAAATCAGATGGCAATCCTGATGGCCACGCACGATCTGTTCCGCGCCAAGGAATCCGGAACGCGGCTGGGGATCATGAAACACGGCCAACTGGTCGAAACCCTCCACGCCGACAGCGTGGGACATGCCGACCTCGAACAACTCTATTTGCGGCACATGCACGATTGAGTTGGGAGCGACAATGAAGGGGCCCCTCAAAGGAGAACGCCACTCATTTGAGTTTTGGGAATCAAGGCATCGTCCGATGAGCGAGTGTCGTTCCCTTGGCCATGGGCAGAAACAGGATTTCCAGATCCGGTCGTTTCCGTCTCATTTCCCCGACGGCACCGGCCGTCACCGCCGTTCCGCGCAAATCCAGGTAAGTCAGGCTCCGGCACTCGACCAGCAGTCGAAGCCCCTGATCCGTCACGCAGGTGCCTCGGAGGTCCAGCCACGTCAGATGGGGAGAGTGAATGCCCCAGTGGAGATGCTCGTCTCGAATCGCCATCCCCACCAGACTCAATTCCTGGAGTTGTCTAAACTGGAAGACCTGCTTCGATTCCTCCGGAGAAAACGCACATCTTTGCAAATCAAGAGCAACGATTCGCGGATTCTGAGCCAGCCGGGAAAAGTGGTCGGCCGACATCGGAACTCCGATCAAACAAATGGATTCGCACCCGTCCAGAAATGCCGTTTCCCCGGCAGCGATTTCGAAGTATCGCACCAGACGCGCTTGGGAGTGTCCAGGGAGATGTTGAGCCAGGCTGATAGGCGCAACCATCCCAGACATCACAAGCGCCAGCAGTCCGATGCCTGCCTGACGAAAACATCGTCGCACCAGTGTACAGTTTTGATAGGAAGTCATTGGTGTTCCTGATTCGGGTTCCTCAGTGTGAGTGACGTTCCGCAACGTCTCCAATATCCTCGAGTCATAATATGCAATACAAATGCATATGAAAAGTAATGTCGATAAGTAAAGTTGCCCACTTCAAGTTGGATTTCGGCCATCCTTATTACACGACCCGGATGTTCAGGTAGCTGGTCGGAAAATCGTTCCTTTCGGAATTTCCCTCTGAGTGGATTGTCAGCCAGTACTCATTCCTACATGGGTACAGCTTGATCCATTTGTGAACCTGGAATACAATTGAAAACAAATTGCATGTGTAGTTACGAGTCTTCTGGCCGTGGAGATGATTCCATTCAGTGATGATCTCCCCTCAAGCGATGAGAGAACGCTCATGGCGAAGCGACGTCACCGCGATGACCTGGCAGAAGGTGATCAGGCGGCAATCCTGTTCTCCGCGTTCTGCCTCATCCAGATTCTGGGATCGTCATCTGTGACGCTGCTCGCGGGAACCAATGCACTTCTACATGATTCGCACTGTTGCCGGTCGATCGTCTTGCCGGTACTGGCCATCCCGGCCTCGGGGATCTCGGTTCTGGTACTCTGGCATGACATTCGGTATGGGGGCTCAAAATCCCTCTTTATCGCTGGAATGATCGGAAGCGTTTGTCTGATTGCGGGCCTTTGGGGAGAACCTCCCGGTCACTCACCTGTCATCCGATTCCTTTCAGATGAGATTTCCTTCAGCCATGTGAGTGGGACGAATGGAGTGCTGTTTGCCCTAGCTTCTCTCGGGTCGGTGCTCCTGATGATCGTTCATATCCGACGTTTACGAGCCTCCATTCGGCTCACTCGCCAACGGCCTACAGGCAGAGTGCGAACGGCTTCCTTCAACAAGAGAAAGTCACATAGCAGGAAGTTGGCAGTCAAGTCGCACGGTTAGGGGAGCCCGGTGGTATGGAATTCAGTCCGGCTTCCTACTGGAAGCGTTCACATGGTGGCCCAGATCCTTTTGCATTGAATCTGTCCTCACTCGAATGTTCGGATGGAGTCGTTTACGAAGAGTCAAAGGTTGAAATGGAGATCCCGCATGGCAGCGCATCGACGAACATCTCATCAAATCAAACAGGCGCGTGACGCCCTGCGAGCCGCCGGTTTGCGAAGTACTCCGGCGCGGATCTTGGTTCTTCTGGAGCTTCAGAAGGCCACCTCTCCGCTCTCCCATGCGGAGCTGGCTGAACGACTGGTTCCGGATGGTTTCGACAAGACCACGATTTTCCGCAATCTCAACGATCTCGCGGTCGCGAATCTGGCGAGACGAACGGAACTGGGAGATCACGTCTGGCGGTTCGAGATGCGAAACCCTGAATCTCACGACAATGGCCATCCCCATTTCGTCTGCGTGGACTG
>DATMFC010000137.1:0-13489 GCA_035556335.1 Planctomicrobium sp. | reverse complement strand
GGAGACTCTCGAAGAGGCGGTGTTGCAGCCGATCTTCAGCCATGTCGAGATGGGGCTTGATCCCACGACACTGGTGGACCGACTCAGTAGCGATCAATATTACCCCCGTTTGTTCAAACAGGCATTCGGGAACGAGGAGGTCACGGTCACCCGCGTGGCGCAGGCGTTGTCTCAATTTGTCAGGGGTATGGAATCGAACCAGTCGAAGTACGACGCGGCCGTGGCAGCCGTTTCCTCTTCCCGTGAGGATTTTCCCGGTTTCACCGACTCCGAAAACCTTGGCAAGCGGATCTTCTTCGATCGTTGTGTCGCGTGTCATCACTTGGGAACCGAACCCAAGGTTGCGATTTTTGCCATGTTCCGCTCGTTGAACAACGGCATCGATCCGGACGGAACGGTTCGGGATGGAGGACGGGGAGACATCACGTTCGATCCCAGTGAAGTCGGTTCGTTCAAAGCCTCGTCATTGCGAAACGTCGAGTACACCGCCCCCTACATGCACGACGGACGACTGGCAACTTTAGAAGACGTGATCGAACATTACAGTACCGGCGTGAATCGCCATCCCAACCTCGGTCCCGTCTCCCGGTTTCAGTTTTCGAACGAGGAGAAAACCGCCCTCGTTGATTTTCTGAAAACACTCAGTGACCCGCATTTCGTGGTTGACCCCAGGTTCTCCGATCCCTGGGAAACGGTTCCTCCCCCGTCTCTGCCTGTGAAAGAACTTGTAGAGACTCCTTCCAGAAATCTCTCCGATTCCAATGAAATCGAAGATCTCCAGTTGTTGCTCGATCAGGCTCAGGGGCTTCCGGCGAACGCAACCCTGATCTGGCTGCGGCATCTGGACACGGATGGAGATGGGGCCTTAAGCAAAGCAGAAGCGGAACCGGTTGTGTCCATTCTTCAGCGAATCGGCGGGATTACGCCTCGCAGCAGGACTCGATCTGCCGCTGCACTGGCAGGTCGCGGGGCTCCCAGTGGTGGACCGCCCCAACCCGTTGTCCGCCCGGGCAGAACTGAACCACATTCGACTTCCGCTCCGCCAGGAGCAATCCCCGCGACCAACATTCGGGGAGACTTCGATGGAGACGGACATGTCAGCGAGCAGGAAGCCGCCACTTATCAGGCGCTGTCGCGGTTTATCGAACTGGCAGGTGGCGGTCGTCTGGAAGTCTTTCTGGATCGATTGGTCGGTCGATTTGATTTCACACCGGAGCAGCAGCAAATCGCCCGTCAGCGGTTGAAAGGAGCAAAGGTATCGCTGATCGAAGAGGGGCGTCGACAGGACCTGGCGCTCTGTAACGATCTTGCTCAGACTCTTGGTCCAGAAGGATTCCGAGCCTTTCAGTCGCGGGTTGTGGATCGGCTCGCGGAAGTGCGAACGGCGTCTCCCACGGAGCCGTTTCCCCGCTCAGAGGCCGATCGGCTGATCTGGGAGCACGACAAAAATCAAAACGGGGTCCTCGACTCAGATGAATTACCGGAACTGGCCCGGACTCTCGCGTCGGCTCCCGGAGGATTCGGCCAACTGCCACCGGCGGGTGTCGACATCGGACTTTTCGCGACACGCATTCTCCAATTCGATGAGGACGGAGACAGAGCGGTGTCACCGCAGGAACTCCCGGAACGCATGCGGTTCTTCGCGATTGACGGAGATCGAAATCGAGACGGCAGGCTCGATGCGGAAGAACTCCGGGATCACCTGCAAGTGGTGGCCTTTGAACGGATCGTGCTGACGGGAATTTACGTCGGCGGAGGATTTGCGAACACTCTTGTGAGTTCACGACAGGCATTGGACGAAATCGAATTGCCGGAGGAGGTTCGAAGTCAGGCGGTCAATTTGATTGTGACCCGTGACACTCTTCTGAAAAAACAGGTTTCGGAAAGCCTGGAGACCCAATTTCAGTTTCTGCAGCAACTCGCTCACGGCGACAATCCAGCAGAAATCTCTCCTCAACGGTCTTCAAACGAGAGACGTTGATCATCCGTTGGCACCGGAATTCCTGAGCGATCGGTTCGGGAAATCGTGTCCCGGCGACTGCAAGATTCGTCAGTCCCGTCGAGGGTTGACAACTGACTCCAATATGAGATGCGAAATCCATGGAGAGCGGGTGCCACGGTTTTTCTTCGAAATGCCAATATTGGGGGCATTTTTCCACTCGGGACGGACCGCCAGTCGATTGTCCCATCAGCAACAATGTTCGGCTGAAGGTCTGCCTAAGCCCGGAGTGTGGCTCCGCCGTCGATGTACAAATCTGTCATCGCGATGTGCCCGGCCTGATCTGAGAGCAGGAACATAATTGCATTCGCGATATCCTCGGGAGTTGCCAGCTTCTGTAAGGGGATTCCAACTTTGTATTGCTCAGGAAAACCGGCAATCACCCTTTGTGCTCCGGTTTCATCGCTCCACATTCCCGTCTGCATGGGAGTGAGTGTCGAGCCGGGGGCGACGATGTTGCAGCGGATTCCGAGTGGGGCCAGTTCCAGTCCCAGGCATCGAGTGAACATTGTGGACGCGGCTTTTGATGCTGCATAGGCGGCCATGTGATGTCGTGGGACTCCCGCCGCATTGGAACTGACGGTGATGATGCTGCCCCGTCGTCGTGGAGTCATCACACGAGCCAATGCCCGGGAAACATGAAAAACACCGTCCAGATTCACAGAGAAAACGTGCCGCCAGTCGGCGTCTGTCGTCTCGGTGACGGGGCCGGTTGCCAGGACCCCGGCCACGTTGATTCCCATTTCAATGGGACCGATGTTCGCCTCAATGTCCGTGATCAATGAGTCGACGGCGCGTGAATCCCGGACGTCCAGGGAACGTGTGAAGAGTCGGCTCTCCTGTGTCCCTGAATCCACGGTTCTCTGAAAGTCGGTCGCCACGACAATCGCCCCACTCTCGTGAAGCTGTTGAACAAGCGCCTCGCCGATCCCGCCGGTCGCTCCGGTGAGGAACGCGACCTTGTCCTGAAATCCGGTCAGTTTCATTATTGATGTCCTCTAAGGTTTTCGCGGCGGTGCAGACGTTCGTTCAGAATGGACGCCACGACAATGCTGGCTTCCCGACCTGTCAGTTCTGCATGGAGAAATGGGAGTTCCATCGCTTCCACATCTTCTGCATAGGGACTCCAAAGCTGAGATTGCAGGTGCGAGCGCGTCGAATGATCCCGCCCTGCGCGCAGGTGCAGTAATCGGCCGACAAATTTGGAATGCTCATGCAGTCGCACGAGTCGGATTGTTCCGGTCACCGCTCGAATCACGCCATCCAGAACCGTTTCGGGCAGGTTTCCAAGACCGCTGTTTCCTTTTCGCAGAAATCCGATGATCTTCTGTCTCGTGTTGAGTTCAGGATGGGCGTCTGGATCGAACCCGGCAATGGCCAGCAATGCTCTGAGTGCCGCGATCGGATCCGGTTCAGGTTCTGCTCGCCAGCATTCACACGGATAGGCATCGAGCAGAACGACTTCCCCCACGATCCGACCGAGTTGATGCAACCGGACCGCCATTGCCTGGGCGAGAATTCCACCGACCGACCAGCCAACGAGATGAACCGGCCCGTTCACTGCCAGTTCAATCGCACGTCGACTGTATTCCGCCGCCAGCGACTCAATGCTCTCTGGTGTTTCCCGAGACGGATCCCGTTCCGGTGACTGCAATCCGAAAACGCTCCTCCGCGGATCAAATCGATGTGCCAACTCGCGGTAGTTCCAGCAGATTCCCCCTGCTGGATGAATTACGAAGACTGGCGGAAGTGAAGGATCCCCTTCCGACAGTTTGATGACGGGGCCGAGTCCCTGTCGGTGATCGATGACTCCGGATTCGATCATCGCTGCCAGACCTGAAACGGTTGGCGAAGTGAATAGAGATTCCAGTCCGGGATCGCGCTGCCATTTCTTACGAATGGAAAGCAGCAAATGGACAGCTTGTAAGGAATCACCACCGAGTGCAAAGAAGTCCGTATCCCCACCGATGGGGGTGGCCACTCCCAGAATTTCCTGAAACAGGTCAGCCAGTTCTTTTTCCGTTTCCGTCTGAAGTGGTATTCCCGAACCGGCATCTCATTGAGGAGCGGGCAGCGCCCTGCGGTCCAGCTTCCCGTTGGAAGTGACCGGCCATTCTTTCAACTCCACGAAGACGGATGGAACCATGTACTCCGGAACTTGGGAGGCGGCAACTGTTCGATACTTCTGTGAATCGAAATCTCCCTGTACCTGAAGATAGGCCACCAGCCGTTTATCGCCGGGGCGGTCTTCACGAACAATGACTTCGGCCCGTGCGATCTCTGGAACTGTCAGCAATGCGGCTTCAATTTCTCCCAGCTCGATTCGGAGCCCTCGTAACTTCACTTGATGGTCACTTCGTCCCAGGTAGACGACCGCCCCGTCGTCTCGCCAGCGTGCAATATCCCCTGTCTGATAAATCCGGCCTCCAGGGATGAATGCTGACGGAAGAAAGCGTTCGGCTGTCAGATCATCACGCCCCAGATATCCTCTGGCCAGTTGAATCCTGCCGAGATACAGGTCTCCCGCGACACCCGGTGGAACGGGGCGCATGCGTTCATCCAGCACATAAAGTTGTGTGTTCCAGACGGGGAATCTGCTCCAACGGGGATAGCGCTGGGGATTCCTTGGCACAATTCGCTCCGATCGTTGTCGGAGGCGAATCGACTTTTCTTTCTTTCACGACTGGGGATGGAGGAGTCTCTGCGGCGGGGGGAGGGTTCATGAATTGATTCCACTTCAAACAACTGGCCTATTGAATACCAACACAAATCGAAAGGTGCAGAGAGATCAATTCCTGGCGAATTCCATTTCATGCCCTGTGCCGAATTCTCATTAATCCATCCTGGTCCAAGGATTCAACACCATAAGGGCGAAACGGGTTCGGACGAAACGGATATTCGCACAGAAAATGTCGAATTAAATCCCTAATTATTTGAATGATAAAATTCAGTGCGATTTAAGAGACAATTATGGCGATTGATCATCGTCAAAGTTCAAGTAAAACACCACGAAAACAAATGCCGACAGAACCTGCAAGGCAACATACTTTTATGCTGCCTCACAAGTTCACGGACAAATTCATCGTCGTGCTACGCTTCCGAGTCAGATGACCATAGAATCACGGTCAAATGCTAAATTCCGTGGCGACACGCGACGGAAGAAATTCCCTTAAAACTCTCCAATCACTTCACCGCCGTCTCGAGTGAGCAGTGCCCACCAAGTGTCTCTGTTGACACTATTACTGACGAACCGAACTGAACCGTCACACATGCCGACATTCACTCCACCTGTATGATAGCTCCGTGCTCCATAGGCAAATCCAGATCTTACAGATAGGTCAGGCTCCGGAAAGTTCGGAGTAAAACGGGGCGGGAACACAACTCCAGTGAGATCTCTTGCACGCATCCAACTGGTCATTCTCCCAGTGGACCAATCCGATACCTGGGGGCTAAAGTCGCTGAAACTCAATGTTCCAGCTTCAAATTGTTCCGCCCATTGGCTAGGACTGTTTCCGCCAGGTTTTGCAATATTATTCTGGGCACTGGGTGAACCAGGCGCGACACCATGATTCGTTCGGCGACGTGACTCCGAAAACGCGATGGTATTGCTGAGGCCGTCGGAAATGTCCTTAAAGTGAAAGCCAGCCCCGAACGAAGCCACCCCATTCGAGGGACCAGTGCTCAGGTGAGTTTCAGCCTGGCCCCCAACCCCATTCCCTTTGCTCATGAAGTAATTCGAGCCAGCGACGGGAACATTTGCCGAACCGAACCTGGCCGTGGCTTCAGCCTCATCGTCACTGCCGACCTCACGAGTTCCCATGACAGGTTCTGGGGCACTCGGACAGAGATACATTGGAATTTGAGTTCCCGCAGCGTCCCATAACCCTGGAGGAAAATCGGTTACCGCCTTGATATTAAAGTCGATCAGATTGACCAGATTTGCCTGATTGCAATACGGCAACATTCGGGTCAGCGGAGAGAAGTCACTGTTGCTTGCTCCACAGCCAGACAAGCACTCATTATATGTGCTGGCGTAATTGTGCATTGCCAAACCGATCTGCTTCAGATTATTGCGACACTGAGTCCTTCTGGCCGCCTCCCGAGCCTGCTGCACGGCCGGCAAAAGTAACGCAATGAGAATCGCGATAATGGCAATCACGACTAAAAGCTCGATGAGCGTGAATCCAGCAATTCGGTGATATCGAAAACTCAATCGAGTTGTATTCTGCGAGAGTGGATCAGAGGGCTTCATGGCAAGTCAGGGTCCTTATCTAAGAAGGTGGGTGCAAACGATGCGGCAGGGGGTTGGGTGGCAGGAATGACGTCCCAGAGAAATCGCCCACAACCGCGCAGCAGTTCCACCTGATTCCTGCATGCCTAGTCTGGTGACAAACCTGCCAACAGACTCAACAAGAAAACAGAGACTCAGTCTCATGTCAGTGGCATCTTTTTAATTCCAGTCTTATTACATTGCAATAATATACTTAGTTATTACTTGAAATTTATTAACATTCGTCGTAAACTTTAAGCATACATGGTGTTATGAGAAATTAACATCAATTAATATACTATCGCAGCATGATAATAAATATTGCTTGGTTGGCAAATTTTTTAAGTTTTGACCACACTCAATCAGATCCTTGTCCATCATCAAATCAATTGGGCAGGAATCGGAAACAACGGTCAATAAGAAGCGGGTTGCTAATACCTAATCGATCGTCTCCTCCGGAACATAAACCCGCATGGAATCCTCACAGAGGCTATCGGCTACGTGGCGTTTCCCCGATCCATCTGCGTTCATGAGAAAAATCTGCCCACAGGGCTGAAACATTCGTTCATACAAGGCAGCTTCGTCGCGCCAGCCGAATATGGCACGGTTCCAGAAGATCTGTTTGCCGTCGACAGTCCAGGAAGCATGAACGTCACTGGCAGGTGATATCATCAGTTGCTGGAGATCGGAACCGTCGGGGCGCACTGTGAAAACGTCTCACCAGATATTGGCAGTCTGCATTTCTCGGATGGAGACAAATGCCAGCGTCGTCCCATCCGGCGAAAGCGCGCCCTGATCATCGAAGACAGGAGAATCCGTCAGGCGTTCGAGTCCCGTGTCGTCAGGATGTGCACGGCAGACGTCGGCTTGGCCTGGACCGTTTCGTTCCGATGTAAAGATGATCCATTGACCATCAGCGGAAAATGACGGGTGAAAGTCGAACCTGGAGACCGCGAACAATTTACGCTCGTCGGTCCCGTCCGTGTTGGCAATAGAGAGTTCCGAGACGGAGGGGCCAACCCGATTCATCAGCATGATCCCCTTCGCACTCGCATGAGCGGCGGAGAAGGGCTCCTTAGTCTGGACGTGTTCCTCGTCATCATTGCCTGTTTCAGTGCCCTTTGGGTTGGGCGATGTAATGAAGCATGGTCAGATGTTCACGTTAGACTTAGCCCCTGTTGTTTCAGTGCCCTTTGGGTTGGGCGATGTAATGAAGCGATGCAGATGTTTGTGTTCGAGCATGAAGCCACGGTGTTTCAGTGCCCTTTGGGTTGGGCGATGTAATGAAGCAGTCGGTGGGAAGCTGGCCACTTCGCAGTTGCCAGCCCGTTTCAGTGCCCTTTGGGTTGGGCGATGTAATGAAGCTCGGCGTACTGAATGATGGGGTCTTTTTCGATGAGTTTCAGTGCCCTTTGGGTTGGGCGATGTAATGAAGCCCTGGGCAGATTCGCGGGGTTCCGTGGCTGACTCGTTTCAGTGCCCTTTGGGTTGGGCGATGTAATGAAGCTCGATCGAGGCCAAACGCAAACGTGACATCTTGCGACTGAGTTTCAGTGCCCTTTGGGTTGGGCGATGTAATGAAGCTGTATCCAAACCTGATGTCCAATCTTGCCGCACGGGGTTTCAGTGCCCTTTGGGTTGGGCGATGTAATGAAGCCCTCAAGTTCTTCTGTTTCCGCTTGCGTAACTGAACGTTTCAGTGCCCTTTGGGTTGGGCGATGTAATGAAGCTTATCCGTTAGTGCTTTGACAGAAAGGAGTTAGAGAAGGTAATTTTGCGTATTCTTCGCAAGGTTGTTTTTTGCATCGAAATGGCTCCGGTTTGCGAATTCCTGGGCAACATCTCATTCAGGTGAGTTTACTGAACATCGTCACAAAATTGAAGGTATTCGCAGTCCCGGCAACGGGACAGTCGAGGGGTTGGTGGGGGCATTCGTTCTTCGTGAATTGTGATTCGAACCGCTTCGATGGTTTTCCACGTCAGTTCACGAAGTGGTTCATCAATCAGAATTTTATCGACAGCGTCATCGGGAAGACGGACGATATAACCATAAGGAACCGGTATTCCAAATTCAGATTCCAGCAGGAGTGCATAACCGGCTAACTGCAATCGATGGTTTAATTGCGCTGGTCCCTGGGTAAATTTAATCTCTACTGGTAAACGGCTGAGCCCCTGATGGATCAGCAGGTCCAGTTTTCCGGTCAGTCCTAATTGTGACGAAAACAAACTCACGTTCGGCTCCGCGCGGCCTTCGCGGAGACCAAAGGCGCGGAGTGACCGACGGCGCTGCAGGCGTTGGAGTCGCTGTTCTTTTGTTAATCCCTGTTTCATCTTGAACGATTCCACCTTTCCTACCGGACAGACATGTGTCCACCACACGACTCGGGGACAATAGGTCCATTGTCGCAGGTCTGAGACCCGGACGATTGGTGTTGGGAAATCATGGGGAACTGTGAACGGGAGAGTCGTCATACTATTCGCTTGTGACAAGTTTTAAGATCGGCTTTTCCACTGGAGGAGGTTCAATGTGAATGTTGATCCAGTTTGCAGAGTCGGCCGCACAAACAGGAAATAAGGCAATTGCACCGCCGTGGATTTCGACAAGATGTTCAAGAATCAGTGCCAGTTCTTCACGGCGGTTTCGCGTTAACGGGCCTTGAAACGCACTGTATTGAAAGCGGACCAGTCCGAAGTCGAGGCATTTCTCACTAACTTTGACGCGAGTCCGGTCGTGAGGAATGTCGTACAGGACAACGGTTGTTGATTCTGCTTGAGCCATCGAAAATTGACCAACTGGTTACCAACGGCTGGCGAATGCACGGTAATCGCGTTCTCCACGAACGGCGACCGCCAGATGTCGTGCCTGATTCTGAATGATCGTTCCCAAGGGCCATCGTTTCCCTTCATAGGGGACTGGAGTCGAGAGTCTTTCCAGAATGCGATGGGCAATGAGCTTTCGAGTGGGGGCCGTCAGTCCGTGATCGTCGGTGTCCAGATCGATCCCCTGATTGATCATGGCGAGAATGACGCGATCGACAATTGGAGCACGAAACTCCTCCACAAGATCCAGAACCAGAGCAGGCTTTCCTGGACGGTCAACATGCAGGAATCCGGCGTACATTTCCAGACCGGCATTGACGATGGCTCCGGACACCTGTCCATAAAGAATTCCATAGCCATAATTAAGAGCACTGTTTACAGGATCGACCGCTCCACGGGTGGACCGTCCTGGGAAGTCAACTCGCCCTTCCAGTACAATGGAAACTCCTTCCCAGTAAACTCGGGCGCCGGTTCCTTCATAGCCCATTAATTGATCACGAACCTTGTTTAATTCATCTCCTTGAAATGTTGTTAACTGTTTACGTAATTTCCCAATCGCCTGAATCTTTCTGGTTAATCGATCGAAGCGGATGGGATCAGTGGATTTCAGGTACTTTCCGGAATATTGAAGTTGATGTTTCTGGTTTCTCAGTTTTCCTCGAATGAACTCAACGGCGAGAACCACTCCTAATGGAGAGTGGAAGGCACTCAATTGAGAGCGGCGGGTTTGAACGGTTCCGCCTAATCCTGGTGAACTGAGTTGAGCCACCGGATCTCCGCGACCGGTGAGAAATGACAACGAAATTCCCCGCTCGACGAGTGCGGCAATCAGATCGCTGCTGACAGTCACCCCTTTCCCGGCCACTGTGACGCTCCGCAATCTGGAGAGGGGAACCGCCCGTTCTTTCCATGTTCCGGATTTGGGGGGAAAGTTCTGTGAATCGGCAATCGCGTTCAGTTGATTGTGCAGTCGTGATCGAGGAGTCGGTAAAAGTCGTTCTGGAGCGGGGGATTGTTGGGCCCAGAACTTAAGAAGTTGTGCTGCCGCCTGATCTGCCGGGGTGCCGTTAGCAGCGGCTGTATTCTCATGTGTTAGCGGTTCGTCGTTTGAATCGTTGTCTGAATCCGACGATAAGGATGTCTCGAATTCGGATGAGAGAATGGTTTCATCTGACACCTGTTCAGTCGATGACAATTCACCTGACGATTTTCGTTCTTTGGTTTCGCGCCATCGTACGATCATCCGTTCAGATTTTTTGCCGAGATACGTTCCGAAAGTGTCAATCACTAAATCGGCTGGATGAACGACAGGATCAGGAGGAGGAAAAAGTGGCATGGAGCAGTCTCTTTAAATTGAAATGATATCGTAATCATCGTTTGCTACTTCCATGTCACTCGCGGGCTTCAGCCTGATCAATAAATCGTATTCCTGATCACGTCATATAGTTTCTTCTTCTTGTGGAGGATTTAGTGCTAATCCTGAATTCGGGTGATAATCCACATTTACAATGCTCGGAGATCTTGAAGGAAGGCTGTGATCCGACGGCTGCTCTATTCGTCCTTGTCCGAGGAGTCGTTTGAATTGACTCTGCGAGATTGGGACTGTTAACAAAGACGCGGAGAATGGTTCTGTCTCCAATCGCCGGCGATATTCTTCAACCAGTGATTTCGGTAAAATTTCGCGGCCGTCAAACTGTTTGAAGAACTCTTCTTCGAGATCATCATTTGTGTCGAATGGCATCAGCTTGTTGATTGGGCTCCGGCGGAAGGTCTTCATTTCCTTCTCAATTTCTTTCACGAGATACTGACCAACCGGACCGCTGTAGATTTCGTCCAGCCATTCCTGAATTGTGCGTTCATCAATGATGAGAGGGGTTTCGATGCGGTGTAGTTGGTCGAGTGCAGCTTTGACTAACCATTCGTTATAGACCGGTTGTGAATCTTCGATCGGAGTGCAGACGATGACGTCGCAGGGTTCCGGTCGGCGGCTGCGGTTGATTCGGCCGAATCGTTGCACGAGTGCATCGAGCGGGGCGGGGTCGGTAAACAGGACGTCAAAGTCGACATCCAGACTCACCTCCACCACTTGTGTGGCGACGAGCACCACCTGTTCAGGGCGTTTGCCGTTCAGTCTGGTGCCGACAAGCCGTTGCAGCTCCTGCTCTTTGCTGCTTCGGTCTTCACCAGTAAAGCGACTGTGCAGAAGTCGAATCTGACAGGAGTTTCCTAACTGATTCTGTAGTTTCTGTTGTAACTCTTGTGCACGACCGACGGTTGTTGTCACGCACAGCACGGCATCCCCACGATTCGCTCGGGAGACGATTTCATCAATTGTCGGCTGTTCGAGTAACCCCTCTTCTCGCAGAGAAAGCCGGTGTCGGCGGAACTTGTCGAATGTTTCATCGGTGGCGCGAATCAGTGTAGGTTGCCCAAGGATGGCGGCGATGCGATCACGAATGATCGTTGGCATGGTTGCGGTCATCACGAAGACGCGTGCTCCCAGGCGATCGACAAGGAACCGCAGCATCTCCAGAACGCGAGCGAATTTTACAGGGTCGTACGCATGGATTTCATCGAAGATGAAGACACCCCCTGCGGCGTCAGTCCAGAGTGCTTCGTGTCCTTTCAGTTGATAAGCGGCGCGAAGGAGTTGAAAGGGGCTGAGAATGCGAACCGGAGTCGCATGCAGCTTCGCCAGATTCTTCTGTTGGCTGACGAACCATTCCGCTTGCTTGACAGAACGGCTCGGGTCTTCGCTCATTAATTGATGATAAAGGACCTGCATGGCGCTGGAGTGTTGTAAGGTAATTAAGTCGTTCCATCCGGACTTGCTGGAAAGTTCAGGCGTGAGCTTTTCAATCAGGCGCCGGTGCATGGCGTTCATGCTGGCCTTGAACGGCAACACATAAAACAGGGGAGGAGAGCCTGTTCCTGTTTCGTATTGTCGTGCTGCCCAGCGGATGGCGGCTTCCGTCTTTCCGCTGCCGGTGGGGGCGATCAGAATGGCGTGTCCGGTTTGATCGGCGGCCTCGTCCTGATGCGAGAAATAATGTGCGTTGCTGCCGGGATGCAGTCGATTCGAGATCTCTTCCGGTTGTGAAAGAATTGGCAAGGAACGAAATACTTCATGAGCAGATCCGGCGTGATCGGCCAGCATGATCGCTCCGCGCAGCAGAAATCCTTGCATTCGTTCTTTGGTATTTGAAGGGTCTGCATCGACGTCTTCAATCCAGCAGGCCCACAGGTCGAGATGGCGTCGAACGCTCTCGATTGCTCGAGACTGATCCTGTTCAGAAGCAACCCAGGGTTGGGGAGGAATCCAGTCTTCTTCTAATAGTCCTGCTTGTTGGACAACCGGCAAAATCTCGCTGAGGAAGAGATCGGCAACCTGTTTGAATAATTCTGGTGGAACAGGTGTCACCAGATCCGAAATATTGGGGAGTGGTTTATGTTCACTCCCTGTTGCGTACTTGACCCTGAGATCGGAATGATCACGATGGTGCGACGCGACCGCGGCGGCGATGGGAAGGGCGTCTCCATCGGGATCGTCTCCCAGCAGCCAGTTCAGCCAGGCGAGTGAGAGAATTTCATGTCGCTGATCATATGACGAACGAACGCCGGGTTGACGTTTCTCTCGCACAGCGATCTGAAATCGGGGATCGGCTTTCCCCAGATCGTGAATCGCCGCGCTCAGGACCAGACGGTGCCAGAGACGCGGATCCTCACACAGTTTCGGGAGGAAGGGAGCGCGATCCCGCAGTTGAGTGATCCCTCGAACGACACACAACGTATGTGCGACGAGAGACTCACCGACGAGATCGCTTCCCTGAATTCCCTTGGCCCAGAGATCATGCACCAATGGCATGGTCAAACTCCCGCGAATCGATTTGATGGAACCAGAGGAGGCGTTTTCCACCCCGATCCTCTGGCGTTGTCGGATCCATCCACCATTGATCCTGTTCCCCTTCGATCTTCAGGAGTCGTCGTGAGGCACTGTCGTCCCCCACGTAAATCGGCTCTCGAAGAACGATATAAGGAGCGAACGCGGCCCGACGTTCCGGGGCGGGACCGATATACCGGGGCATGAGTGTCGTCACTCCCCACGGAAGCCGTCGACGCAGTTCTGCCGGGAGAATCGTGCGCTCCAGATACCCTCGGTCAGTCGGAAGCAACTCGATCTCTTCAACACGCTGCACGCTGGCCAAATCCTGTGAACGTCCCAGCACCACCGTGAAGACCGGCGAACGAAATGCGTCCGCCAGTTCCACGGGAGACAGGTACAGTTCCAGTCGGACATCGAACAGAAAATCCCGTTCATGCGGCTGCACGACCGCTTCGGTCGTCTTGGTGAGCAGACGGGGTTCCTGCTGTTTCTTCGTCAGCTTCTTGCCCGGTTTGGG
>DATMFC010000136.1:0-5126 GCA_035556335.1 Planctomicrobium sp. | reverse complement strand
AAACAGGTCATCTGGGTTTCGTGGCATCAGCGAATCCAAAAACGACAGAGAGAATTTGAATTCACTTTACATCCGCACGGCCTGATGGTGAAACGGAAGATCACACCCGGCTTCTACCCGGACGTTCCAGGTTCGAGTCCTGGTCGGGCCACTGAGAACAGTTATCAGAAAGGAATAGTCCCATGAAACTGGCAGAAGCTCTGCTCGAGCGCAAGAGCCTGAAGGACAAGATCGACTCTCTCCGCGCACGACTGGACGAGAACGTCCTGATTCAGGAAGGAGACCAGCCGAACGAACAGCCGCAGGTCCTGCTGGAGGAATTGGGCGAAGCGCTCCGCCAACTGGAACAGCTCATCCGGAAGATCAACGGGACGAACAACATCGCCCGGCTTGCGGATGGTTCGACGGTCTCCGAGGCCATTGTCCGTCGTGACGTGTTGCGGATGAAGCGGGAAGCGATCGAACAGGTCGTGAATTCCGCGTCCCTGCGGCATCACCGTTTCGGCCGGAATGAAGTCAAGTTCGTCCTGACGGTAAACACCGCCGATCTGCGGCAGCAGATCGACGCACTGTCGAAGCAGTGGCGCGAACTGGACTCCGAGATCCAAGCGGCCAACTGGACGATGGAACTGGTGACCTGATCACCATTTCCCTGTGGAAAAGCCGCTCGGCAATTGATTGAGAGCAGACTCGCGCAGGACGAGCCCATCCTGTCGATGACTTCGGTCATCGTACGTGCACCAGAATTAGAATCTGACCCGCACAATGACAGTGTACGTCTCATAGTTGACAGTTTCACAATGAGCACAGCGTACTGTTTCTCACCGCCTGCTGATCGATTTGCCGAGCGGCCCTTTGATTTGTGGAGAACCAGTTGCCATTCAGGACTGTCCCGAATCGCAAGTGAATAAAACATGGTGTCCGTAGTGTACGCGGTAGGCACACCTGCCTGTGAAGCAGGAGGCAAGGGTTCAACTCCCTTCGGTCACCCTCCCCCAAACCGGGCGTTTGGATCGAGTGCCGTGGATGACGTGATCAGAAATGAGAGCGTCACACGGCGGGTTTGTTTTATTAAGGAGAGTTTCGTGGTTTCCGCAGTCCTGAACAGACCGACTCTGGTCCTGAACCGAAACTGGCAGCCGGTGGGGGTTGCTACCGTCGCCCGGTCGCTGGTCAAGGTCTGGAACGAGACCGCCCGGATTATCGATCCAACCGACTACCAGCAATATGACTGGTCTGACTGGGCATGCCTGGTTCCGAATGAAGAGGAGCCGGTCATCCGCACGCAGAACAACCGCCTGCGAGTACCGGAGGTCATCGTGCTGACGTCTTACGATCGACTTCCGTCGAACGTGGTGACATTCAGCCGACGGAACATCTTCAAGCGGGACCGGTTCACCTGCCAGTATTGTCACAAGCAGCCCGGCAGCGAGGAGTTGACGATCGATCACGTCTTGCCGCGAGCCCAGGGAGGAACCTCCACCTGGGAAAACTGTGTGCTGGCGTGCACCGACTGTAATGCCCGTAAGGCAGACCGGACGCCGGATCAGGCGCGGATGCCACTGCGCCGACCACCGGTTCGACCGGTCTGGCAACCGTTGTATGGTTCTCACGGAATGCGGATCGAAAGCTGGTCCAGGTTCGTCAGTGAAGCCTACTGGACAGTCGAACTGGAAATGTAGGTTGAAAGTTGAAGGTTGATGAACACGGGCCAACATCTCCTTCAACTCTAAACCTTCAACCATTGACACGAGCGTGCTCCTGGGAGAGCCGTCAGCCTCCAAAACTGACACATGGGGTTCGAATCCTCACGCTCGTGCTGACGAAAATGAACAGAAATCAGGAGTGATCGAGATCGGCGGCATGGATACGTCGCTCTTCTGCTTCCCGGAATCGTTGCAGTACCACGGGAGTGAGTAATGGGATCAGAATGAGTCCCTGAATGGCAGGGAGTCCAAAACCAAACCAGATGCCATAGGGCTGTCCCGAGAAGTAAGCAATCAGACTGATGATTAAGAAGACAACGGAAATCGCAGCATAGATTCCCCAGACAGCGAGGCAAAACCGCTTGGCTTTTCCTTGACCCGCAAGATATCCGGAAAGTCCTCCCAGCACTCCGAGCGTGGTTCCAAAGACCGTGCCGGGGATCCAGGCATAAAGATTCGGGTTGAACCAGGGAGCGTCCATTTTTGTCACCTTTCCGTTGTCGTCCGTTTCGATCTGGAATTCTGACGGTGGGTTTGCAGCAACTCCCTGGCGGTTCCGGGAGCCAGCTTGCCGTCCGCCACGAGGAGTCGGATTTTCCGTTCCAGAGGATCGAGAGGTTCGGAAGCCTCCGCAGCCTGTACTTTCGCAATGAGCCGATCCAGACGAGCCCGTACTGTCGGGTAAGACACGGAATACTCGTTTGCCACTTCCTTGAGGGAACCTGAAGCCAGCACGAATCGTCGGACAAAGTTGAGATCTTCCTCGTTCAGTTCTGCCAGCCAATGGGGGAGGTGTTGGGACATGGCTTCCCTTGGGGAGAGGCGGATCTAACCAGTTTCACATAATGAATATACAGATTCATTTTATTGAAATCAATATTGTTCATTTCAAATTTCACATTGTTGATTTCCATCGAGTTGCCGAAAGGAACATTGGAGTCCGCAAACAGGTTGCCCTGCGGGTGTGATGGATGGCATGGCTGCCTTCGAAGCAGTCGGACGGGGTTCGATTCCTCGGCGGGGTATTTCACTGAAAAGTCCTTGGAGTGTCAGGGAGAGCACGCGACTTTGCGAAGGTCGTAGACGAGGTTCAACTCCTCGCAAGGACACTGTTCGACGCTGAAGCCGGACGGCAAGGCGGCTGCCTGCAAAGCAGTCTCAAGTGGGTTCGATTCCCACCGGCGTCTTTTGTAAGCAAGGTTCCTTGATGTCGTTCGTCCAGCGGCGTGCAGGCTGCCCGGAAGGGTTCGGTGCTGTACGTTCCGTGAATGGGTTCTGAAACGGCGATGTCAGAATCGGTTAGCTCAGAGGTTAGAGCGCCAGATTAAGGATCTGGAAGTCACGGGTTCGACTCCCGTACCGACCACCAACCCGTCGGCTGGTCACCGACTCCACGGAAAGGTGACGAATCTTTCCGACCATGAAGCCTGAAGGAGGCAGACGTTTGTTAGATTCGCCAGGGTGCGGCCCTGGACCCGGTGCCTGCGCACCGCTTCGCGGAGCTTCGGCGATGCGAAGGGTTCAGTCCCTGGCAACACGTCACGACGCCCTGTAGTGCGTGGAGATCGTGTTTGTTCTTCAGTAGCCGAAGAGTGTGAAAGTGACGAAGTTCACGAACCGGAGTCCTTCGGGAGGCTGGGACGGCAGCTTTGAAACCGAAGCACCCGGACGTCACTGAAGACGTTCACTCAACCGCACTCCGCGATTCGTCCGTGTGATCGGCGAACGCTCTGCCTTCGGATGGTGTCCTTTGTTGAACGATCAATCTGAAGTCAGGCTGATGACTTCGTGAGTCTTGCTCGGAGAAGATCCATGCCCCACAATTCAAAGAGCACGGATGGAGAGCCGATCAGGCTGTTCCGGCAGCATGGGATCGAGATCCACCAATTCACATCATCCATAATGCTGTTGCAATCCGTCGGTGATTTTCTTCGCACACACGAAGCGGAAAATAATCTCGTTCTCGGCATCTGCCAGGACATCGCCAGCGGAAAATATGCCCATGGTCCCCCACCTCTGCTCCTGGCGATCCAGGAACAAGGCATTCCTGTGGGCGTCGCCATCATGACGCCGCCTCATAACCTGCTCATCACGCGACTGACCGACGCGGCCATCAATGTACTCATCGGCGTCCTAGTGGATGAAGAGATCTCCGTTCCTGGTATTTCCGGGCTCACTCCAAGTGCCGCGACCTTCGCGGAGCAATGGTCCCGGAGAACAGATCAGAAACCTCGGTTGCAATTCGAACAGCGAATCTATTCCTGTGAGCGCGTCAATCCGGTGCCGCTGGCGGCCGGACACGTTCGTCCGGCTGAGTCACGGGACGGCGCATTGCTAGTGGAATGGATTCGACGGTTCTCGGAGGAGATTCAACTTCGTCTGCCACCCGGGGATCTGGAAAATTTCGTTGCTGCGGGAATCGCCCGCACGAGCTTCTTCGTCTGGGAGAATGGCGAACCCGTTGCCATGGCAGCCGCTTCTAGGGAGACAGGTCGAGGCATCGCGATCAACTATGTCTATACTCCTCCGCAGTATCGTGGCCACGGCTATGCCACATCCTGTGTGGCCATGTTGACGCAACGGCTGTTGGCATCGGGCAAGAGCTTTTGCTGCCTGTATACGGACCTGGCGAATCCGACATCCAACAGCATCTATCAGCGGATTGGTTATCGCCCTGTCTGTGACGCGCAGATGTGGCAGTTTGAAAGCTGATCCTCACATTGGTGGACATCAAAGCGGGTTTCCTCCGAACGTCCTCCGTTCGGGAAGTGTCACTTGGGAATTCATTGCGGCCATGACGCCGCCAATCTGCCGCCTGTGCCCGGCACAACAAGTATTGGCACAATCCGGCTCTGCCGGGGAGGTCAACAATGTTCCTGATGAAGCGTTACAAGATTCGCAGCTACGAAATGGGCCTGCTGTTCCGGGACGGTGAGTTCCGTGGACTGCGAATGGCCGGTGTCCACTGGTTCTTCGACCCACTGGGCAAGATCAAAGTGGATATCGTCTCGCAGCGTGATCCCTGGCTGACTCACGAAAAGCTGGACCTGATCGTCAAGTCCGGGACGTTGAAGGACCGTGCCATCGTTCTGGACCTGAAGGACCATGAACGGGCATTGGTCTGGATCGAGAACCGGTTCAGCCATGTGCTTCCGGCCGGTCTGTACGCCTACTGGACGGGCCAGAAGAACGTCCGGGTCGAAGTGGTCGATGCCCGCAATGTGCGGTTCCAGCACGATGAACTGAAGGTGATTGCACGTTCGTCACAGGCGCAGCGTATTCTGGACATCTGCACGGTCGAGCGGGACAAAGTCGGCGTATTGTTCATCGACGGCCGGTATGTCGAGACGCTGACTCCGGGACTGTACGCCTTCTGGAAGGGACAGTCGGACGCCAAGGTCGTCGAGATCGACCTGAGAG
>DATMFC010000135.1:0-11460 GCA_035556335.1 Planctomicrobium sp. | reverse complement strand
CAATCAAGGTGAACCCAGACGACGAACGGCTTTTTGAACCATCATCAGACCGACGACAGCGAGGAAACCTGTTCACAAAAGCAAATGTGAACAAACGAGCAGATCCGAGCATGACCAACTCCAAACAATTTCAAACAATACAAAAACAAGAGACTGCGCACACCACATCAACCAAAAATGCAATGAACGCACCCTGCTGGAGATTCCCAAACAGAACACGTCAACACGATCGTATGCGAATATTTCTAAAAAGAAAAGAGAAGACTCTGTTCAGAGGAGATGTTCAGAATTCAGAATCCACCGGCAAAACTGGCGATGCAGGGCCATAAGTGCGACTGAAGCGCGTCGCTAGCAGGCGTTAAGGGCCAGTGCTAAATCATAAAGCGAGGCTGCTCCCATGATGGTCACTGTTATGGCAGGAATGAGAAGCAGCTTTCTGATCGATTTTTCCGGGTTTGAAAAGAAAGCCGTTATGATCAGAGCGTAAGCAAACAACGGCAATCTTACTCCGAAAAATCCAAGCGTGTTCCATGGTGGATGGATGCCCCCCTTCACACAGAGAACAATGAACACGATATTGACGACGACATAAACCGCGCTCATCAGTGACAACACAATGGTGAGCGTTTTTGTTGTCAATTCAATTCCTCAATCCAGATAAATCGTCTCATTCAGGTTCAAAGCGATCAGGCAAAAGCTCTTCAGTGCAATCTCTGGCGATTGACCATGATCTTCCTGAAGTCGGGTGATCAGTTCAATCCCTTTTGCGATCTCGTCATTGGTCGGTTGACGCTGTGTCGCCCGGAGCAGGGCATAGGCCACCTGATCGGCGAGATTCGGGCCCGCTTTCTGTTTCACGTCATCGGCAAACAACACGGCCTGTTCGTTCATGAACTCGCTGTTCAACATCCCCAGCGCCTGTGTCGGCTGCGTCGTCGCAAAGCGGACCGGACAGGTGAAATCGGTTTCCGCGACATCAAACGATGCCAGCAACGGCACCTGCAACGACCGCTTTACATGAATGTAAATGCTGCGACGCGGGCTTTTGTCTTTGGGAGTCGTGGGCCAGTTGTGTCCCGGCATGGATTGTCCCGCCAGAATCGCTGCTGGAAGTTGCGGATAAATACTTGGCCCGAACATCTCGTTCAATTTCAACGTATTGTTGATCATGAGCACGGAATCACGAATCTCCTCTGCTCGCAGTCGTCGCATCGGGACTCGCCAGAGCAGGGTATTCAACGGGTCTTTCGCTAATGCCGCCGAATTCCCGGTCGACGACATGCGATAAGTGTTCGACAACAGAATCTGGCGGTGCATCTCCTTGATGCTCCAGCCTCGTTCCACAAACTCTGCTGCGAGCCAGTCGAGCAGCTCCGGTTGAACCGGAGCTTCGGCAGTCAGTCCGAAATTGCTGGGTGTTCTGACTAACGCTTCGTCGAAATGCCATTGCCAGATCCGGTTCACCATGACCCGAGCCGTCAGTGGGTTCTCTGGACTGATGATCCATTTCGCCAACGCCAGACGCCGACCGGACGACTTGCCGTTCTCTGTGGGAACAATCTGGGGTTGTGGCGGAGAAAGAATCTGCGGGAAGGCGGGTTCGACCCGGTCTCCTTCCGCCCCCGGATTTCCGCGAATCAGTACGAACGTGGCCGGCGATTCCGTCCCGACTTCGGTGATACACAACGCCTGAGCGGCACTTTGAGGAGGATGACTCTTCAGACGATGCCATTGGCCCCGTCGCTTCGCATACTCATCAAACTCCTGTTGTGACAGGTGCTTTCCAATCTGGTCTTTCAGGATGCGCTGTCGAGCCGAATCGTTCTTGAAATCGTCCCGAACGCCTCCCGGAAGGAGAGGTTGAACACGGTCTTCCAATTGATTGAGATGAGCCCGTAATTCGGCCACCTGACCATGATACTTCTGGAGTTCTCCGGCAAACTGCTGCTTCTCTTCCGGAGACGCCACATCACACACCGATCGCTCATAAACCGAGCTGTCAGAACGAATTCCATAACGCTGCGTTCCCTGAAAAAAGGCGACAAAGCTGTAGTAATCCGTGATTGGGATCGGGTCCAGCTTATGATCGTGGCAACGGGCACAGTTGAGGGTCAATCCGAGAAATCCCTGACCGATCGTCCCGACGATGTCGTCCAGTTCATCGTAGCGGGCGAGTTGCGGGTCGGCCGGTTCGTCGTCCCAGGGGCCCAGTCGGTAAAACCCGGTGGCGATGATGTCTTCGGCGGTGGCATTGGGAAGTTCATCCCCGGCCAATTGCTGTAACAGAAACTGATCGTAAGGCTTGTCCTGATTCATCGCCTGAATGACATAGTCACGATACTTCCAGACAAACGGCTTCGGATTATCCCGTTCAAAGCTGTTGCTCTCGGCATAACGAACCAGATCGAGCCAGTAGCGCGCCCAGTGTTCTCCATAATGAGGAGACGCGAGCAAGGATTCGACGAGTTGTTCATACGCATCGGGACGATCATCTGCCAGAAACGCTTCCACCTGTTCAAACGTGGGGGGCAGGCCGGTGAGATCGTAAGTCAGGCGGCGAATGAGCGTTCGCTTGTCTGCCGGAGAATTCGGTTGAAGACCGTTCTTTTGCAGCTTATCGAGAATAAAGGCATCGACCGGATTCCGCACCCAGTCGGAATCCAATGACGGAACCTCCGGCTTGCGCACCGGCTGAAACGCCCAATGACGTTTGTTTTCCTCATTGACCGCCGGCACACCGTCATGAACTTCAATGACGTCATGACGCGGAGGAATCACCGCTCCCAATTTCACCCATTGTTCAATGATCGCCAGTTTTTCGTCAGACAGTTTCCCGGACGGCGGCATCTCATAGGTGCGAAAATGGACGGCATCCAGAAGCGGACTGTTGTCAGGGTCGTCCAGATCCACCCCTGGTCCCGAATCTCCCCCTTTGAAGAGAGCGTCCTGCGTGTAGAAATTCAGCCCCCCTTTATTCTTGCCGTTTCCGTGACACTGGTAACAGTGCTGCACGAAGATCGGCTCTACCTTTTCAGCAAAGAACTTCAGTTGTTCCGCTGTTTTGCTTTCGTCCCCGAATGCAGTTCTGGTCGGTGATACTGCAATCAGTGATACTGCAATCACAAAGAGAGCCAGAAGCGGAAGAACGCTGGCGCTGGCGAGAAGTCGGATCATGATGCATTCTCGGAGGGGGCAATCTCGACCGGGCAAATCGCTCAAAAAATCATACTCAACAATTGTACCGAGCGTTCGCAACAGGCAGGTAGGGAGCAGCATACGATCCGTAAAGTCTGCGACCGATGCTGCATCAACACTCAATGATCCAACCTGAGAGCCTTCACGTCAATCTTCATTCCATGAAGATTCGTTGTTTTCCCCTTCAGAACAGTTGATTGGTCAGGGGATGACTCCGGAATAGAATTCGGAGATCGGACAACCTGACCTTTTCTCACGATGACCGGGAATCTGAGAACCCATCTCATCAGCAACTTCCAACAGTCACAGATTTTGTAACTTGATTTCCACCTCATTGTTCCCCTGTTTGATCTCAAAATCTTTGAGTGGAGTGGTCCGCTCATTGCGATAAATTTTGGGAATTAATGCTTCAATCTGCTTTCGGTTGGAGGGCTGAACCGGCGAACCATCAGCATCTCCAGGGGGAAGCGGTGCTGGGGCGACAGTCACGACATACATGCCAGTTCGAATATTCTCCGGAACAACAAACGTTCCATCATTTGCGATCGGCATTGTCGCTCCCACACCCATCGTCGCAGCAAAGAAGCTGACTTCCCCTTCCGTGAGCGGCTTTCCAGATGGGTCGAAAACTTTCCCTTTCACTGTTCCAGTCGGAAAGGGAGACGACCGGGCACCGCATCCAATGATAGTCAGACCAGACAGAACCGTCACTAATGAACAAATCAGATGGATTCGAGACAACGAACATACTGCCATAGAAACACCCTGATCGAATTCGGGCCTGACAAGAAAATCAGATCCCCCCAGAGCAACAGACCAGCCTCTATCGGGAAACCTTATAAAGGACATTTCAAAATCAGAACATCGTCTGTTTACTATTTTAGAAACCAGAAACGACTTCACCATCTTCACGAGCAGCGAGTTTAGCGACAGTTGCACTTTCAACATTTTCTGAAATAAACCGTACAGCACCATCAACCATCAGCACGTGAATTCCACCAGTATGAAAAGAATTCCACAATGTGTGAGCGTGATAGGGGGCGCTCGATCCGGTTGCTACAGTTCTGGAGTTAATCGCAAAGCGATAGGTGGAAATGCCATTGTACCAGTGTCCCGTTGCCATGTCGGCAAAAGAATGCGGCGCCGCATCCGTTCCATTTGAGCTTCCGCCGGCCCAGCCACCATAGTAAGCACTGCGAATATCCAGGCCAGTGCTGCCAATGGGTCCGGATTGTTCTGCAATGGCGATGATGTTGGACGTCCCGTCAGTACAATCACGTATGCGTCTTGAATCTTGAGGGGTCAGTAGGCCGTTGTTGGTCCAGACACCATAGTTGACGTCACGGAAAACCGGAGCTCCAGCCCAACCGGGAATGTAAGAACCGGATACTCCGACATAGCAATGAACCTGATAAGGATAGGAATTATTGTAAACAGCACTGTTTCCGGTCGTATTTGACAATGGATTCAGCGCGCTTGAAGGGCACTGAAAAACATTAACGACTTTACGTTCAAAAGCAGTATTGTTGACCCCGGAATGCATGTAAATACTGAAATTCAGCTGATTGTAAAGGGGAGCCTGATCAAGGTACGGAAGCACAGAAACCCTCCAGTTCGCTTTGAAAGCACGCTGAGAACCAACCGGAAAGGTGCTGTAGGTCTCATGATAATTATGCAGTGCCAACCCCATCTGCTTCAGATTGTTCTTGCACTGAGACCGTCGCGCCGCTTCACGGGCCTGTTGAACAGCAGGAAGGAGCAGGGCGACCAGGATTGCGATAATGGCGATTACAACCAGCAACTCAATGAGCGTGAATGCCGAGCGCACCCGCTTCAATTGACCAACAGGAGAACAAGTGGTCGTGGCCATGAGCGTATTCCTCGAAGGCTGAAAGGAGATAGAGAACGTTCAATGAAAGATGCAGCGAGCGTGCGGAAGAGACTGGATTCGTTAATTTGATATAACGAAAAATTAACTGTAATCATGAAAATTCACAGTGTCAACAAAAATCTTGCGAGAATCCTGCAACAGTGAAACCAGCGACGAACTTGCTTGAGAAAATCTACCTTTGCGGAATGGAACAAAGTCCGTCACAATACAAGACAGGTTGAACCGTGGTGGTTCTGCGCGCCTGGCGATTTAGTCACAGGGCGCAAGAGATGGTCCGCCAATTTGACATTTTGGCTGCATCAGGCAGAGTGAAACGAGAACGCATGCCCCCGAGGAAGAAAGCGAAACCCCGCTGGACATTGTCCGCCACTCATCTCGTGGCTGCCCGGGAAACGCTCGGTTATCTGAATTTCTCCAACGGAAATCCAGATCCCCGGTTTTTACAGAATTTCAACACCCTCTGGGGAGCATTACCCGAGAAGGAGGATCGTCGTCTGCTGCTGATCCAGACGTTGCAAAACACTCTCAAAGAACTGGAAACAAGCCAGCCCGCGTTCGCCGACTCCCAACAGGCCGCGTCTGTCCTCCTGCTGGGACTCGACGAGCTTTACACCGCGTATCGCGAATTTCACTCCGATCTGCTGCACCATCTTCAGGATGACGATTTCGATCACCCCTATTTTTACACAGCACTCCTGGAAGCGGTTTTAAGGCAATCTGGACCGTGGGATGAAAACGGACGTATCATCAATGGAGCCCTGAAACATCTCAACGATTATGTCGGTTATCGCCCGATCGCAGTGCTGGAGAACGGGCGAAAGATGGAAATCTATTCGCACGAACGGTTTCTCCCCATTCCGATCTTTATCGCCGGAGCAGGGGTGGCGAACGGGAAATATCATGACCTGATCGAACAGATGTTCGACTTCTTCAAGAACTCACCGCAAGACATCCTGCACGACGCTTATTTCGATCTCGATCGACTGGAAGAACTGGTCGTCGACTTGCGTCCTTATGATCATCTGCATCCGGTCAACAAACGGACGAATTATCTTTTCGGGGAATGGGACCCGCATCGTATCGACAATCGGGGCTATTACCGCCGCTTCGTCGTGCGCAAAATGATCCTCGATTCGCTTCAGGATTGGGTCGACGACAAGAAGCTGCGGACGTCCCGTCAGGAACGGTTGTTTGACGCCGCTGCGGCGTTGTGCGGCACCATGCTGATGGCCAGTTCCATCAGCGGAGCCGGTCCCAACACTCATGATTCCACAATCTCCCTGACGACTCTGCTCCCGATCGTGGCCCGACGACGCGATGACTTCTATGCCCGAGTCATGGAAGCGACCACAGGCGAACGACGGGAACGTCTGCAGAAAGAACAGAAAAAAGCACAACAACCCTTCGGTCATGTGCGGCAGTATCTGAACATGCGACTCGCCGGGCATGGAGCGCGTCAGGTGCAACATCGGGAACTGGCCCATCTGTATGCGGTCATGGGCTACCCGGAAGCCAGCCGTCAACAGGCCAATGCCATTCCCGCGGCCTCTATCCGAATGGAGACCGAGATTGAATGTCTCGTCTCCACCGCACTGCGATCACTGGAACGGGGAGAGGTTCCAGACGCCTTCGAAAAACTGAAACAGATCCCCGACCTGCTGCGGCGCGGGGTCCAGTGCGGCGCGCTGGTCGATCCCTGGAACATTCTCGGCTTTGGAGGACAGTTCCCGTTGTTCTCATCGAGAGAAGATGCCATTCCCGACAATCGGGTCGAGACGCTTCTCAGCCTGATGGAACAGGTGTTTAATGCCTTTTCCAACTGCCTGGGAGAAGCGGCCGCCCGGGGACATACCGAACTCAAGGAAGAGGTCTCCACTCTGTATCTTTCCCTCGCGGAATGGTGGGATCGATTCGGAAGTGACGTCATCGAAGATCTTCCCGACGTTTCCGGACAGGATAGCTGGGAAGCGGCCACTCACGTTTCCAACGCACTCACGGAATGGCGGCGTGCCGGTGAAGCAGCAGGGGACATTTCCTTCTGGCGGAATCACGTCGAGAAGTTTCAGTCGGTGCAGTCGTACGCACTCGTTGTGGATGCCTTGTTGCACCGGAAAGACCATGTCGCGGCAATGGGTCTGCTGATGCAATGGCTCAGCCAGATTGATGACGTGGGAGTCGAATGCCCGCAGCATTCCATTTATTCGCTGCTGATTCGTTGGATCAAACTGGTTTCGTCCGATGAGGCCCCTGTCTCCGGAAATGACGTGCTGGTGGCGATTCGTCGCATGTTCGACTATCTCGAAGCCAACGCCGATGAATGGTGGCGCGTTCCCCGACTCGGCGGCGTCGTCGACTCGGCTCAGAAATCGAGCCCTGAGAGTCTTGAGTTTGGTGGTCCCGAATCGGAGGATTCCCCGGAAAATGGGGGAGAAGAGGATGTCTTCGGGGCCGCGTATGACAATATGGTCTTCCGTGACAGTGCTGCTGATGGCAACTGGGGAGACACCGCCGATGGAGATTCCGCAGGACGAAACACCGAGTTCGAAGCCATCAATCGTCTGCTGGAACCTCGCCTGAAATTCCTGAACGCCATTGGTCAGATGTGGCAGCTCGCATCCGCCCGATTCGCCGCGGAACGGCATCAAAGCAAGGAAGACTGGACACTCAATCAGCCGCTGGTCGACGCATTCACTCACTGGCATCGACAGACACAGCGCTGGCAGATCGATCTCGCCGAGTTGATGGAATCGATCTGGGATCACGAGATTTCAGCCACTTCCGGTGATCACGACGCCAATGTCGAGTACGATCTGCAGATGCAGGTGAAGTTCTACCTGCTCCATCAGGTCATTACGACATTGATCTGTCTGCGGAATGCGGAACGCCTGCTCAACGGAAACATCCCTGACACCGTCGACGTCCCGCGTGGAACTGAACAGGACCGGCAACTCGCGAAGGTTTACCGTGCCGTCGTTCAACGGGATGTGCCGACGATTCGGGCTCACTTGCCGAATCTTCTCAATCGACTGGCACGGAACCCGTTGCTGTACGTTCCATTGGAAAACGGGGGAGACCCCGGTCAGATCCTGCGGACACAGGCGCTGCAATCGGTCGTACGATTCCTGTTACGGGAACTCCCTCGACTGGGATTGCTCCGGGAAACCTGGCACACACTCCTCACCGCGTTTCGCATGGAACGAAAGTACCGTCCGAAAGGACAGGCCATCACCGAGTTTGACCGCCTCTATGCCATCGCCTTGCGAAGCACACTGGAATCTCTGACTCAAAGCGTACAAAGCTGGTCGAACGGAAACGTCGACACGGAAGACCTGATTGAAGCCCTCGCCAACATTCTCGAACCGTATAGCTGGATCTGGCTCGAACATTCTCGCACGATGCGTATCTCCGCTGTGGACGGCGTCCGTAAAGGAGTGGAATGGGAGGAACTGAGCGAGTTCATCAAACGCTATGGACAAGACCTGTTCCATGCCAGCCAACTGACACTCGGCAACCTGCGTGCGATCCTGCATAACGGTGTCGACTGGTTCCTCGATTATCTCGAAGAAGAACAGGATCCACTCCGGCCCATCCGCCTGCTCGATGATCTCGACTCCGGTGTCATCGATCGTGAGGATGCCGAATGGTGTCTGGAACAGGTCTATTCGATCATTGTCGACCGGTTCGACCGGTTCCTCGAATACAATACAACGACGACGCAATCCGACTATGGCGAGATGATTTACAGTCTGCTCGACTTCCTTCGACTGGAAGCGATGTACGACCGTGATTTCTGGAACCTGACCCCGCAAATCATCGTCCATGAAGTGCTGGTTCGAAACGGGCTCCTTGAAGCCGCAGAATTAAGTGAAGCGGCGTTCGAAATCCAGACTTCGGAACTGGCCGATCAACACATTTCCGACCTGCAGAAACTGCAGCGCCGTTACGGCATGAGAATGCCGACGATTACGGATCACCTGAAAGAACGGTTCGTCAAACCGCTGGCGGTGAATCGGATTCTGGCGCTTGTCTCGAAATCGATCGCCGACGCCCGAACAGCAGAGAACACCTCCTCGGCGACGTTTGAACGGCTCCGGGAAGAAGTGGACGAATACCTGGAAGATTCCTGGGGATCCGGCATTGATGTCCCGGACTGGTTACGCTCACTTGAACGGGAAGTCCTGGCTGCCGCGCATCCAGACGAAGGAGGTCGTCCCGGGATGGAAGCCGATCTCGACGGAAAGATCCTTCCGATGACCAAAGAAGATTTTGAACAACAGGTCAAACAGTGGCGAACCCCGCTGGGGGGCAAGTCCCGTTCGCCGCAATCTCTGTCCGGAAGCGATCCGTCAAAGAAAACCAAGGTCAAAGAACACGACCTTCTCGATGATGACCATCCCGAAGAAGACGAGACATAAAAGAGGGGTTAGGAATCAGGAGATAGGAGTTAGCAAAGACAAACCCCACCTAATTCCTAATTCCGTAACACTTTAGCCAAATGAAGTTAATTCCCCTTGTTCCCAAGCTCTGGCTTGGGAACACACTCGACGCCAAGCTCCAGCTTGGCCACTCAATGTCTGCTTTTCTTCTCTCTGAAAGAGGAGAGAGTTGTGAGTCAGGTTGTCTTCAATACGAATCTCGAAGCAGAGCTTCTGGGCGAGTGCGTTCCCAAGCCGGAGCTTGGGAACGAGGAACAGCGACTTCCCGCTTGTCTCCACAGCAATCGCAACTTCATTCCGCTAAAGTGTTACCTAATTCCTACCCACTAACCACTAACTCTCAGCAATGACGTTTCTCAACTCCGCACTGCTGTTGGGACTCGGCTTTCTCGCCGTGCCGGTCATTCTGCATTTTCTGCTCCGGCAAAAGCCCAAGAAACTCTCATTTCCGGCCCTGCGACTTCTCAAACAACGCCAGCAACAAAGCGTCCGCCGACTCCGGTTACGGCACCTTGTTTTAATGCTGTTGCGAATGCTGGCATTAGCCATGATTGTATTCGCACTGGCCCGGCCGTCGGTTCCTCCTGCGAACTACAATCTCACTCTGCCTGAAACAGTGACTTTGTTTATTGTCTCTGCACTGGGAATCGGAGCATACTTCTATTTCTTACGACGACTGCGACAAGAAAAACTGACACAGTTCCAGCATCAGCAACGCCAATCGTCATTAAGAAACTGGTCAACGATCGGAGCACTGGTCGCGATTCTGTTACTGGTCGGCTGGCCTTATCAGCGTCGCATCTCCGCGGAGTTCAACCAGCCTCGTGGAACAACGTCGTTGTCATTGCCCGTCGCCGGTGTGATGCTGTTTGATAACAGCTTGAGTATGTCGTATCAGGAAGCAGGGGAAACCTCACTCCATCGGGCTCAGACCATTGCCCGCGAACATCTGCAAACGCTCCCGAGTGAAAGTCGAATCGCGATCGGGGAAACGAGCAATGATCGTCCAATGCCGTTTCAAACCACGATCTCCTCCGGGCAACGACGCATCGATTCACTGGAAATCGCCCCGGCACAACTCCCGCTTGATGATCGTCTTCGCGAAGCAATTAAAACCCATGAAGATGACCGTCGTCGAATCCTGTCCGGTCAGGAAGATGTGGATGAAAAATCCCGTAAAGACCGGTTCATTCGACGTATTTATATTCTGACAGATCTCGCAAAATCGGCCTGGCGACCGGCAGGGAGTTCGCTCCTGCTGTCCGATCTGCAACGGGAAAACGGCATTAACATTTATCTGGTTGATGTCGGTCGCACCCATGCGAAAAATCAAGCGATCACAGCGGTGAATCCCTCTGGCGAACGCATTCCGCTGGGAGGAGAACTGGTCACCTCCGCCACCGCACTGTCTCAAGGAGAAGACGTCCCGGAGCAGAGAATCGAACTCCTGTTTGAAAACCGCCAAGGAGAACTCCTGAAGCAGGGACAGACGACCGTTCGACTCGATACCGGGCTGCCTGCTGAATTGCAGTTTCCGGTCATCGGTGGATTCACGCAAAGCTGGCTGCACGGGGAGACGCGCCTGATCGGCAGCGACCCACTGGTCTTCGACAATACCCGATACTTCACAGTTCAGGTAAGCGAAGCCCCCCAGGTTCTGGTTCTCGCCCCCGACAATGCAGTCGCCCAGACGTGGATCACCGCACTCGCTCCACATGACAGGGCCAGTGCCACATTGAACAAATTCAAACCGCACTTCGAACCGTTCAGCAAACTTCCAGAACTCTCGCTGGAACTGTTCCCGGTGATCACATTGATCAACACGCCCCGACTTCCGGATTCCGTCTGGTCGCAACTGGGTCGCTATGTCGAGCAGGGGGGAGGTCTCATCGTTATTCTCGGGAGTACCGACATTCAAGCAGCCTCCTACAATCGTGC
>DATMFC010000134.1:0-2318 GCA_035556335.1 Planctomicrobium sp. | reverse complement strand
CCCAAGCTCTGCAGCTTTTTTCGTCAATCGTCGTAAGTCTTGAATTTCCGTTGATGCGGAGTAGACACCATTACGTGTTGCAACCACTTCTCCTTCAAGGCATTGTGATTTAACGTGCAAAAAGCTGTCTGGCTTGGGAACACACTCGACGCCAAGCTCCAGCTTGGCCACTCAATGTCTGCTTTTCTTCTCTCTGAAAGAGGAGAGGGTTGTGAGTCAGGTTGTCTTCAATACGAATCTCGAAGCAGAACTTCTGGGCGAGTGCGTTCCCAAGCCGGAGCTTGGGAACGAGGAACAGCGACTTCCCGCTTGTCTCCACAGCAATCGCAACTTCATTCCGCTAAAGTGTTACAAAACCAGAAATTCAAAATGTGAACAGAACCGTCGTTTCCCGATCAGGACCGTCTGTCGTTTTGAATTTCCCGACAAGCCATCCGGATCAATAACACGAATCGATTTCACCGTTGCGGGGGACGGCGCTTCCCCGATTTCTTTGCTGGACGACGGGCAGACGGATTTCCGGGAACATGTTTTCCCCGACGTTCCCCGAATGCCGATTTCCTCTCCCCTCCGGGGCTCCGTTCGCCTCCTGATCTTTTCTCACCTCCCGGCCTTTTCTCACTTCTCTGTTCGCGACGATCACTGCGTTCGAAGGTTCTCGAACCGTCCGAGGGTCTGCCGGAACCTGAACGACGGGTGTCGGACGATCCTCCGTCTCCTCTTGGTCGATCCCCCCGTGGCCCATCGCCGCGTGGCCTGTCCCCAGTTGGGCGCTCACCTCGTGGCCGGTCTCCATATGGCCTGTCACCACTTGGGCGTTCGCCACGTGGTCGATCACCATACGGTCGGTCTCCGCGTGGCCTGTCCCCAGTTGGGCGCTCACCTCGTGGCCGGTCTCCATACGGTCTGTCGCCACTTGGCCGTTCGCCACGTGGTCGATCTCCATACGGTCGGTCTCCGCGTGGCCTGTCCCCAGTTGGGCGCTCACCTCGTGGCCGGTCTCCGTATGGTCTGTCGCCGCGCTGGCCTTCCGGGCGGGTTGGACGCGAACCTCTTTCAAAGGAGGTTCCGCGATCGGCCTTGTCCCCGAATTCTTCGCGGCGGCGTCTTTCAGGTCGACCACGTTCACTCGGCGGTCCTGATCGGTCCGGACGGCCAGACCTTTCAGGTCGACCTGATCGCTCCGGTCGTTCGTTGCGGCCAGACCGTTCCGGACGGCCTGCTCTTTCCGGACGCCCTCGTGGAGGAGCTTTGATCCCTTCCTCGGCTCGATTCCGTTCCAGGACGGCGTGCAGACTGGCCAGTTCGTCACGGCTCAGTTCGCGGTATTCTCCCTTGTTCAATCGTCCGAGTCGAAGTGGTCCATATCCCTGACGTTCCAGTTTCATGATCTTGTGGCCGACACGGGCAAACAGACGGCGGATTTCCCGGTTCTGCCCTTCCGTCATCACAATCTCAACCCAGGTACTGTCTTTCTGTTTTTTGATCGGTTTGACGCTGTAAACCCGAAATTTTCCTTCGGTGAAGAATAACCCCTGTCTAAGTTGTTCGTAAATCTCCGCTCGAGGCTGACCGGCCACCTGAGCTTCATAAGTGCGGAAGATCCGGTAACGGGGATGTGCCAGCTTCTGGGCCAGATCTCCATCGTTGGTGACGACGAGCAATCCAGTGGTGTTTTCATCCAGTCGACCGACGGTAAACAGACGCGGGCCTTCTTCCGGGAACAGGTCGAGAACCAGTCGGCGTCCTTCCGGGTCGTCGGCGGTGCAAAGGTAACCTGAAGGCTTGTTCAGCATGAAATATTTTTTTCGCTGAACTTTCAGACGTTCGCCGTCGAGAGTGACCGCTTGCGTCGACGGATTGACGCTCGTTCCCAGCTGATCGGCCACAACGCCATCAATGGTGACGCGTCCGGCGGTGATCAATTCTTCGCAATCCCGTCGTGAACCCAACCCGCACTGGGAGAGAAAGCGTTGCAACCGCATCGGTTTCGGTGCGGGGGGCAACTCAGGTTCTTTGGCAGGTTCTTTGGCAGTCATGAAAATATCAGTCGTTTACTTGCTTGACAGTATGGGAGGCCGTCGACGTTGTGTCTTTGTCACGTTGCATCATACCGCAGTTTTCTTTTTTGTCTGGGGTGTGCGCCAGAAAAGTCGGCGCGGGGCCATTTCCTCTTGTTTTCCAACCGATGGGTCTAAAACCCTCGCCTTCAGGCGAAACCTTCAGGACGCTTTTTGACAAAATTTAAAGGATCAAATGTCTTGTTCGAAAATTGGTGCGTCGATTCCAACCGTTTGTCGGAGACCTCCATATTTTCA
>DATMFC010000133.1:0-4494 GCA_035556335.1 Planctomicrobium sp. | reverse complement strand
ACGTCAAACGGCTCCCCGCGATAGATGAGCCGGTCACGCAAGGCGACCACTTTTTTCCCGAGTGCGGCGTCTCCGGCAATGGGTCGCAACTTGACCAGTGCCTGACGTTCATACGGCCAGGCCGCTCCCGAGGGGCCAAAGTAGGACTCGAATTCATGGAGGGAAACGGCCAACGGTCCCGCTTTTCCATACGGGCGTAAACGGAGATCAATCTCAAAAATCCCCTTGCGTTTCGAGCGGATCGTCCGTCGGAAGAGATGGGCCAGTCGTTGAAAATATTCGGCATTGGTAATGACATGGGGCCCGGATGTCATTCCTTCTTCCTGATACAGAAACATCAACTCGATGTCAGAGGCATACCCGAGTTCCTGTCCGCCACATTTCCCTAATCCACAGATGGAACAGAAGACTTTGGCCCCCTCTGAGTTCTGTGGATGTCCATGAACAGCCTGCAGTTCATCTTCGCAAATCTGTCTGGCCGCTTCCACAACCACTTCCGCGACATCGGTCAGTTCGATGCCGAACATCCCGAATTTGTCTTGTAACCCCAGAATATGACGCATGTCGGCCCGCATCATTTCCCGGTCTTTGAACTGATTCAACACTTCAATGCGCTGATCCAGTGGAGTCTTCTTACGAAGTTCTTCCCATTCCGTCATTAACGACGGCCAGTTTCTCGGCCGTTGCAATCCTTTCACGTTGGTCACCACGGGAAACAGATTGGCATGTTGCAGACGAAGAAAATCTCCCCAGAGAAAATCACTCACTCCGAGTAATGTGGCCATCGCGCCGAGAACTTCGGAGTCCTTGAGCGGACTCAGTTCTTCAAGCCAGTCTGGACGCTGAAACAGGTTTTCCAGAAACTCCTGAAAGTGAACCAGTGCCGAAGCCGGGTTCGGTGACGAGGGCAATAAATGGGTGAAATGCTTAATCAACACAATGGCGGCCCGCAGTTCATTGAGCCGTTTCTGACTTTGAATCGGGCGATGCTGTTCATCAACCACATGTAAGGTATCGACGACATCCGGGCCGGACGACTGGATGGTCATCCGTGCGATCGACAAACCGCTTGTTGTAATGGCATTGGTCAGTTCATAAAGAAATCCGGGAGTATCTTTCCCACGAATATGGAGCACCGTTGCATCGCGTGAGGCAATATTATCGAGATCGATTTCAACGGGCAGGAGAGGGACGGCGGTTGTTTGAGGCTCATAGACCGCCTCGGCCACCCGGTGGGCCAGCTTCCCTTGAGCTTTCTGCCATCCCGATGTTTCCGCCAGCTGAACGAGATCATTCAACTCGTCTTCAAAGAGATTCCAGTCTATGGATCCTGAAGTCCCGCTGGAGGCCGGTCGCACGGTGAAGACGTTCACAAACTTTCTGGTGCGTCGATTTCCACGTCGCGGCGTTCCGATGGAATCGACGTCAGTTCCAGTGAGGACGTTTCCGGAAACGATGTCGGTTCCGCAAGCACACATCAACCCGCAAATCGCAGATAGCGCTCCAATCCGGTCCAAACCAGCAATCGTCACCTGTTGTAGCGACGAATCGAGATCTTGAACCGCGACCCGAATCTGGCGGTCATCGGTCAGTTGATTGAACAGGGAAATATGAAGCTGTTCGTCCTCTTTGGAAAAGATATCCCGGTAACTTCCGGTGACATTTCCAAGATGATCACTCACCAGAGCCGGAGGGGCTTCCAACTGAATAAGCGGGTGCTGTTCATGATCCAGGTAACGCTCGAAGACCTCTCGCACCGATTTGGCATGTTGTTCATAATGTTTCAAGAACGTCTCTGCGTCAGGAAAATCGAGTCGACGTGCCAGATAGGCCAGGCGTCGTTCCGATCGGGGCAGGGCATGTTCCTGCAGATTATGAAATAGTTGCAGCGCATGCTCGATGGTTCTTAAAACCAGATAACCATCAGTCAGCCTGCGGAATTCGTCCGGGAAAATCAACTTGAAATCCGCCAGTCGCACCAGACCGTCGAGCGTGTTGATGCTCCGAATGTCAGGGACTTCTTTTCCATAGGCCAGTTGCAGAAACTGAACAACGAACTCAATATCCCGAATCCCTCCCGGGCCTCCTTTCACCTCTCCCCAATGAACTCGTTTTCGAACAAGCTGTTCTTCAATTTTGCGTTTGGATTCCCGGACCGTCTTTCGCGCCGCCTTAATATCCACATCGAACAGACAAGGTTCCAGTCGTTTCAAAATGGCTTCACCAATCTGGAGATTCCCGGCGATCGGTCGGGCTTTTAATAAGGCTTGTTTCTCCCAGAGTTGTCCATGTCGGGTGAGATATTCTTCCCAGGCGTTCACCGTTGTCACAAGTGGCCCGGCACTTCCCCATGGTCTTAAACGCATATCGACCCGATAGAGAAATCCCTGATCGGTTGAGTCAGATAAAGCACGAATCAGCTTTTGTCCCAGATTCCAGTAACGTTCCGCTTCACGTTCACAGACGAAAACCAGATCGATGTCGGAACTGTAATTCAGTTCCTCGCCACCCAGCTTTCCCATGGCAATGATGCTGAAATCATCGAGTGAAATGCCTTCCTGTTCAGCAATTCGCTGTAATGAAATCTGGATCAGACTATCGGCAAGTAACGAGAGCTGGAGCGTGACGGTTCTCAGATCCATTAATCCGAATGTATCACACGCCGCCAGTCGTAAGAGTTCCCATTGCTGGAATCGCCGAAGGTGGTTCATTAGCTCGGCGAACGACGTCTCTGCGGGAATTTCCTGCGTTCCCTGTTCCACAAACTCCGCGCGACTTTTGAACTCGGCAAGCCGTTTATGTTCTGTCAATCGATGCAGATAATGAGGATTGCGAATCAGGATTTCTGTCAGAAACTGGCTGCCGACAAACAGCCGGACGAGAATATCCACCGCCCGTGGCTTTTCTCCCAGCCACTTCAGAAGTTCCTGTGTTCCAGCCGAGGACTCCATTAATCGCTGGAAATTCAATAACGAATTGTCGGCTGATGCCGCTTCCGAAAGGGAGTACAATAATCCCGGAAGTATCGCAGCACATAACAGACGATCCTCTTCGTTCGGACAGAGTGACTGAAATCTCGCAACCGCTTCCGGCACCTTCTCAAAACCCGCCAGATGCAACGCATCAAGGACATCGGTCGAAGGAGACCGTCCGGGTGTCAGTAGCAGTAAGGCGGATTGAACGTCGATCATAAGATGGGAGGAGTTAGGAATTAGGAGGTAGGAATTAGGAATAACATAATCATACCTATTTTCTAATTCCTATTTCCTGGCTCCTTTTAATTCATTCACCATTTCACGTACGGTCTGCCAGCGCTGATTCGGGTCTTGCTGCAGGCCTTTCATAATTACCTTTGCTAACGCATCGGGCATTTTGGGGACCAGTGTCTGGATTTCCTGTGGCGGTAAATGGACATGCTGCATAATGGCTTCCGGAGTGCTGGCAGAAGGCCAGGGAAATGTCTTTGTAAACATCTCATAACAGGAGACCGCATAAGAAAAGATATCAATCCGCTGATCTGTCGGTTGACGACGAATCAGTTCCGGGGCCATGTACATCGCCGTTCCTGTCCGGTTTCCCGGTTTTCGAAACGGAGCCGTATTCGGAACCGCCAGTCCAAAGTCGAGCAGTTTCAATGTTCCGTCATTCGTCACCATCATGTTCCGTGGGCAGAGATCGCGATGAATGAATTGCTGCTGGTGAAAGAAGTCGAGCGCTTCTCCCAGTTGCACGCAGTATTTCAGACAGTTTGTTTTCATCTGTGGATTCTGGGTTTGAATCAGTGACTGCAACCCGACCCCTTCCAGAAACTCCATCACCAGAAACTGTTCGTCCTGAGTGGTCATTCCATGATCGAATGTCCGGACGATATTCGGGTGAATCATTTTCACCGCAATGACCCCTTCCCGGGGACGATCGAGTCCGGCAAAACGTTTCTCTAATGCCAGCGTTTTTTCTTTATCAAGAACCTTCAGAGCGACATTTTTTCCGGTCTGCGTATCGACCGCACGCCAGACCTTCGACATCGTTCCGTTTCCGATCGGTTGCCCGAGACGGAACCGTTTCTGTATATCAGTCTTCTGACCGCCTTGGACTTGGAAGAGTCGCTGTAAAAAATTCATGACATCCCAGTCTTTGAAAAGCCCTGTGACCTCGACGTATGCATATCTATTAAGGGGAAATAAAGGAGACTCACGCAAAGGCGCTAAGGCGCAAAGAATTTTGTTTCATGTTATGCGTGAATACTTCGTTTCTATCAGAAAGTTTATCCATGATTTATTTATGATATTCGTGGTTTCTGAATTATCCATATTATGCAAAATGCAGAGAGTGTCTTAATGCTGATTTCTTTGCGCCTTAGCGCCTTTGCGTGAGTCTCCTCTTTCTTCGCCTTATAATCATGTGAACGTGGGATTTCGCTGTTGTCTATTATTCATCACGGCGATCCATTCTGGATGAGTACTCTACGGTTTTAGCAGAGTGATGGTTTCTCTG
>DATMFC010000132.1:0-6110 GCA_035556335.1 Planctomicrobium sp. | reverse complement strand
CCTTTGGTCGGCATTCCGATAAAGATCGCGGCGAGCAACACTCCGGCTCGAATGAAACTGCCGCACCAGAGATCGCTCCAGGAATGAAAAATCCCCACCGAGAGCCCGGAGAGGACGCAGATCACGGCAAGTATTCCAATGAGAATCCGGTTCCATCGAGGAGACATCGTGACGCGACCATCTTGTCTGACAGGTTCTTAGAGCCGCGAACAAAACCTCTCAAACGATGAGAATTTCCTTCAATCGTGCTTGCGGCGGTTCATTTTCGTTAGAAACTTGTCGTGCGGCTGAAGACCCACCGCATCATCATGTTGGCTCGACCCACCCTACGAGTGTGAATCATCCGAGCTCGAAGGACCCGGTGTACGCGAAACGAAAGAGAGAATTCACGCAAGCAGGCAACAGAATTTTTTGCCCCTTATGCTGAGTCTTCTTCTCTTCCGTTCGTGCTTACACACCTGTTTTCACGATACTACTGAATTCCAGGCACGGTGTACTGACGGGCGAATTCGGCGATTTCTCCACGGACACGTTCGGCGACGGATTTGTCGTCGACATGTTTGAGGACTTCGAGAATCCAGCCGCCGACCTTCTTCATCTCGTCCTGTTTCATGCCGCGCGTTGTCAGAGCAGCGGTTCCGATACGGACACCACTTGGATCGAGCGGTTTGCGCTGATCGAACGGGATCATGTTCTTGTTGACGGTGATTCCGGCATGGTCCAAAGCTTCTTCGGCGATCTTTCCCGAGAGGCCGATTGCGGTCATATCGCAGAGCATCAGGTGATTGTCGGTTCCTCCACTCGCCAGGCGAATTCCGCCGGAGGTCAGTGTCTCGGCAAGTGTTCTGGCGTTGTCGACGATCTGTCGGGCATAAACTTTGAAAGCAGGTTCCAGTGCTTCGCGGAAGCAGACTGCTTTCGCGGCGACGATATGCATGAGTGGTCCCCCCTGCAGGCCGGGGAACACGGTTTTATCCAGTTCTTTGGCGTATTCTTCGCGACAGAGAACAAACCCTGATCGTGGTCCACGCAACGTTTTGTGCGAAGTTGAAGAAACGAAGTCGGCGACTTCCACCGGGTTGTTGTGGATTCCCCCGGCGACCAGTCCGGCATAGTGAGCCATGTCGACAAACAGTAATGCTCCGACTTCCTTTGCAATCTCCGCAAATTTCGGGTGATCGATTTCACGAGGATACGCACTGGCTCCGGCGACGATCATCTTCGGTTTGTGCTCGCGGGCGAGGGCAGCCACCTGATCGAAGTCGATCCGGTGATCGCTTTCACGAACTCCGTAAGGAACCACGTTGTACAACTGACCTGAGAAGTTCAGCTTCATCCCGTGGGTCAGGTGTCCCCCATGTGCCAGATTCATGGCGAGGATGGTGTCTCCCGGCTTGATTGTGGAGAAGTACACAGCCATGTTGGCCTGTGACCCGGCATGTGTCTGAACGTTGGCGTGCTGAGCTCCGAAAAGTTGCTTCACCCGATCCCGGGCAAGTGTTTCGATGTCATCAACATATTCGCACCCGCCGTAATAACGACGACCGGGATACCCTTCCGCATATTTGTTGGTGAGAACGGTCCCGGCGGCTTCCTGAACGGCCGCGCTGGTGTAGTTCTCACTGGCGATCAGTTCGAGACCTTCGACCTGTCGTCGGCGCTCGTTCTGAAGGGCCTCCCAAATTTTGGGGTCAGATGATTCGAGTGAAGAGGGAACGGATGAAATCGCCATTGTTCTAACGGTCCTGCACAAAAATTTTTGACATTCAATATTGAAAAGAGTCGTCAATCAGAGTGAACTCTGAAATGCGAGACAAGGTTTCCCGGCCTGAAGTTCTGCCGATTGGAGAGAATTCAATCTGCTGAATTTAGAGTACCCTGCCCCAGATGTGAAGACACCAGTGTTGCGTCAGTGTTGAAAATGAGGGTGGAAGAATCGAAACGGGAGCGGCCAACGAGCCGCGGAACATGTGAAACAACCCTCAGTTTGAAGCCTGACAAGGCACCAGACTTCTGGAAGCAGTTGCCTTTGCTGCCAATCACTCTAATTGCTACCACCGGCCCCGTTCCTGGAGAGCCTGAATGTTATTGGCACAGAGGATGGCAAAGAGAATCGCCGCAAATGTTTGTCCCATGAGGAACATGGCGAGAGCTGCTCCGGCTGCGATCACAATGCTGATACGGATGGCATACCAGATCCCGTTGTGCCGGTTGAACATCGTACAGACATCCCGGCAAATCTGGCCTCCATCCAGTGGAAGCACCGGGAGAAGATTGATCAGTCCCCAGAAAAGATTGATGAAAATCAATCGAGACAACACGAAATCAAGCAAATACAGGAACTCAGGATTCGTCTCTGCAGGCAGGTGCTGCAGGCCGAAAATTTGAAAAAACAGGACGAGTCCAAACAGCAGGAATCCTGCCATCGGACCGGCAAAACTAATGAGAATCGATTGCCATAATGTCGAGGAATGCCTGCCGTTCTGTTGATAAAAGGCCAGTCCGCCGAAGTGGTACAGCAGGATTTGGGACGAATACCCGAACCGACGCGCCATCAGGGCATGCCCCAGTTCATGGACAAGAATTGAGACAAACAGAACCAGCATCCAGGCAAGAAGATAGGGAAACTTCCCGTCCCTGAGTAACGGATACCCCAGGAAGACCCCGGCTGCCCAAAACCAGCTCGAGACACGCACTGGAATTCCGAACAACCGAAATTCCAGATCCAGGGGAGTAGGAGACACCGTGCCGAACATAATGATGGATTGCCTGATTCGCTCTGGAGAGTCTCTTCGAAAGCTGTTTTCCTGCTGCATCAGCACAGAGAACAGCACCAAGGATTCTAAGGGCCGCGAACAAAACCTCACTGAACAGTGAAAATTCCCTCTCCACGAGCGGATCGGGGTGAGTTTTGTCAGGGGTTCTAAAGTGTACGTTTGAATGGATGCTGAATGCCAGTTCAGTGAAGCTCCGAAATTTGGGTTTACTCCTTCGGATGAGTTCGCATTCTAGGGAATTTGGGTATGATTTTTTGATATTCCTGCAAGCTCCTCAAAATCTGACAAGATGAGGAGATTTTTTCGAAGCAAGCCAAATTGGACGTCGGCCGAGATAGGGGCAACGTCGATTCGATTACAGAAAGATTATTAGAGCCGCGAACAAAACCCCTCACACAATGAGAATCTCCTTATCTGCGAGCGGATCGGAGCCAGTTTTGTCAGGGGTTCTTAAGCGCCGGACGAAGTCTTCAGCGATTCATTTGGGAAAAGCATAACTTTATATAAGACCGTTGAAAAAAGTTTGTTCGCGGCACTTCACTTAACAGCGGGCGATTTTCGTGAGTCAACTTTCTTTGGTGATGACCTGGTCAGGCGTTGTGCTCTTTTGCGTGCTGATGGTTCTGCAGATGAATTGGGCAAGGCGCTTTATCAAAATGCTGAGGTCTCCTTCCCGAAGGCACCCGGCGAAGCCACTTCCACGAGCGTTGGTGTTACTGAGTCTGCGAGGAGCAGATCCGTTCTTAGCACGAACGTTACGGGCATTGCTCGAACAGACCCACGAGGACTTTTGCCTTCGTCTGATCGTTGACAGCGAAACCGATCCAGCCTGGAATGTCGTGGAGCCGTTTCTGGAGGAATCGAATGACCCTCGGGTGCAGGTGCTCCAACTGACACAACGTCTTTCAACCTGTGGTCTGAAAAACAGCGCATTGATTCAGGGGACGGCAGAACTCGAGGAGGATTTTGACGTCATCGTTCAGGTCGACGCCGACGCAGTCCCCTATCCCAACTGGCTGCGGGATTTGTTGATTCCGTTTCAGGATCCCCGGGTCGGTGCCACTGGAGGGGTTCGCTGGTACGCCCCTCCGGATCAACGTTGTTCAAGCGGAATTCGTTACCTCTGGGGATGTTCGGCCATGGTGCAGATGCATCAGTTTGGCATGATCTGGGGAGGGTCGATGGCGTTTCGAAGGGAATTGCTTGATCACGCTCACTTGCGTCAGCGCTGGGCGAAATCGCTGGTGGACGATCTGGAAGTTTCCAATGCCGTGACGGATGCCGGGCTGGAAATTCGGTATGTCCCTGTGGTTCTACTCAATCAGGAATCAATTGAGCTGGGGGACTGTTATCGTTTTATCCGTCGTCAGACTCTTTCTGTCCGGTTGAGTCATCCGAGCTGGTCTGCTGTTTCCGGCTTCGCCGTTGCTGCCGGGATGGCCAGTTTTTCGAACGCGCTGGGTTTCTTCCTGGCATTGGCAGCGGGAGACAATTTTACCGCCATGGTTGCTCTGATTTCCGGAGTGTCCTATGCCTGCGGCTTTCTGTTTTTGACGCGCCGCCTGGATTCCGTCGTACGTGAGTGTGCCATCAATCAGGGAGGAGACATTGAGCCACGACGCTGGCAACATCCACTCGTCATCCCGGGAACGATCACCTTGTACGTCGCCTGCTGGATTTCCTCGTTGTTTATGCGGCGAATTGACTGGAGGGGAATCACTTATAACGTGGCCGACGACGGTTCCATCAGCAAGGTCAGCGACACTCCCTATGCCACTTCCAGCCCCTGCCTGAGTAAAGCCAGCGTGGTGTAAGTGTCTATCCGAAAATGTCGGTGTCACGGCGAGATCGAATGCTCATTGCATCGCTCTCATACTGCGTATTGTGCGTCGTCGGACTTTTCGGATCGTTTCTAAGTCGTGCAATCAGCTCGACGCATTACTGCCAAACTGCGATTCAAGATCGGAAATTCCCCCTTGTGTTTCTGATCGGCATCTCGGACCATGCAGGAATAGGGTTCGAATCGCACGCATTGAACACGTCAATCACGTGTGACCAACAGGGGGAATTCGATGAAGCTCTCAACGCTCGCAATGTCGCTGTTTGTGGGGATCGTGTTGTCGTCCTCGGCAGATGCCGAGAACATGTATGGACTGAAGCCAGGGAAACTGGATCTGAAATCGGTCAGTGCTCTGACATTCGGTCCGAACGGAATTCTGTTTATCGGCGATGCCAAAGAGGCCAGAATTGTCGCCGTGGATGTTCGGGACGTCCGACGCGGTCCGGTGACAATTCCAGTCATTGAAGGAATCGATCAGAAGATCGCCGCGGCCATCAATGTGAAACCGGCCGACTTGCAGGTGTATGATCTCGCGGTGAATCCGCAGACAGGACATGTTTTTCTGGCAGTGGGATCACAATCGACGGCACCACGAATTGTTCAGATCGTCGGCGCCAACATTGAACTGCTGCCGGAAGACAACCTGCTCATCTCATCAGTGAGCCTGCCGAATCCTGCAGAAGATAAAGAAGTGGGAGAAGGGCGTCGTCGCCGCAACAATCGGGGAAGCACCATTACCGATCTGGCGTTCTATGAAGGACGACTCCTCGTCTCCGGACTGACAGCAGATCAGGCCGCATCCAACGTCTGGTCGATTCACTTCCCGTTTGACAACGTCGATTCCGGAACCATCGTCGAGTTCTTCCATGCCGCCCATGGTCGAACGGAAGATTACGCTGCGATCAGAACTTTTATTCCGTTCATCATCGACGGCAAGCCGAACCTGCTGGCCGGGTTTGTCTGTACTCCACTGGTGCGCATTCCGGTTGATCAGTTGAATGCCAAGGGAGACGAACGAGGAAAAGTGGTCGGCACCACCGTTGCCGAACTGGGGAACCGCAACCAGCCGATTGATCTGATTTCCTACAAGAAGGAGGGAAGTGAGTCACTGCTCCTGATCAACAACAATCGGGGAGTGATGAAGATCACCACCGACGGACTGGCAGAGAATCCCGGTCTGGTGGCGCATGTTCCTGACGGCAACACGGCAGGACAGGAATTTCAACAGATCAAGGAACTGGAAGGAGCCGTTCAACTCGACAAGGTGAACGACTCTCAGGCTGCTTTGCTTCTCAAACGTGCCGATGGCGGTCTCGATTTTAAATTGATCGAATTGCCGTAATCGTTGACTTTAATAATGCTACTGGGTGGCCCCGATTGCTCGCAATCGGGGCGGCGCAGCCGTACCAGGCCCCGCGCTCGGCATTCTTTACGATTCGGCGCCTCTGATTCGATGTTGCCCGGTATAGACATTGAACCGGTCGTTACGGACG
>DATMFC010000131.1:0-6295 GCA_035556335.1 Planctomicrobium sp. | reverse complement strand
GTCATCTTCGGAGATGATCCTGACGGAAAGACCCGACTCCATGTCATCGTCGGACAGGGGACTCCGTTTCAGGAAGACAAATCGGTCCCTCTCAGCGAAGTGACCGACGGTCTGGAAAGCACCATCATGTTCGTGGAGGTGGGAGAACGCTCTGCCGAACCATGGACGAAGCCCGGCGGATTACAGCTCGATGTGAAATCCCCGGTTCGTTGCCTCGGGATCCCCAATGCGGACGTGGGGGGATACAATCTTTTCATGATGGATGGGAGCGAACGATTCATTAAAAGAACAATCAGTCCGATCCTGTTCTTACGCATGGCTCAACACGCCGACGGAAAAAAGGTTCCTCCTGTGAAACCTGATGGGAAGCAGGAGTAAGGACCGTGGGGACGCAGATCAGTGTCGTTGTCGAGAACCAACTCGCCTTCGTCACCACATTCACAGAAACTTTGGAACTGGGACGCCAGCAACCGGGGGAACCGGAGCCATTTCAACTGGTTTCGCCCCCCGATGGTCCTCGGCTAATCGTTGCGGCTGCAGGAGAAACCGGTGTTTCCCGTCGACAGATGCTCGTGCGGGAACTTCCCAACGACCGTATTGAAGTCTTGAATCTGAGCGCGTCGGCCCCGTTGCAACTGATGGCCAGACCCGCTCTGGGACCCGGTCAACAAACGACGATGGAACTCCCGTGTGCCGTGTCGGTCGGTACCGGGTTGCTCTTCAATTTCAATTCTGCTGAAGAACAGACAACTCCTCTCAATGAATTGCCGGAAGCCACCATTCTGCCCGGCAGAGCTTTTGGAAAAGCACGGGAGGAACTCAGAAGCCCGGCGTTCCGTTCCGGCAAAGATCCGGAGCCACTTGTCCGTGGACTGCAAGTGGTGATGGACCTTTTCCTGAGCGCCCGTTGTGATACAGAACTCTTTGCCAGTGCCATCGACGGTGCGTTCGCCCTGATCCGTTTTGACACCGTTCGGGTACTGCAGCTTGAGAACGGACACTGGCGCGAAGCACAATCCCGATCCGCTTCTGGCGCAACCTCGGAACTTCCTCCTCCCAGTCGGCAGGTTCTGGAAAGCGTCCGCGATCGAAAACGAACATTCTGGGAATCAGGGATTTCGGGCTCTCCTTCAGTAAGTCTCTCTCAGGTGACCGGCGTGATTGGTGCTCCGATTCTGGATGCACAGGGAGACGTCATCGGGATCCTCTACGGAGACCGGAATCGTGACCTGTCAGCCACCGACGATGAGATTTCCGCACTCGATGCTCGACTGATGGAACTGCTGGCCTGTGGAATTGCGTCCGGTCTGGCCCGCCTGCAACATCAGGAACGGGCAGAGCAGATGCGATTGCAATTCGCCCAGTTCTTCACGTCGGAACTGGCCGCAGAGCTTGAGCAGAACCCCGGTTTACTTGAAGGGCAGGACGCCGATGTCAGCCTGCTGTTTTGTGACATTCGCGGATTCAGCCGGATTTCAGAGAGAATCGGCGCGACGGAAACGTTCCACTGGATTCATGATGTCATGGACACGTTGTCGGATTGTGTCCTCAATCATCAGGGAGTTCTCGTTGATTACATTGGCGATGAATTGATGGCTATGTGGGGAGCTCCACGATCCCAGGCTGACCACGCGGAAGGAGCCTGTCGTGCTGCACTCGCGATGCTTGAAACCTTGCCGGAACTGAATGCCCGCTGGCAGAGCCGACTGGGAGAACCGGTGGACCTGGCCATCGGAATCAACTCGGGCCGGGTGAAAGTCGGAAACGCCGGCTCACGACGAAAGTTTAAATATAGTCCGCTTGGAAATGCTGTGAATCTGGCCAGCCGGGTTGTCGGAGTCACCCGACATCTGAAGACTTCGCTACTGGTGACAGGTCATACAATCCAACAGCTTCCGGAGAGTTTTTTGAACCGGAAACTGTGCGACGTTCAAGTGGTCAACATGGATGAACCGGTCGGGCTGTTCGAGTTATTAACAGATTCGGTCTCTCAACAGCTTGCTCAGGATTATGAGCACTCCCGCCAGGCATTCGAACAGCGGGAATTCCGTAGTGCCGCACATTTAACCGCGCGACTGCTGGAAACCTTCCCGAACGACGGCCCCTCACTGGTGCTTCTTTCGCGCGCTGTGCAGGCCATGGTCGATGGACCGGACGCGAATCATCCGGTCTGGCGTCTCTCCGAAAAATAGAGAGAGCAGTTGACTCGGGCGGGGAGGTCCGGAATGGGACGCATGATTCTTGTGCCACTGCTCTGTGAGCAGTGCAAACGTCAGAACAGCTTTCTTTTGTCCAACGTCTTGCCGCGGTCAACATCGCTTTCACATTCGGCACTGCTCGCAGAGCAGTGGCACACAGGACAATTTTTTCTGGATGTATGCCAGATCGGGCCGATGATTCGCCCTATCCCGGCTGATTCGTAGGGTGTATGAAGCACGAAGAAATCAGGAAAATGGTGCATTCCGCAACTCCGCCTCAAAAACAGTGTGTGGTTTCCATCAGGACGAAACTTCGTGCGCAATGCACCGCCACTTAAGGAGTTGCTGCATGCACCCTACCGGAGTTATGAATAATCCCGGCTAGAACGCACCAACCAGTAATGCATGTTGAATGACGATCAATACGGATGCGGTCGCTCCCACTGTCAGATTATCATTCCATTTCGTTGGTAAGGATTCCACAAAAGCACAGATTACCACCACCGGGGCGACCACCAGCAATGATGTCAGCAGCGACACCTGTGGACCGGCTTCAACCCAGTAAAGCGATGTGGCCAGAACGGTTCCCACGGTCATGAAGGCAAACAATCCGGCGACAGACTTTCTGGGATTCCATGAAAGTTTCGGGCCTCGTGTCAGCAGCCCGCAAAGAGTCGCCGATCCATCTCCGAAAGAAATGATCGCAGCGACAGCCAATGGGATCTCCAGTGCCCCGCGAAATAGCAGAAACAGGATCGCCAGTGGAATGACGTAACCAAACACGCTCGGAGAAATCTCTTCCTGAGAATAACGAACAAAGCCCTGCTGGTGTCGAATCGCCAGCAGGGCAGGAAGAATGATTCCTCCGGTCACGACCAGCAGCATGACCCAGAGTCGTACGACTTCCTGATGCGGAACCAATGGAACCGCCATCACGGCAATGCCAGGAAAAAAATGCCAGAACCGACGGCGAATTTCCTGTGCGCCCAGTCGGTCCGCCAGAACAGCGACCGCAGGGGAAGCTCGCAGGACAGTGTTCATCTTGTGAGGCATCTCTCGGACCATGATCTTTCGAGCTGAAATCACGAAAACAATACACACCAAGGTCGTGATTTAATGTTCCCTATTGGATTCTATCGACAATTTCACAGGAAAGAGCCTCATTCAAGCAGTTTTTTTGAGAAGTTCTGGCAAGCTTCACCAGAGAAAACGGTTGGTTGGGTCGTAGTGCCTGCAATGCGTTCGAAAGGGCATTCGGTTGATGCTGGATGGTAACCATTCGAATCCACTTCCCTATATACTGGAACGAAATACTGGAATATGCACAGAGTAGGGAAGCAAGCAGCATGCCGCTTGCCATGATTCCATGTTCATTTTGGGAGAGACTTTCGTACCATAAACAAAGGAAAGCCCTGTCGAGTTCAGAATCCCCTGTCTTGTGCTGTTGATGATGCCTAAAATAGAGACTTGAAACGCTCACTGTTTCAGTTGAACTCTCTCTGAGATCGAATTTTCGGAACGACACTCCATCATGCCGACCTATATCTACGAAGTGATTCATGACGACGGAACCGGAGGAGCAACCTTCGAAGTCTTTCAGTCCATTTCAGAGACTCCGCTGACGCAACACCCGGAAACCGGGGCTCCTGTCCGACGGGTGATTCAGGCACCGTTTATCGGGGGCTCGTGGTCGGAATCGGCGATGCAGAAGAATGTGAGCGACGATAAAAAGCTGGACAAGCTGGGCTTCACCAAGTATGTCAAAGCAGGGGATGGGTTCTACGAAAAACGGGCCGGGCAAGGACCAGACGTGATCTCCCGTGACGCTCCTCTTCAGGGAGACAGCTTCGGCCATCTCGATTAACCCGGTTCGGTCTGCCACGTGACCGCAAAGCGAGCGTTTTTCTCGGAGTGTGTTCCGGAATTCTCCCTCTCTTCTGAGTGAAGAGGGATCTGAAATGACCTCACGAGAATTCAGGGACAGACTCTCTACACCATTTCGGCAAAAAGAAAGTGACGGCATGTCGACGAAGAAAGTTTTGATTACCGATCATCCCTGGCCGGGGATCGAGATTGAAGAACGTCTGCTCAATCCACACGGCATTGAAATCGTCGACGCTCCCAATGGGGAAGAGGGGACTCTTGCCGAGTTGGCGAAGGATGTTGTCGCCATTGCCACCTGCTGGGCGAAGGTGACTCCCAAAGTCATCGAAGCGGCCACGAATTGCCAGATCGTCTGCCGACTCGGAATCGGTCTGGATAACATTGCCATTCCGACGGCCACCAGCAAAGGAATGCTGGTCACAAATATCCCCGACTATTGTGTGGAAGAGGTGGCGGATCACGCTCTGGGACTTTACCTCGGCCTGACCCGCAACATTGCGTTCTATCACCACCGCAGCAAACAGGGAGAATACAATCTCAAAGCCGGCCCCACGATGTATCGTCTGCGCGGGCGAACACTGGGACTTTTAGGGTTCGGACGAATTGGACAGGAACTCTATACCCGGGCGAAAGCCTGCGGCTTGAATGTGATCGCATCCACCCCCTCCGGCAACGACTACGGAACCGGCTGCAAGATGGTGTCGTTCGAGGAATTGATCGAAACCTCCGACGCGATTTCAGTTCACGCCCCACTGACAAGTGAAAATTACCATGTTCTGAATCGGGATGCTCTGGCAAAAACGAAACGGGGTGTCGTGATCATCAACACCTCGCGTGGGGCGTTGATTGACACCGCCGCGCTTTGGGAAGCGATTCAAAGTGGACAGGTTTCCGGAGCCGGACTTGATGTCTTTGAACCGGAACCTCCTGATCTAAATGATCCGATTTACCGGGATGAACGGGTGATTGTCACTCCGCATGCTGCATTCGTTTCAGTGGAATCACTTGTGGAAATGCGGGAACGGGTGGCTCAGCAGATTCTGGATGCGCTGAACGGAAAAACCCCCGAGAATGTTCGCAATCCAGACGTTCTCAAGAAGTAATGCGAACTGCCGCAGATCAACACTGAAGCGTGAAAAAAGAACAACGCGGCCCGACTTGATGTCCGGCCGCGTTGATCATTTGATAAAGACGCTCGTGGTGTGAGACTAGAAGGTCAACACCGCGTCGATTCCGAAGATGGCCCCTTCGTCAACCGGCACAATCTGTGCGGCAGGGATGTTGTTCACAGCAGGTGCCCACTGGTAACGAACTTCAGGACGAATGGTCAGGTTGGCCATTGGTCGGTAGTTCACACCACCGGTGATTTCGTAGTAGGAAACGCCGTCGGCTTTCCACCACTCGGCACGACCCCCGACTTTCACTCGATCGCTGACCGTATAGAACAGATACTGGTTAATACCGATGGTATCCCAGTGCTGGCCTCCACCCTGGTTGACGCTGACGAGGTCGCTCTGGAAGACATACTCCAGGTTGTCGGTGATGTTCCAGGTTCCAACGATACTGTGAGTATACCCCTCTCCGTTGGCTCCCAGATTTCCGGCTGTCAGAATGTAGGTGACGTTGACATCGTCGGTGATCCCAACGCTGACACCGCCGAGGAAGCTGCTGCCCCCGTTGAACTGATCAAATCCGGTATCCCAACCCAGAGTCCAGCCTCCGTAGACCGTGACGTTGTCTGCAGCGGCGTACTCAGCCAGTACCCCGGTGTGGGTGAACGCTTCACTGTTATACATGGTGAAAGCGTGACTGTAGAAGAAGTTACCCGGTGCACCAACCACTTCATAACCGAGCAGGGTGTAGAAGTGACCCGCTTTGACGCGCCAATCACCCCAGGCTGCTTCAGCGTACAATTGCGGCAGTGCCCAACCGTAAACACCATGATCCCAGCCGTTCTGGTAATCGTAGCGTCCGGGGTTGTTTCCAAATGCCTGGGTATCGTCAGCATCGATACCGTACATCAAGTCGACACGTCCCCCGAAGCCCAGTCCGTTGCTTCCGTCAGCAACTTTTTCGACGAACAACCATGACTGATGGTTGTTGAACTTACCGGGCAGATTGTTGAACATTCCGGTGCTGCGATTCGTGTAACCCCACGACATCCAGCCCCCGATGTCCCAGCCAGAACCTTCTTCAAACAGGTTGTCTCCGAG
>DATMFC010000130.1:0-6479 GCA_035556335.1 Planctomicrobium sp. | reverse complement strand
GAAGTTATCGACACGAACCGGGACGGCGTTTTCAAAGGTTCCCACTCCGATTTCGTAGTCATTCCGCACATCGAGCAGCACGACATCCTTACCGGAATCAAGCCACGACCGCAGCTCCTCAGCGGCAATTTTTTGTGAGGTCTTTACGGCGGGAGCGATTCCTTCCTGACCGAAGGCAATAATCTCCTGTTTGATTTTGACCAGCATTCGGGAGAAAGGCTGGTGATTGCTCAAACTCTCCTTCACTTCAAGGTCGTTCAGTGCATCGTCACTTCGAAGCACCGACAGCAAATGGTCGATCCCCTGTCGGCTACCGGCGATGAAAAGGTTAATGCCTTCCGGAGTCAGAAGAATTGTCCCTTTCAGGTTTTCTTCCCGACACAATGCTGACAACGTACGTCGACGTTCCGGAAGATTGTCGAGGTCAACAAATTTATATGCTGCGATATTAATCACAGAGAACTCGACAGTCGTGGAATCGGCGGGAGCAGCAGGAGTTGATACAGTCACGGACATTCTCAATATGCAGATAAGTTCAAATATAAAATTAATATTCAATCAAAGATGATGATTGAAACACAGAGGTACAGAGGATCACAGAGAAAGCAGAAAACCAGAACTCTGTGCTTCTCTGTGTTTCAATGACCTTTCTTCGGAAGATTCGTTTGACTCACGGTTTTCTTATGATCAAGACGAACACTTTCACCTTCTGTTTTCCTGAAGTTGATGTTCTTTTAGTATCGCAGACATGAAGGCGACCAGATTATTCTGATCGCGTCGGACCTGTTTCAGGATATCGAATCTTCCCGCCTTCTCGCACAATTCTGAGAAAGAGACATTCACATCTTCCCCAAGATTGGTCAGGTATTTTTTCGCCAGTTCAATCGCTTCTTCCATCCGATCACGACGCACTAACAAATCAACCAGAACATAGGCAAACAGGGGCTTGTCCTGTTCATCAGGCTCATTGTCGAGTTGCTGGCGAAAATAGTTTAGATTGGTGTCTGTGTTCCGATCCAGAAGGATATCGAAGAACGCTAAATGAGCCGGATAGAAATCTCCAAATGGAGGTTCCCCCCCATACTGCAATGCTTTATCCAGCTTGCTCCCATACTGAGCCAACTGTCGGGCCAAACCGATTTCTTCTGCACCGGGTTGCAGTGACCTGGCGAAACGGACGACCGAACTGAGGTGAGAAACATCAATATGATAGTTTCCTCCTTCGAACAACCAGTCTCTTCCGTTAATGAGTTGCTCCAGATTCTGGTCCGGCGGCAACATCGGGATTCGTTTCTCGACATGGTTCCGGACGGACTCCGACAGTTCGTCGTAAATGGTGCGGACGATCAGTGCCACACACTTGCTTCGCTGGTCCGGCGACAGTTGTGGAAGGATTTGATCCAGCGTCGTAATGGTGCTGCAGGTGCCGTGACCACGCAGCATCATCTTGAGTCCCTTTTCCGGATTCACCCCTTCGTGCAATGCGATGCGGATGAGTGTTTCCATCTGGTCGTAGTCGTCAAGGGTGTTCGGAAGCGCACTTATTGCCGATGCCACTTTTTCCGGCTCCCGGATCACTTTGAAGTACATCCACGCCGAGGGAATGTCGTTCTGGGAGAGAAATCCTTCCCCCGCCTCGCGTGCGGCGGAGATATAAGTTCCTTCCATTTCCTTCCTCAAAGAATCCGGGACATCCTGCAGAGAACTTGGACGCAACAGAGAAACGCCAAGTTCACTTTTTCTCTGCAACATCCTGGAGTCAAACAGGTTGTGCCACTCCTTCTGTTCCCGGAGGGTGTTCACAAGCTGCTCGAAGGCGGCATTGGAGCCCCCGGATTTAAGAGCCTGTTCGATTTTTTCGAAGGAGGAGTCAGGCATGGTGAAACCCAATTTCAGAGGGTGAATCGATGGTGGTGAATCGCCGGTCAGGACGGGAGGCCGCCCCGTTTTTTACGTCATTTTCGTCTATATTATGCTTTAAAGCGACTGGCATCAAAGGGGGACGATCTGGTACAGTTCCTGATTCGATTTTGCCGGGTCAGAAATGATGTTTCCGATGTTCGGAACAACTGCCCGGCAAAGAGCTTTAGCCCGATACGTTCTCCTGATTTGTTTTGGCGTCACCGACGCCGACAGTCCTGTAAGGATGATGTCGAGACTGGTGTAACAGGTTTTCTAATGGTCGACCGTAACCTCATTCGTGAATTTCAAGTTGATGACGCAGAGTTAGACGCCGCACTGGGTGGCGAACTGGGTGACTGGATTGCCGCCGAAGACGACAGGATGGACCGCGTTTATGAACGCACCTCCAGCCCGTTCGATGCCAATCAGCTGGTCCATGGAAAAGTTTTGAGCATCGAAGGAGACGAGGTTCTCGTCGACATCGGATACAAGAGCGAAGGAATGGTTTCGCTCAACGAATGGGCCGAAGACGAAACCCGCCCCAGCGTGGGTGACACCATTGAAGTGCTGCTGGAAGAAATCGAAGACGACTTCGGTCTCGTCCTCCTCTCCAAGCGAAAAGCCGATCGCCAGAAAGACTGGGATTGGGTCATCAAACGCTACGGCGAAGGAGATACCATCGAGGGGATGGTTGTCCGCAAAATCAAAGGGGGCCTGCTGGTCAACATCGGCGAAGCCCTGTCTACCAGCGGTCAGCGTGGCGTGAATGTCTTCCTGCCTGCGAGCCAGGTGGATGTTCGCCGTCCGTCCGATATCGGCGAATTCGTGGGGGGGTCAATCGAGTGTATGATCCTGAAGATCGACGACGCTCGTAAGAACATCGTTGTCTCCCGCCGTCGCCTGATCGAAGAACAGCGCGCCGAGATGAAGCGTCGCCTGATGTCCGAGATCGAAGAAAACCAGATTCGCAAAGGGATCGTCAAGAACATCGCCGACTTCGGGGCGTTCGTCGACCTGGGTGGAATCGATGGTCTGCTGCACATTACCGATATGAGCTGGGGCCGTATCAACCATCCATCCGAGATGGTCAAGATCGACGACGAAATCGAAGTCATGATCCTCAATGTCGATCGTGACAAAGAGAAGATCGCACTGGGTCTGAAGCAGCGTCATCCAAGTCCATGGGACAATGTCGCCGAGAAGTATCCAGTGGGCAACCGCGTGAAGGGGGAAGTTGTCAATGTGATGACTTACGGGGCCTTCGTGAAACTGGAAGACGGAATCGAAGGTCTGGTTCACATCAGCGAGATGTCCTGGACCCGCCGCCTGAACCACCCAAGCGAAATGGTTTCCATCGGCGATCAGGTCGAAGTTGTTGTCCTGGGCATCAACACCGACAAGCAGGAAATTTCACTGGGAATAAAACAGACCCAGCCGAATCCCTGGGACAATGTCACCGAGAAATACCCGGTTGGTCAGAAAGTCAAAGGAACCGTTCGCAATCTCACCAACTACGGTGCGTTCATCGAACTGGAAGAAGGGGTCGACGGCTTGCTGCACGTCAGCGACATGAGCTGGACCCGTAAGATTTCCCACTCCAGCGAAATGCTGAAAAAGGGAGACGAAATCGAGTGTACCGTGGTCTCGGTTGACGAAGAGCGCAAGCGAATCGCACTGGGCCTGAAACAGCTCGACGAAGATCCCTGGGAAAACCGCATTCCCGATCAGTTCCAGGCCGGAGCGATCGTCAAAGGGAAAGTCACCAAGATCACCAACTTTGGTGTCTTCGTGGAACTGGAAAAAGAACTCGAAGGTCTGCTGCACGTTTCCGAACTGACCGGTGGAGACCACACCAAGTCAGCGGAAGGAATCGTCAATGTTGGTGATGAAATCGAAGTGAAGATTCTTCGCGTCGACACCAACGATCGCAAGATCGGCCTGAGTATGAAACTCGATGCCGAGATTGAAGAAGTTGGTGATTCCGCCGGCAACGCCGGTTCCGGCGACGGAGCCTCACGGGAACTCAAGGGAGGAACGGCCGGAAACTCTGGTCCGTTGTTCTCAATGAACCCAGCTCGCGAAGAAGAGTAATCGTTAATAACGGTGGACGATCCGGAGCCTTTCCGGATCGACTCCACTCGACACTCTGCACAAGATCACCGCCAAGTCGTAAACGATATGGGTGAAAGGAAAACCCTTTCGATATCGTTTACGTCTTGGCGGTGATTGTTTTTATAGGCCACCGAGATAGAAAAGTCGGAGCCATATCCACATTATCACCGCGAAGACGCGAAGGTCGCAAAGAGGGGAGTTGGCATCGTCGAGAGCAACTGTTTCAGTGGCAGATCGCCGGTCCACTGTGCTGCTTTGCGTCAAGCAACGATGAATACCGTTGGAAAGTCACACAGTTTCGAATTTTTGATTTCGAATTTGTTTTGAATTTCGTGCTTCGAATTTTGAATTTGCTGAAGCACTCCAATTCATCAAGCAATTTTTCGCAGCTCCTTACAGCGACTGTCGAACCACCACTTCGGCGACGACATCTCCCCGCTTGAAGCGGACGGTCCACTCTTTCGGTGAATCCGGTTTCTGAAGCACTTCGACAATCTCGGCGGCGGAGCGGACAGGCTTGTCGTTCACACTGGTGATGACATCGCCGACTCTCATGCCGTTCTGGTCGGCGAGTCCCTTGGAAACCAGTCGTCGGATGACAACTCCTTCTCCACCAGAATCCGGGGCAACCTGCACCCCCAGTCTCGGAGAGTCGGGAGAAGGAACCGGATCGGCCATTTCTCCCAGCAGTGAAGCAATGGAATCATCCGAAGAACCGGAAGACCTGGGTGTCAGCCGAGCTTCACGATTGGCAAGTTCAACAACAATTTCCGTGGTCAACGCGGCAATCTGACGCAATCCTTCACCGTTAATCAAATTCGCAACGTCTGAGGGACGGTGGTATTGCGGGTGGAATCCGGTGAAGAAATGCAGGACCGGAACCCCTTTTTCATAGAATGAAGCATGGTCACTGGGACCATACCCTCCGGGTCGCAGGATCAATTTGAGTTCGTCTTTGCTCGAAATCTTGTCTCTGGCGGCGACAACAAGCTGCGACCATTCCTGCGCCGTTTCCATGCCAAAAGCGGTCAGTTTGCCTTCCCGGAGACGACCTACCATGTCCAGATTGACCATGGCCACCGTCTGATTGAGCGGAAACAGAGGATCCTGTACATACTGTTTACTGCCGATCAGTCCCAGTTCTTCTGCACTAAACGCAATGAACAATACCCGACGCCCCAATGGTTTAGGAAGCGACGCCAGTTGTCGGGCCACTTCCATCAGTACGGCTGTGCCAGATGCGTTGTCGTCCGCGCCGTAATGAACTTCTCCCTGACCATTCAGAGAGAGAGAGCCCCATCCATCTTTTCCAAGGTGGTCGTAGTGTGCCCCGACAATGATTGTTTCTTCCGCGTTTTCTCCGCTTCCTTCGAGACTTGCCACGACATTGCGAAGGCGTCGGGATGACCGGATGATTTGTGTTTCGCCACTGAGGGTGATGTTGGGAATCGTTTTTGATTCCGGCTTTAATGTCTGGTCGATCCGCTTTTCGATTGCCGTCAGTTCTTCAGAAAGAGTTTCACGAATCAGCTTCTCGATCACTGCACGACGAATATGAATCACCGGAATATTGTCGGTCACATCCGCTCTGCCAAGTTCCGCCTGAAGAAGAGACTCTGCTCCCGGTGCCGGAGGGTCGGAAGAACTTTCGTCTGTATCGCCAGATTCATCGGACACATGCTGCAATTCAGCGGTTCCGGTACAGAGAATCAGGGCAGCGGCTCCATGCTCCATGGCGTTCTTGATTTTTGAGCGAACAAAAGCATGCGGACTGTTTTCCGTCCCGTCGAACGGACTGTCTGCGTCATTCCGTTGTGGTTCGTGGCGCAGGACAATGACCGCCTTTCCACGAACATCGAGATTGGCATAGTCGTCGTAGTTGATCTTCTCTGCGGTAATTCCGTATCCGGCAAAGACAATCGGCAATACGAAACGTCCTTGTGGACCGGCGGCCAAAGAGGTGAAATCGGTCCCTTTGACGAGCGTCGTCTTTGTGTCAGAGGAATCGGAAGAAGACAATTTCTCGGATGATGTCTCCTGGGACTTCACGAGCTCGGCTGTCTGAACAGATCCTCGTCGGGACGCTGAAAACAAACGGAAGTGATGAAACGGACCTCCGTAATGATCGGCGGTGAGCCCGGAATCCGTGAATGCTTTGGCGATATGCTCCCCCGCCAGTTCGAGTCCCCTGGTGCGGACTCCACGTCCTTCCAGTTCTTCGGATGCCAGATACTCGACATCTGACATCAACCGTTTTTCGACGGCGCCCTCCTCCAGCTCCAAGGCCAGCGGAACCCGCACAGAGACAGTTTTCTTTGCGGTCTTCTCTTTCGGGGAAGCGTCAGGGCGGTCGCTGGCCAGAGAGAGAGAAGACCGGAGCCCGTATCCACAGACAACCAGCAAAATGATTGCTGAAATCCCCATGTGTCTCCAACGTTTCCGTTGTAACACGGTCAACCTGGTTT
>DATMFC010000129.1:0-5326 GCA_035556335.1 Planctomicrobium sp. | reverse complement strand
CAGATCTTCTTCACTGGTGCTGCCGGAGAGGGTGAGCACCGTCTGATACCCCATCTGAACACCGCCGCAGATGTCTGTCTCCATGGTGTCACCGATCATGACGATCTGCTGGGCGGGAACGCCGAGTTCTTCTCCGGCGGCCTGCATCATCACCGGACTCGGCTTGCCGACGCTGAACGCCTTGGCCTGTGTCGCCGATTCGATCATCGCAATGAACGCACCACAACCAGGGCGAAGTCCGTTCTGTGTCGGGCAGTTCGGATCGAGATTGGTGGCGACCAGTTTTGCTCCTTTAAGTACCAGGCGAATGGCGGTTTCCATCATCTCCAGAGTCAACGCCCGTCCTTCTCCGACGACGACGTAATCCGGATCGTGGTCGACAATGGAGTAACCGTTCTGATGCAACGCCTGAAGCAATCCTCCTTCACCGATCACATAAGCCGTTCCGTTCGGCTTCTGTCGGGCCAGAAATCGTGCAGTCGCCATGGCACAGGTGAAGATATCTTCTTCGTAGGCATCGATCCCCATTCGACGCAATTTCGTGGCCACATCGCGTCGCGTACGCTGACTGTTATTGGTGAGAAAACGAAACGGCTCCTTCCGTTTTCGCAGCATGGCGATAAATCGCTCGGCTCCGGGAAGCACTTCGCTTCCCCGATAGATGACGCCATCCATGTCGATCAGAAATCCCTTTTTCATTATCCGTGGTCCTGAATTGAAATCATTCGGTGAGCGTTCGGGCAGGACCTATTCGAAATGCAATCGCGATACCATCGAACAACACTGATTCAGACAGGGCCGATTCCGTCAATAAATGCACGAATCCTGCGCAATTCCTGCATATGAGACAGCGGGAAGGAAAAAACCGGTGCAGATTCCAAATGCTTTCCTGCGTAGATCACAGGCAAAAAGATGCCGATATCGGGATTCAAGAATCAGTAACGGTCAATAACGTTGGCGGTCTGTAACATTGACTGCCAGTGACAGAATGTCAGAATGCCTTCATAAATTCCTGTCAGACCTAATCGAGGTTGAAAATGATATTCAGCGTTTCCGTCAGTCGATGGCTCTGCCCGTTCCTGGCAAGTATGACGTTGAATTGTCTGGTCGCATTGGTCCATGCGGACGAAAGACCGCTTCCTGATCTGCCTCCACAGGCCCGACTCGTTCTGTCAGAAGACTGGAATACAGGGGCAATCGATTCAGAACAGTGGTATCTCCTCCGAAAGCAGTGGGGAAACGGGAATCATGGTGTCGTTCCAGAGAACATATATATTGATCAGGACATTGTATTCGGACAAAAACAGAATGTCGTTATCTGTCGGGCTCATGGAGATCTCTATGACGGTGAGATCGTCGGATACGGCGGAGCGAAAACACGAGTCGGGGGCGTATTCGTCTCCAAAGAGTTCTTCGCATCTGGACGGTATGAAGTGGTGATGAAGATCGGAAATCGAACTCCTCATGTTGGAGGACCAGTGAATCCGATCGCTCCCTCCGGGGCCATCCCGGCCGTCTGGACATACGGCTATCGCTGGGTGCAGGCTCCAGAAGAAATCCGCGGAAGATTCTCGCGCGAGTTGCCTCTCTATAATCCACACATGGGAGTCTATGGCGGCGTTGCCAACGAGTACTGGTCAGAGATCGATTTCCCTGAGTTCGGGAAAGCCGGCCAGTTCAAAACCGGGCTCTATAATACGTTTCTACAGAACCAGCACGAATCCAGAACGTTCAATGTCCAATCAGCCGTCGATGGGGAGTATCACCGGCTGACGACAGAATGGAGGACACATCTGGTGCCGCTTCCGGAGATCGGAGATGATCAGGTTGTGGAAGCGGAAGGGGTCTGGTGGATTCAGGACAAGGCTGTTCCGTTCTCGAAACACTTCGGCAATCCACTGAAGAAGTTGGGGAAGAATCAGTACGCGGTGTATGCCGGACGTGTGGCGACTCACTGGATTGATGGGAAGTTTGTTGGGGAAAACACCCGCTTCGTTCCCAGCATGTCCGCCCAACTGAATCTGGGAATCTGGCTTCCCGACTGGGCCGGACCGGCGGAATGGAAAACAGCAGAAGTTCGCTTTGCCAACATTCAGGTCTGGCAGTATGGGGATGAAGGAGATCTGTTCGGCATCCTTACCGAAGATCTCCTCGACAACTTTGACACATTAGGAAAGCCTCTGAAGTGACGCCTTAGGATCGTCCTGGAAATAACTGTCCCATTTTAAAAGCTGTTGGCAAGCCTGGGTGGCCCGGCCAGAATTGGCCGGGTGCCGTAGGCACAAGACGCTCTTCCCTCAGGATCCTTATTTCCCAATGACCGTGAATTGTCTCTCGGTCACCGAACCAGAGAATGAGATCTTCTGTGGAATTGCAAGCTGAGGGGCAGGCTTCTTGTCGCTGCGCGACCCGGCCAATTCTGGCCGGGCTACCCGGAAGGTTATTTTCAGGACGATCCTTAGCCCCAAAAGTCACCGCAATCGTTGAACCAGACTTCCTTGGAGTTCGCCCTCCCTTGACTCGACATTTGTTGTGTCGAGAGCAAAACGAAAGATAATGAATCGGTATAGGTTGGCGACACGTGTCTTCTGGTAATCACTCGGCCAGCGACCGTCCCGCCGTGTCCAGATTCAACCGATACAAGACCTGATTGTAATTATACCGGGGCGTCTTTTCCGGGTTGCCGGAGAAGTCGTTGGTGTACGTCCCTTCAAAGTGGATCGTCTGTCCTCCGTCGCGATCCAGGAAGGAGTGGTGGCAAACGTTATAGAACGTCTGGCGATCGTGAGTCAGCACCTTCACCGCTTTGATGAATGGACCGGTCGGGTGATCGGCCTCAGAGTACCAGACCTCCCCCAGAAACGAGGACTTGCCGTCGATTTGACCGGCAAGCAGCACCCACTTCCTGCGGTATTCGTTCCAGCGGACCGATCCACTGTGAAGTTGCACGCGCTCGCTGGGATCGAAAACATTCGCGGGATAATAACGAGCGTCTTCAGGGTTCAACTTCCCGCTCTTGACCCACTCCGCTTCAATCTTTGAATCCACCGGCGGGAGTTCCTTTTGCCAGCGCCAGACCGGTTTGCCATCCTCGCTGATGTCAGGTTTATCCTGATGAAGAGGATCGATGCAGGTGAAGGCTTCGTAGCTGGCCGGATTGAGAACATCCTTCAATCTCGCCTGCACGCGCACGTTGGGATGAGGACTGCCGAACAGCAACCACTTGATCCCTCCTTCTTCATTAACGACCGGATGGCCGCCAGGACGTCGCCAGGTTTCCGTCAGCGGGAGTTGCTGGACGGATTCAAACACGGCGTTCTCCTCGTTGAAGACAGCGATTCCCTGTTCGTATTCCCCTTCCAGCCCTTTGCGACGTGAATAATGGCCAACGAGCTTGTCCGTTTCGTTCTCATCAGGAACGACGCACAAGGCCCCCACCCAGATCACCCCTTCAGGACGTTCCAGTAACGGCATCATCGCTCGGACAAACCCGGTTTTCTCGTCAATGAAATACTGAAACGGAATGCCGCCGGCGGGGTCGGACTTCGCATGATCGGGATCAAACAAGGGTGTCGTCGCGCCCGCCATGCGAAACAATCCCAGCGGGTATTCCATCCGCGAAGTGTCTCCCCAGAACCAGTAGACCTTGTTTCGATAAACGGTTGCCTGAACCGAATCCTGCCCCGCGACCTGACCTGGAGCAGGAGAGACCGGGAAAGGAGGTTCATACCCCAGTAACAAGCTGTCGCGATACAGACCTTCGCCCGTCAGTCGGCAAAGACGTTCCGCGAGGATCTTTCTTTCCATCATGATCTCCACCAGCTTGCCCGCCTGTGGAGTCACTCGAACGCCCGCGATGCCGAACCCGTCTTTAGCAACTTCATAACCGTGGCTGCGAACGAAAAAGAAGACCTCCCGCCCCATCAATCCCGGTTCGTGAAGAGCAACGCGCCCAGCGTTATCGGTGACGAATTTCAGACCGTTCACTGTCTCCAGTTCCACCAGTGGCAGACCCCGACCGGCAGCAGAATCGACGACGCGAATCTCCGCCCAGATTAGAGAGGGAGAAGAAGAGTCCCCTTGAGCCAACGCAACGGAAGAGAAACAGAGAAACGCCGCGTTCCAAAGTATCAGGGACACAGAAGTGTAGCACTGGCGGCTTCGTCCGCCAGTGCTAAAACCACGCTTGAGTCTCTTCACGAATGTCTCTGCCTCCCTCCAACAGAAATCCATACAGAGTTGAACGAGCATCCGAAAACTGGTCGACATTCGCCCCATATTTCCATGAAAGCGACGAGATTACGGAGCAAGATCAGAACCGATTAATTTCCGACCGTAATCGACCGCTGCATCGAGATTGTCAAATACTGCGGATGGAGTAATCCCATCGGATTCAGAAACGTAGACGCCGTACTGATTCGGAAGAGAATTGTCTGCGTTTCCAAACAATCGAATGATTGTAATTCTTGGATAGCGGAACCCAAGATTTTCTTCCAGCGGCGTATTAATTTGATAGTCGACGACTGATATCGACTCTTTGTACACAAGCGATAAGTTTCCTCCGGTGTCAACGGAGAACGATTCCGCATTCACTTCCACTGGCATATGAAATCCGGATTTTTCATCCAGAATTAATTTCGTCACAGTGAGTCGCTGCAGCCACTCCAGTGGCAAGATTGACTTCATCGGCTTGTCTTCGGTGACGTACCGATAGTATTTATCAACTTGAACGACGGAGTAGTCCCGGTGCGGGTCAAATTCTATGGAAATCCGTCCCACTGCGTATTGTGAAGATGGGATCGATGTATCTGTTGGCCAGCCAACCTCGAGTGTTACCATTCCATTTTTAGATCGCACTACTCGAGGTGGAACCTGAGAATACTTTAACAGATCCTCGATACGCACCCTCGGATCCTGATTGATAAATGGAGTAAAGTCCAACAACAGCCATGGCTGGAGATCACATTCCAAAGAAATCGGGTGATCATCTCTGGCTGGCGGTCTCCATAATTCACCGAACGTTCCGTGGTTAGGATATAATGTTTTCTTATGCAATTTCCCAGACGAATAGTCTGCGTAGAGTTCTAATATTTCACCTGAGCTCCTCGAGCTGTCTTCCACCAATGGTGTGCGTATCACACGGGTCCGCCGGAGGTCGTCGTAGAATCCATATTCGACATATTCCTTTGCGGATTCGGGAGCGACAGGGCCGTTGTTGTCATGCAGAATCGTAAATCTGGAGACCGCCTTCAATGTATGAAGGCGGTCTCTTTGAGATTGATATCGCTTCACAACTTCCGAAACGCCTGGAACATCTGCTGCTCTC
>DATMFC010000128.1:0-3857 GCA_035556335.1 Planctomicrobium sp. | reverse complement strand
CAGCACCCTGCGCTTGTTCCGCGTGAGGGAGGATATGGTCGACGCGAGCTCGGTCCGATTGTTTCACTTTCACAAATGGTTTCCGCAAATTACGGACGCCTGATTGTGTCGACGGCTCCCAGCGCGTGGGGGATTGAGCAGGCCCGAACCGCAATCACACATCAGCGCCCCCATTTTTCGGATGATCTCCGAAAAGTGCTGGTGGAACTGAAGGTCTCCGATCAGGTGCCGGTTCATGATATGTTGCCTGAAATGTGCCAGATCCCAAGTCCTCAAACATTGTTTTCCAGCCGTCGTGGCAATATGACCGCCAGCGGTAACGAACTGTATGCTGAATCTCTGGCAAAATACCTGACACAGTTGATTCCGGAACTCATGCACGTCCAGGCCCAATCCAAGACACAAGACCGATTCTAGGGGGACGACAAGGAATCAGAGCGAATCAGTCTCAGAGGAACCACGGAAAGGACGGAAGAGACGGAATTGATTTAACAGCAACTGACAACATATTAAAAACAGACTGCATTTTCAGAAACCTGTCAGAATTTTCCGGATCGTTTCTCGGTTCGATCCCTTTCCATATTTTCCATCCACTCCGTGGTTCCTCGGCATTCGATCACAGGAATTCATGATGTCTGATTCCGAATCTGACAAGCCGTTTCAGGTCGTCGTCAGGCAACCTGTTGCCCCCCCCTCTCCGGTGGAAGCAGAGGCGCAGTTTGAATTGGATGAGGAACCGCTTTCTCTTGATGAGATCGAGGCGGCCTATCTGCGTGCTCTCGAAAATGCAGAGTTGATCGATGACGTGACCGAAGAGGCGATCGTTGAAGCAGGGGAGTTCACGCACAGTTCTGCTGAAGAGGAAATGCCGATCTGGGAAGAACCAGTCGACGAAGCCGGGATCGGTGAATCGGTTGCTCCGGAACTGAAGGATTTTGTCTCACTGGAGCCAGAGGACTTGGTGACTGATAAACCGGTCGTCGATTTTCTCACCAGCGATGATTCCGAACCTCGTCCATTAGGAACGGAACAGGTGCTGGAAGCCTTGCTCTTTGTCGGAGGAGAACCGCTGGCGACGAAGAAGTTGCTGGACCTTCTGGGAGGAAGTACGACGGCGGAACAACTTGATGAAACACTGACTCGGCTGAATACCCGTTATCTGACGGAGGGGCGTCCTTATGAAATTCGGCTGCAAACCGGAGGGTACGTTCTTCAATTGCGTGAAGAGTTCGAAGCGGTTCGCAGTCGGGCGTTTGGTCATGGTCCCAAAGATGTCAAACTGGCGCAGGATGCTCTTGAAGTACTGGCATTAATCGCCTATCGACAACCGGCCTCGAAAGAGGAACTGGAAGAAATGGGACGCCCCAATCTCGGCCCGATTCTCAGGCAGCTTCTCCGACGGCAACTTGTCAGCCTGGAGCGACGTGAAGAAGAAGACGTCGCCCGCTATCGCACAACGCCCCGTTTTCTGGGACTCTTCGGCCTGCAAAGTCTTCATGATCTCCCGCAAGCCGGGGACTTTAATTTTCGATAGGGTGGTTCAGGAAATTAGAAATTCAGTAACACTTTAGCGGAATGAAGTCTGTTCAAATTTCAAAGAGAATTATTACCGCAAAGACGCGAAGGACGCCAAGAAAGAGCGAACCACGAATGGGTCGAATCTGACGAATCTTTTGTTTCGAAATCTCACTCTGATTCATTCGTGTGATTCGTTCGATTCGTGGTTTCTTCCACACGTATTCAGGCCATTTTGACCAGACAGACTGGTTGGAGGAGATGACCCACTCATGATTTCCAGCCCCTTCGCGTCTTCGCGGTAAAAACTTTTCACCATCAACAGAAGGGGCCAGGCCAACTTCAGACCGCTAACGTGTTACGAATTTCGTGCTTCGAATTTTGAATTTCCTGACAGGCACTGGCGCCCCGTTATGACCTCATGGTCCCCCTACCGTAGCACCGGAGCGGGTGAGGAAACCGGCTGGATCGAGTAGTACAACTGTCGGGCGGAATTCAGTTTCTGTTGAAACGGCACCGGTCCCTGAAAACCTTCGATTCTTCCAAGCAGATCGGCTCCCGGGCTGATGACCACGCAACAGGGCAACGACTTCACTTCCAGAATATCCGCGATCCGTTTGTCATTGTCGAAATCGAGGTGGACCGGAACAAACCATTCCTGAATTGTTTGAGAAACCTCTGGCGATTTCAGGGTCTGTTTCTCCAGTTTGGTGCAGAATCCGCACCACTCGGCGCCGAACACAATCAGGATCGGCTTGTTCTCTGCAACAGCCTGTTTATGAGCGGAAGGAAGGTGATTGTGCCACTTCACCTCGGCCGGCGCGGAACGGGAACGAAGTAACGCAGGAGGGGCGGCCACTGCAACACAGGTCAGCCCGGCAATCAGCGAAACGATTGCTAATGACTTTAGGCCCCCTGTCAAAACCTGCCGGTATCCGCTCGAGGAAAGGGAGTTCTCGTCGTTTGATGAGGTTTTATTCGCGGCACTTAGAACCCCTGACAAAACTGACCGCGATCTGCTCGCGGAAAGGGAATTCTCATGGTTTAAAGGGGTTTTGTTCGCGGCACTAAATAACGTCCGTGGCATGATGGCGTCATCCCAGAAATGTGCGGCCACTTCGTTCTGATGGATTCCCAATTCTGCAACCGCGCGATTGATGCACGGGATGATGCAAAATGAAAAGGAAAATGGTCCAGAGCAGTTTGCAGCGATCCATCAAAGTACGGCAGCGGCCTTACCGTTCTTCAATAGAGAGCCCGTTCAAAGTTCGTGGGAGCCGATACGCTCACTCCCACGATCCCGATAAGGGTTATCGTCGCTTTCTTACCTGAGACTGGGGGAATTTCTGCTTTACTCAAAAAACAGAAAAAGCACGCGAATTCCTGTCGGACCGGTTCAGGCTGTTTTGTTTGAATTTCTTTCATGTCCTGGGAGTGAATCAGCAGAGTCTGCCGATTGGTCTCTCGTTAAAACCCGATGAATGCAATCGGATAACGATTTTCAGATGCCGGGTTGAATCGGAATTTGCCTGACTTTCCACAGGTTCCCAACATCTTTTCCACACCTTTTCGACATGAACGACAGCATTGATCATGCAGCGTTTACTGACGACTTCCTCTGGACACATTAACGAAAGGAAATCATTCTCCAGCAGATGAGACAACATGCGGCATGGCGCTGCGTTTCAATCAGCCAGGGTCCGAAATTTCTATGAGTCGTCATGTCTGGACAATGTTGCTCTCCGGGAGCCTGCTCTTCACAGGGGCAAGCTTCGAAGGGGGCCGTGCTGCCAGTGCTCAGGAACCGTTTCCGTTATTCCTTTTTTCCGAAAATGGAGACGCATCAGATTCTGTTTTTCAGAACTCTGACCTCGAAATGGACGCGGAATCGGAGACACTTTCTTCCCGCCTGTTTCTCGACAATACCGTTGATGAAACCAACGGAACATTACAACTGACTCAGTACCCGTTCGAGTCTTCGGCGGCGACAGAAATTGTTCCTGAAGAAGTTTTAAGTGACTCCGACTGGGGACCGCTCAGTTACCTGAAGCAGCAACTGGACTCCCTTCCCAAGGATCGTCGTGGCCTGCAATTCAAAGACTCTTCGGCCACAATGACGGTGTTGCCCGGACAAGGAGCAGACGGCTTTTTCTTCAGTACGCTGGATGTGAGAACTGCAATCTCTCCTGCCCGCCTGCCGGTTTTTCGGGTCACTCCCCGATTTGGCTGGCATCTGACGGGGGGGCCAGATATGGTCGATGTCCCGTCTCAACTGTATGACACCGGAGTCGATTTTTCGCTCTATGCCCCGTTGTCACAAAATCTCACACTCTATACCTCCG
>DATMFC010000127.1:0-4450 GCA_035556335.1 Planctomicrobium sp. | reverse complement strand
CCGGAATGTATGGTTCCGGTTTTCAAAACCCAGAAACCGAAAGTGGAAGAAGCCCCGAAGGTCGAGAAAAACAACAATAAGACACTCGTCCTCGGCGGCGGACTCGCTGCCGTCGTCGCTGTGATTCTGGTGGTCGTCTTTTTCGTCCTTCCCCAAAAACCGGAAGAAACGACCTCGAACAATGTCATCGCTCCGGTTGAAGACATCAACAAAAAAGAGCTGGTCCCGGACAACACCATCAAAGCTGAGAAAAATCGAGCGGTCACCCTGTCCGACATCCGGGAGAACTCTCTCAAAGGAATTCCGGAACGAGCCAATCAGCGTGCCCAAAACCGGCACGCCGAGTTCGGGTATCAACTCGCTGCTGAAGCGTACGCTCAGGTGGGAGATCTCACCAAAGCCCGCGAGCAGATTAAACGATTACAGGCCTCCAAGGCGGATGTGGCTTATCTGCAGATTGAGCCGCTTGTCGAAATCGGGTGGCAGCAACTGAAATCAGGGAAGCAGGCCGAAGCGGGGCAAACCGCGAAAGATGCCCTCTCCAAAGCTGCACGACTTCCTTCCACCATCCGCCGGACGCATGACGCCGCGATTTCTCTGGGAGCGCTCCTCGTTGCTCTGGGAGAAGACGGAGACGCTGAAACACTGATTGAACGTCAACAGGATTTCGGCGCCCGGGGACACTTGTCGGTCTGCTGGCGGAATGCGCTCGATTCCAGAACGTTCAATGTTCAGGATGAGTCCCGTTTTGTCTGGCATCTGAACATTCCAAACCCGTTGCGAATGGGAATTGTGGAAACACTCGTCGCTCGAGGTGAAGTGGAGACCGCATTGAAATTCGCCGGTTCAGGACGAGACGCCGCGTCTCATTCGGCCTGTCGCGGAGCCTGGGCCGGACGACTGGCGATTCTGAATCCGACTGATGCCGTCGCTCGAGTGACAGCAGCAATCGAAGCGGGTCAGTTTGATGCCGCAACTCAAGCACTGATGTGGGCTGCCGTCGCAGACAGTGCTCACTTCCGGAAAGATACCGCCACAGCAAAACTCGCACTGGAGAAAGGGAGCGCTCTACTCGAATCGTTCCCTGCTCCCTCGCTTCTGAAATTCCCCGGCAAAAAAGCCGTTTATGAAGGACACGGAAAACCACACGGAGGACTGCCTGACCCGGCCCCGGCCAAAGCCGCAGGGCTGGCCGCATCTGGCCTTGCTCTGGTTCAACTTCATCAAGGTCAGAAAGAAGCCGGATTAAAATCACTGGAACTGGCCCTGAACTACTTTCGTGGAATGACCCCTAGCCTTGTCGCGACCAAAGCAGAACTGGAGGCCTGCCTGAAACAGGAAGGAACCGTACGTGCCGAACTGGCGCAGGCCCTGAATCTCCCGAACACCGAAGAACGAATCCGGCTTCCATTCTCGAACTACCGAAAACAATGCGGCGTGCTGAATGATCTGGCGAAGAACCGACTGGAACTTCAGGCGGCCCTGCTGCGAGCGGTGGCCCTGGACGGACAGTTTGAACCGGTCTGGAATCTGGTTCAGGAACGAAGTGCTGCCAGTGACACGCAGGCACGTGAACCGTACCTGACCGATTCCTCACTTCCCGACCTGATTCAGCGCATCGCCGATGCCCGAAAGTTGACGGAACTCTCGGCCAGTGTGAAGGGAGTGATGTCTCAGAAACCTGCCGCTGCGGATCCGATGAATCAGATTGAGGCCTCGACCTGGCAACTGCTGTCGGACGGAAAAGCGGGAGACGCAGCGGTCATCCTGCAGCAGGCCTTTCGTTCGAGTCTGGCGAAACGACTGCCGTTCCAACTCGATCTGGTGGCATTGCAACTTGGTGGTGAAGTCCAGAGAACCCGATCTCAGGAAGAAGCCTTCGCCTTCATTCAGAGTCTGTACGATCCACTGATTCAGGAAGATCTGTTTCTGCTGCAGGCGGGAGATGCAGTGAATCGTGGAACCGCCCCACAGTTGTGGAAGTTGACCGATGGTTCCCGCGATCTGGAAGCATTGGAATTTGCGGCATTGTATCGTGGATTCATCTCCGGATTGACCGGCGCGAATGCCGCCGCTCAAGAAGCAAAGTCGGAAGCAGTCAAACGCTGATTTCAGACTACGGAAGCGATTTAACGGCTTCCGTCCCGATCGTTCCAATCAAGGAATTCACGGCTCCTTTACCATCTGGATGAAGACGGCTGCTCAAGAAAATCACATAGAGTCCGGATTCCGGATCGATCCAGATTCCGGTTCCGGTGAAGCCCCCGTGACCAATCGCCAGGGGGTTCATTCCCTTTCCCCGATTTCCTGAATAGGGAGACTGCCGATCCCATCCCCAGGTCCGAATTCCGTTCGGAGGAACGGGCCGGGAAACCAGCATCGCTTGAACCGTTTCCGGTTGGAGAACCTGATTTCCCTCCAGTTGCCCACTGTTCAGAATCATTCGGGCATACCGGCTGAGATCATCCGCAGTCGAGAAGAGACCTGCATGACCGGCAACACCCCCCAGGGCTCGGGCACGCGGATCGTGTACTGTCCCACGTAACCAGTTCCCCTGAAAACGTTCTGTTGGAGCGATTCGGGGAACCAACGATTCTGCGGGAAGGTATCCCGCCTCATTCATCTGCAATGGCTGGAAAAGATGCTGAGCACAATACTGCTCCAACGGTTGTCCAGAGACCGCTTCAACCAACTTTCCTAAGACAATATATCCCACGTCAGAATAGATAAACTTCTCTCCCGGAGGAGCCACTAAATTGAGCTGGCAGATTTTCTCCCAGGATTGATGAACACCCGATTGATAATCGCGGATCGAATTATCCGCAATGACCCCTGAAGTGTGTGTTAATAACTGATCGACGGTGATCGCCTCTTTTCCATTATTGCCGAATTCCGGAAGATAAAACGAAGCATTTTTTAAAGGGTCGATCTTTCCTTCCTGAATCAGCATCAGGACAGAGGTGGCAGTCGCGATTGGTTTCGTCAGTGACGCCAGATCGAAGACTGTATCGAGCGTCATCGGCTCCGCATCCGGTTGAACCTGTCGGTTTCCATAAGCTTTCCGGTGCAGAAGACGATCCCCCTGTCCTACCAGCACCACCGCTCCCGGCATTCTTCCGGACTGAATCGCTTCGGTCACTAATCTGTCGATTGCCGGAATTTCTTCCCCCTGCACAAAAGAGCTTAGCATCAATCCCGATAAGAATAGTGCCAGCGCCCTATTCCTGAGAGATCGTATACGGGGGAAACAGCGCAAATACAGGAAGAAATATTTCATGATCGATCTATCAATCGAATCTATCAAATCACAACAGAACCATCCCGGATTTTTTCTTAGAGCCGCGAATAAAACTTCTCAAATGATGAGAATTTCCTTTCCGCGAGCGGATCGGTGTCTGTTTTGTCAGGGGTTCTTAATACAGGACAATCAGAAATGACTCTACTGCGGAGATGTTCTTGTCCCATTGGATGACGTCAACTGCCGGACTTCCAGAAAAAGCTGCTTCCAGCTTCCAGTGAGAACCTGATTGAGTTCATCTCCACTGGACCCCTGAACCGTTCGCCTGGCCAGTTCCACGTTGTTGTGAATGGCATCAAGATAAGCTTTACCGACCCGGGCCTGGGCAATCAGTTCACGATCTTCCGGTTCCACCCGTTGAAGTTCATCCAGTTGCTCACGTGCTTCCTTCTCACGACGTCGGTCTTTCATTAACAAGAGCGCCAGTTGCTGATGGGCAAGACGCGTCCAGTGTTTGTCGTCTCGAGCAGGGAACCGGGAGATCACCGCCCGAAAGGCATCTTCACTGCTGGTCGCGAACATGGCATGGATGTATTGTTCCCGGGCAGTGGGGAAGACCGGGACATCGCTCAACGCATTTCCTCCCGGAGGAGGAAGACTCGCTCTTGAATACCAGCCGATGCCGGACGTCACCAGGAACACCAGCAGGCACATTCCCGCGAGAACAGGAATCGGACGGCGGACGGGACTGGTGGTTGTCGTCTCGGCATCGCCAATCAGGTCATCAACGCTTTCTCCGGTTCTGATCGCTTTCGCCAGTTTGCGGACGTCGTTGACAATCGTCCCCGCATCGCCGTAACGATCTTCAGGACGTTTGGCGATCATTCGTTCCACCATCTGACAGACGGCGGCCGGGAGATCGGCCCGTACTTCCCCGAGAGATTGCGGATGTTCGTGAAGATGCTTCACGGCCACGCTGACGGCATTCTCTCCCCGAAACGGCGGAGCCCCCGTCAGCATGTGATAACAGGTAATTCCGAAGGAATAGATATCGCTGCGCTGATCGACCGCATGTCCGCTGACCTGTTCCGGACTCATGTAGAGCGGGGTTCCCATGGTCACCCCTTCCTGAGTCAGGTTGAGCCGTTCTCCCCCCTGAAGCTGGGCGAGACCGAAGTCGGCCACTTTCACTTCCCCCTTCCGGGTGATCAT
>DATMFC010000126.1:0-16592 GCA_035556335.1 Planctomicrobium sp. | reverse complement strand
GGTTACGATGTCGAGAATGCGGTTTTAAATGATCTCTATGTCAGTGTTTATAAATGCCCATCAAGTACGGCCTCCAAATTTTATACAGGAGGTGATCCACCTTCTAATAATGGACGACAGTCTCCTAATGCTTCCCTGGGGATCGAGACAGGAATGACGATGGACTATGTTGCAATCGCCGGCGCCTATTCCGATGATCCAACTGAAGTTTATGGTGGAGAATCTACTCAATCTTGGGGAACATCAGGATCTCGATATTCCAACACTGGGATGATGGTCGTTCAAATCTCAACAAAGATGCGTGATGCCACAGATGGTCTCTCCAATACTATGATTATTGGAGAGCAGTCTGGTTTGATTGATGGCAAAGACTACCGAAGTAATTACTTTGGTGGTTGGACCGGGACTGTTGCCGCAGGCAGAAATGGGCTTCCAGGAGAAAGTAATTCCTGGGGAACAGGAATCAATGTTGTCCGCAACAGGCCAAACCCCCCGGCAGCTCCATCCACAGGAAACCAAACCTATCTTCCAAATTCCCCATTAACTTCCGAACATACTGGCGGTCTGCACTGCCTCTTGGGAGACGGTGGCGTGAGATTTATCTCCAATAACATCTCCATGGCAACGCTTCGAAGATTAGCGTCGAAACAAGATGGTTTAACACTGGGAGAGTTTTAGGCCCGTCCGATCTCTCATCTGGCCGTACAACGCATATTTTCCTGTCAAAACCTTGCCCATTTTACATTGACACGGTGCGAGTAGACACGATTAAGCGAAGTTCGATTGAAAAAGGTTTATTTCTTTATACTCCATCTATTGTGGGCTGATGTCATCTCACACGACATGACATCAGTCCACATATCGATTCTGTTAAATTTCGAAAGAAACTTATGGGGCGCGTATCAACGGAGATATTCCGACTATATGTGACATTCAGTTGCATGGCTCTGATCAGCTTAAGTTGTAACACTAAAACGGCTCCTCCCCAAGGAACTATCAGCGGAACGATTCTTCTGAACGGAACCCCCATCACATCCGGGCAAGTCGTCTTTTCATCAAGCGCTCTTGGAGTCAACCTCGCTACAAACCTCACTTATGAAGGAAACTATCAGTTCAAGTTTCCCTTTCCACCAGGCGATTACCGTGTTTATCTCATCCCTGAGGACCAAAGTAATATCCAACCAGGGCCAGCTAATGAGGCTCCCCCAGACACCCTGAAAAATGTTCCGGCGAAGTATCGAAATGAGTCGACTACAGACCTGAAAGCAACTGTAGTTGCTGGACCAAATCAGAAGGACTTCGATCTTCAGAAGTAAGCGTTTACCTTCCCATCAGGACGGCGTTTTCCTCTTCGAAGTTGGCGGCGGATTCTCCATCAAGCAGACGGTAGCCGTTCTCGGCAGCAGGATCGACGATAAAGCGTTTACGGTAGCCGAATGGTTCTTTGACTTTCTTCTTCGTCAGACGATTCCACAGTGTCAGGCCACGGATCGCCGCTTCTTTCGTTCGTGCTGAAATACCGTCGGGACTGGTGTTACGGCTGTCGTAACCGAACCGCTGTCGCAACAGACGATTGGCACGATGAACATTCAGTCGACGCTGTGCCCGGGCATTACGATGTTCGGTTGATAACGAAACATTCAAGCCATCCAGATTGGTCACCCGATGTGGAGTATTCTGCGGCCAGGTGATCAGATCTCCCGGCTTCACATCGAACGACAACGCATAATCTTCAAACCAGGCATGATACGGCATATCTTCTGCCATTTCCCCGGCAATCAGACGTTCGATGTTTCTGGAAGAAACAAATCGGGGGTCAAACGGAGGATAAACCCAGACCCGTTTCTCACCTCTTAAATGCCAGAGCATATTCACCGGGAGATCAATATGATAATAAACCATCGCATTGGGCGAAGAGATTAAGATATTCCCTGATCGGTTCTTCGCCTGAAATCGGGGGTTATTCGCTTCGAGTTCATTATAAACCGAATCGATCAGCTTCTTATATTCTTCGTGAAATCGTGTAATGGCGATCACGTTCAGCCAGAGCTTTCCGTTACGGACGGCTGATAACAGTTCACGTGCGGAAAGACCGTTACGATCGCCGACCATCCATTCGAATTTATTCTGATCGCGCCCCATGGCCGCGATTGTCAGATAATTGGAGGGATGCTTATCAATCAGGTCGGCCAGGGCATCGTCAGAGAACAGTCCTGTCGAATGGATCCGGTGACGGGCCACGAGAATCGATTGTTCCAGAACTTCAAACTGCTCCGGAGTCCACTGATCCAGGTAAGATGGGTTCATCTTCACGGTTCCATTAACGGCCCTGACAAAACCTTCCACGATCCGCTCGTGGAAAGAAAACTCTCATGAATTGAGAGGCTTTGTTCGCGGCACTAAAAAAGAAGATAACGGTTTTCTTACCGTAGCTCTCTCACTTCGATGGAAAGAGGTTTTTCAGAAACGAACCCGAGAATGGGCCGGTGCAAAAAGGCAACGTGAATTCAACCTCAATAGAATCGTTATAACCAGACATTCTACCGGGGACGCACATGCAAAATGACGGGAGCAGAAACGGGTTGTCCCTGTGATCCCAGTTTCAGATGGAACATACGTGTCTGTTCCGGAACGAAGTCGAGAGCCGTGATATAGAACTCACGGACCGACTGGTTCTCCAGCATCAACAAACCGTTCAGGCCGATGTTGTCGACATAGACCCCGTGTGGCAGGTTTCGCCCGGCATCATCTGTTCCGAAAGCGAGGACACCATCAAATCCGTGTCTTTCGACGGCGACTTCCAGCATGATGGTTTCACCGGGGTGAATCACAAATTCCAATGGTCCGTCCCCGGAACTCGGTAATGGCGTCGCCCCATTGGCAGCAGCCCGAATGACCGGTTGCGGGGTCTTGTTCGTGTTGAGATTGATCTCGGTCCAGCCTTCAACTGTGTGATTGACGGACGTTCCCTGGATATCAGCAGTAGCGGTGAACAGGATCGCATTGAGTTGCTCCGGAGTCGGCTTCTCTGCGTCTGGGGCGATGGAGATCACTCCTTGAACGTCGATCTGACCTTCTTCCACCTGAAGCGGTGTATTCAGAGAAAAACCAGTCGGAAGGTTTTCGGCATTGATGATAATCGGACCGGTAAACTGATCTTTTCGATCGACCCGGAAGACCACTTCAAACTGACGTCCCGCCGAGACCTTCGGCTTGCGGTCGGAGATCCTGACACTGAAATCGGGAGCCGGTTTTCGGATCGACAGGGTATAAGTGAACATGTCTCCCTGCATGCCGCGAACGTCACGAATTCGCACGACGTAATTTCCGTCTGCCGGAGCGGTGAAGAAGAGTTTCGAATCCTTTCCATTCTCCCGAAATGCAGCGTCATCATTCTCATAATAAATCGGAAAGACAGGAAGTCCGTTCGGAATCAGTTGAGTGCCGGGAGGATGCGGCTCCACGACGTAACACGGTTCCCCCAAAGCATGAGAGAGCCCGGTCGTGTCGAAATAATTCCAGCGATTTCCTTCCCCGGGATACGTTCGAAACCCGGCGTCCGGACCGTTCGGAAGTTGCCACAGCTTGACCACTTCTCCATTACAATAGAGCAGCTGGTTGACGGTCATTTCTTCCCAGTTGAACAGGCGGAAGTCGGTCACCTGATTCCCATCTTTTCCACGGAACGTGAAATAAGAATCCCGAACCGCCTGTAACAAAACCCGTTCAATAGGCTCTCCGGTTTCTGTGAGGATTTCCACAAACGAATCAAGTTCCGATTTGGAACGGGCCGCATTCACGTCGATCACCCAAGTTTCCCCCGTACTGGCAGCGAAGCGGAAACAATCCACATCGGATGTCGAATCACTGGAATGGATCGCTCCACGAATTGTTACGGGGAGAGTGACCATCTGGGCTTGCAGCGGCTGATTGTTCGGTTCCACTTCAGCGACTTCCGTCATCGCTGCGGTCGTGTCGTTCATCTTCAACGAGGTGGTCTCTGAAGTCGCGACCGGAGTAGATACCGGCGCATTCTCTTGCGGCCTCCCTTTCACCGTCGGCAAGGAGAGGAAATCAAGAGAGCCATCGAGACGGCCGAGAATGACGCGATCCTGTTTCGGGTCGGCGGCAAGGCAGCTCACGAGTTCCGGCTGATTCTTAAGAAGTTGAATTTCCGTGAACGATCGGGCGTCCCAGATTTTAATGGTTCGGTCTTCGGCGGTGGTGATCAGTCGGGTACCGTCGCCGGAGTAGCAGAACGTGGAGATGGGGGCCTCATGAGCGAATCGGGCCAAAGTGATCGGGTTGATGCCGGGTTGATCTCCATGTGCCAGTTTCCAGACACGCAAACGATGATCTGCCCCAGTCGCAATCACCGACTTGCCGCTCGGACTGAAACGAACGGTGTATTGTTCTTTCAATGGCTGGCCGAGTGTGTCGAGACGCTCGCCGTCACTCGTTCGCCACAATTTGCAGGTATCATCCGCACTGGCACTCGCGAGAATCTTTCCGTCGGAACTGAAGCAGAGGTCGTAAATCGCTCCGTTATGGGCAGAAAGAGTTTGAACCGGTTCTCCCGTTGCCACATCCCAGAGAATGATACTTTTGTCGTAGCTGCCGGTGGCGAGAGTATTGCCGTCAGGACTCAACAGAGCGGAGAGGATCTGGTCTCGATGACCACGAAATTCCTTCATGCGCTGGCCATTCGCCACATTCCACAATACCGCAATTCCGCCAGAACCGACGACACCGGAACCGGTGAGAAGCTGCGTTCCTTCCGAGTTGAACTGGAGTGCTTCGACTTTTCCGGGAAGATCGGCAAACGTACTGACCCGCTTCCAATCGGAGACAGGTCCGTCTCCCGCTTCCAGCAACTCCACCTTGCCATAACGTCCCACCGCCAGAAGCCGACCATCAGGGGAAAAGGCCAACGACGTCACCGGAGAAAGCGTTGTTTTTGTGGCAATGTTCGGGACAAACAACTTCAGACGATCCGGTTCCATGCCCGCCGGGCCAACCGCCCCTTGTTCAATCCACTGACGGACCATCTCACGTTCGGTCTCGTTCGGAGCAGGTTCTCCTTCCGGGGGCATTGCCGGTTCCCCTCCGGGAATCATCACACGCCAGAGCGCACTTCCCGCAGGATCCCCCGACAAGAAGGCCGGTTTCGACTTGATTCCTTTTTGAAGGGAAGCAAACGACTCCAGCGAAAAATCCCCTTCACTCTCGGAATCGTTGTGACACCCGGCACAGTATTTCTTCAGAAGCGGAGCCACTTGCTTTTCATAATCCACCTGCGGCGCCGCATCGACGAATGGCGGAAAAACGAGATGTAAGCAGAGCAGGGGAGCAAACCAACATCGCATCGGCGTCACCATTGCTGATCAACAAAAAAGAAACATCCGGCAGGTTCCCGACGATCATATAAAAACAGACCGATCAACGCACGGGGAACCGGAAGATATTTGGAGCAGTTTCATTCTGATCGTGAGAAAAGAAGACTCACGCAAAGGCGCTAAAGGCGCAAAGAACTTCGTTGAGTATTTCTCATAATATTTTCGTCCCACCCCCGAATCGGTTCGAAAGTATCAGAACACCAAAATGGAAGGACTACAGAGTGCCAATTGGTCCGATCAGTTCCGGACAGCAATCGATCGAGCAAGCTCAGCCGCATATTGTAACGCCGCTTGAATATCATCCATGGTCAGTGAGGGATAACTGTTCAACAAATTCTCGGTCGATTCCCCTTCTGCAATATTGTCGAGAATCACAGAAACCATAACCCGCGTTCCACGAATGCAGGCGCGGCCATGACAAACTTCCGGGTTTACCGAAATATGCTCTTGCCAATTCATTGAACGGTACTCCCTCAGAAACGGTTCGGTATCACAACCAGCACTGACTGCCCGAAGCTGAGTTGAACTTTGATGACCTGACATGAATCATACTCAAAAAACGCCCCGATTTCATGGTCTGATTCCCAATAAAGAATCTGGCCATGAAATCCTCGCGAGATTCATACTCTTCCAAACCTGCTCCCGGCTTGGCGAAACACCACACGGGTCGTATCATGGCAGGCTGCAAATAGAAGCACGGTTCTCGTCGTGATGTTGATCCAGCAACGCAGTTTGTTTCTCAACAGAAACATTCTGCCAGCCGCACCCCGTCTTTCCAGAAAACATGAGCAATCGCTTGAATCCCGAACAAAACGCCAACCGACACATCCTGATTGTTGAAGATGAACCAATCATCCGAAACACATTGGCCGAATTTCTGTCCGGAGAAGGGTATCAGGTTGTCAAAGCGGTTTCGGTGGAAGAGGGGATTGCCCGATCTCGCGAAAAAGATTTTCATGTCGCCATCTGTGACATCCAGCTTCCCGATGGGGACGGTATCCGCACGATGCGGTTGATGCACAAAATCAATCCGTCGGTGTTTGTTCTCATTATCACCGCTTACGGAACAGTGGAATCGGCGGTCGAAGCCTTCAAGGCCGGTGCGTTCGACTACCTGACCAAACCGGTGATCTTTGACGATCTTTCCAACAAGTTACGCCGGGTCTTCGAATACCGCGACCTTTATCTGGAGAACCAGAAACTCCGTCGCGAACTGGCTCAGCCGAATCGGTTCGATCAGATCATCGGCTCCAGCGAACCGTTACGGGTGCTGCATGAAACGATCGGAAAGATTGCCGCAACCCACTCCAACGTCCTGCTGGTGGGAGAAACCGGGACTGGAAAAGAACTCTTCGCCCGAGCGATTCACTCTGCCGGTCCCATGCGAGACGAGAAGTTTCTCGCGGTGAACTGCGGAACCAGGCCGATTGAACTGCTCGAAGCGGAACTGTTCGGCAGTGAATCCGGCGGCAAGAGCCAGCCGGGAATTTTGCGAACCGTGGGGAACGGAACCGTCTTCCTCGATGAAATCGCCAGCCTTCCCATGGGAACGCAAACAAAACTGCTGCGAGCCGTTGAGTATCAGGAATCCATGCCCTCCGGGGGAGCGGAAACTTATTCCGTGAATTGCCGGATCATTGCGTCCACCAGCGAGGACCTGTTGCGGCTGGTCGGCGACGCCGAGTTTCAGGAAGACCTGTTCTACCGGCTCGACGGAGTCAAAATCCGGATTCCTCCTCTGCGTGAACGGCTCGATGACATCCCGGAGCTGGTCGATCATTTCGTCGCCAAACATTCCCGGGCACTCCGCAAACGTGTTGTCAGTGCCTCGAGCGAAACAATTCGCCTGCTGATGTCGGCCCAGTGGAAAGGGAACGTTCGACAACTCGATAACGCCATCGAACGTGCGGTCATCATGTGTGACGGCACCCAGATCGAACCGGCCGATCTCCCTCCCGACCTCCTCGGACTGGGACAACCTCTGCCTGATACGGATGACCTGCGAAGTGCCTTGCGCCATTACGAACGCCTGCACATCACCCGGGTTCTGCGTCAATGGCCCGACAAACGTGAAGCCGCCAAACGTTTAAAACTCGGTCTGTCCAGTCTCTACCGCAAAATCGAAGAACTGGGCATCGAACTGTAAGGAACAAACCTCGTTCCCAAGCCCCAGCTTGGGAACGCACTCAACCAGAAGCTCCGCTTCGTCCCACCACTCGTCGAGACCTCACCATGACTCGCACTCGCAGATGAAAGTAGTCAATCAAGGAAATGAACGGAGAGGCGCAAAGGAGTCTTCTCTGCCCCTCTGTACTGCAAACGTTCTGGATTCTCTCAGTCTGCGAGGATTTTGGACAACGTGAATTCCTTTGGTTGCGGCCGGGACAAACCGGCCGCGCCGGGTCTCTCCGCCTCTGCGATTTTTCAACATGGGAATGAAACTGCGATTGCTTTGGGAACCACACTGATCAATGGCGAATCCAGACCGTTAAATTGTTACTGAATGAGGAACTGAGAGAGGGAACCTCCATGAGCCATCGGACAACAAACACTCCTGCTTCAGAACCAGACCGCCGCACCTTTCTCAAATCCACCGCGATCGCCCTCTCAGCAACAGCGGCCGCCAGCTGGAAAACCGCCGCTGCCGACGATCCCAAACCACAAGGCTCCTCATCCGAGCCCTATCAATATGAACGTGATCCCCTCCTGGTCACCCAGAATCCGACCATCATCCGTGGGCGTGATGCGGCACTGGAAATCCTCAAACCCACTCCCGCCCAACTGCAACGCGGACTGGAACTGCATCGACAAAGTCTCGTCTTCGATTCTTACGGATTTGCCCCACGCGCTGCGATTGACGGAACCGCTCTCGCACAGGCAGACGCCGACGGTGCTTCCGATTTCGAATTGATCAATCTTCGGTCCGAAATGTCGATGACCCGTCCGGCACTCGATCCGAAAGAGAGAAACGAATTCGACACCGCCATGAAAACGGCCGGCGTCACCTGCATCTTCCAGAACGCAGGTGAAGAAGGGAACGATCCCTTGCTACTCCTTCGACGACTCGCTCATTTCACCTATCTGGGAGACATGTTGCGAGGAACACTCACGCGGGCAACTCTCCCAGAAGACATCGAGGCCGCACACGCCGCCGGACAGCATTGCCTGTACCTGACCGGCAACGGAATTCCACTTCCATACCAGCATACCAATGTCAGTGAAGACCTCGATTTTGTCCGGCTATTCTTCCAACTCGGCATCCGTATGATGCACCTGACATACAACCGTCGAAACCGGTTTGGCGACGGTTGTGCAGAAACGGCCAACGGCGGCATCAGCGATTTCGGTCGAGCCGCGATCGCTGAGATGAATAAAGTGGGCGTGATCGTTGACGTCGCTCACAGCGGCTGGCAAACGAGCCTGGAAGCCGCCAAAGCGTCATCAAAACCAATGGTCGCCAGTCACACCACTTGCACGAGTCTGCAGGAACATATCCGTTCCAAGCCGGACAACGTCATTCAGGCCATTTGCGACACCGGCGGTCTGGTTGGAATTTGTTGCATTCCATACTTTCTTGGTGGAAGCGGTGGCATCGACCAGTTGATCACCCATATCGACTATGTGGCTCAAAAATACGGGGTGGACCACGTCGCCATCGGAACCGACATTAGCTACACATCTCAGTTCAGCAGTGCAGAGAACTCGAAGGTCAAATCACGAGGGAAACGTCTCCCTCGTTTCGCCTCCTTGTGGCCCCCCGGAGCATTGGGTGGCAACTGGCCAGGAGCGAAAAGTCTTGCCTGGACGAACTGGCCGTTGTTTACCGTCGGATTGGTTCAGAAAGGGTATTCAGACGAAGATATCCAGAAAATCTTGGGGGGGAATATCTTACGCATTTGCCGTGACGTTCTCCCGACATCCTGATATTATTTGAAGGCGATCATTGATGAGCGAAAAAAGAACCTGAAAAACCTTAAGGTTCTCGGTGTTCTAATCTTGCAATTTTCGCGCAACGGGATATGTTTCGCGAACGCTTACCCGGTAGTGTAACGGTAGCACAACAGTTTTTGGTACTGTTCGTCAAGGTTCGAATCCTTGCCGGGTAACTTGACTTACGACGAATAGCAATCTGGAGGTACTACCCCAGTGCTACTTTGAGGTGAGTTTCTGAATCAAGCAAAAAACGCCTTCGGGCAGACCAGCCAGAAGGCGTTTTGTCGTTTCTGGCCTCAACCGGCATCGTCTTCCCGGTCGTTGTCTTGACCGTTGATCTCCGGCATGAGCCAGACTTGCAGTTCTCCCGGCGCGCCGGTTTTCTTGTCCGTCAGCAGACGAACGGACGCCGCGAAGTAGGCCAGCGTCTCATTGTCCGAATTCACCCGCAGGAATTTGACCGGCAGGCCGTCCGGAACAACACGGAGACGTTCCAGCAATCCGGCAGCATCGAATCCAATGGCCAATCCGCCCGGGTCACGTGTACCAACTTTCAATTCCTCGATCGTCATGGGGATTTCATTCGTGGAAAAGTCAGAATAAAATGAAAACGCCCCCGGCAGCGAACCACCGGGGGCAGTCCGAATTTGACTTCCCTATCGAATGCAAAGCCCGAACTGCTCCACGTCCGCCAGGAACTCATTCACAGCTTTCCGGGCGTTTCTGAGTGTCTTCTCGCCGTGAACGACGATATCGATCTGTTCACCGTGCCGTATTCTTGGGTCGTTCGTCATGAATCTTTGCTCGGCAACGTGAATCACGTATCCAGCAGGCGGGCAGGCGAGCAGTGTGGCGTCCATGGTTGCAATTCCATCTGCCCGGACGTGGTGAGCGACTCCGTTTGCAGACCACGTGCTGATGACAAACTCCAGTTGGCGATCGGTCAGTGAGTCCAGAAGCTTCCGAGAGATGAACCGTCCTTCGCCGAGGCATGCCATTTGAACGAAACAGGGGACGCTGTTGTCTCCCCAGTCATACTGATGCATTCTCAATGGAATCGTTGGAATGTCATCGTGGTCAAGAGGGATTGACGAATCGAGACCGAACGTGCGTCGAACCGGATGACTTGTCACGGAGCGATGGAGTATCGACGGAGAAATCATAAGAAATTCCTTCAGGATCAAATGTGCGAGATATGAGCCCTGCAGCCCGACCATCGAGCCGCAGGGAAAAAATGAAGAAAAGTGACTGGGAAATTGATCACAGCGTCGGATCGTGCTGGCAGAGAGCGTCTACCAGTTCCGCAGCGGTCTTGTATCGTTCCGCGATCAGGTGCAACTGATGGGCGAGCGTCTTGGCGGAACCACGCTCCGGATTCCAGCCGAGCGAGTTCAGCAGGCCAGCGTTCTTCCCCTGAACCTGCAGTTGCAGAATGCGGTTTCGCATCCGCTGGACGTTCAGGTGAACTCCGAGTGATTCTGCGACGGCCAGTACCACTTCGGCTTCCTTCTCAGTCAGTTCATTGGTGTTCGCGACGGTCGGATACTCCAGCGGCTTGATGAGCAGCTGCCAGAATCGGACCGGAGCCATCCGCAGCTGAAGCTGGTTGAACCGGTGAACCTCGATTCGGGCTCCAGTGTTCATCAGTCCGCAGTCAGCTGACGGAGGAGAGGAATACTCCGTTTGTGGATTCCAACCAACCGGACGCAGCAACCGGACCACGCAGAACCCGGAATTGCAGTAGGCAACGACGTGCCAAAATTCAGAGTACTTGTCACCCGCCAGAATCTTCCGGTTCAGGGAAATGGCCAGAGCCGTTGCATCTTCCCTCTGAATGCCGGTCGTGATCGCTCCCGGAATCGCTCGCAGAAAGAGCGGCTGGTCACAACCACCGACTTTCACGGTCAACCGGATCGAATCCGGCGGCGTGATGGTCAGGTCCGGCATCTCCGGCTTTTCAACTGGAGAAAGCGTCGCCAGCGGACCGATGGGAATGGTTGAGACGGGAACTCGAGTCACGGACTCGGAAACAGCGGAATTTGTCGAATTCGAATCTTGATGAACGTGCGTAATCATGCGAACATACTTTCAGCTGAGCCTGCCGACGACCTGAGAAATTGACGGCAGGCTTGGTAACAGATGGCCGGTTGCACCATGCGACCGGCTTTTTTTATGTCCTGATGTCAGCTCGGATTGGCCTGTCCTCTGCAGGCAAAAAAGGAAACGCCTGTTTCCAACCGGGTCCAGCGGCGAGAAACAGGCGTAAAAATCCGAGCGGTTGCCCGGTGTATCGAGTTGTCAGAGGTCGCCGTCCCTGGACCGAACAGGCTTCCCTTGTGGGTACATTTATGGCACAAGGTGCCCCCTGTTGTCAAGTGCCAACATCGTAGGCACACTGTGCACTATGGGAAACGAAGATGAAATTCTGTCAGAACGATTTCGCGGCAGGTGTTCACCAGAGCAAAAACGCCGCTGGGAGCAGGCCGCCAAGCTGGCGAAGCGTTCGCTGTCCGACTGGCTCCGGATCATTGCCGATGAAGCGGCGGGGCAGGCGTTGAGTCAGGCGGAGAAGCCGAAGCGGAAGCCACAATGAGTCAAGTGGAGTGTCGGTCGTGAACTACGATCAGAACGAGTTTGTCCAGGATTTTGCTCGTCGAACTGTTGAGAACTTAGAATTCTTCGAGAACGCCAGCAGTAAAATCGATTCACCAGTTTTCAATGGTCAGTCAAAGTTGGAAACTTGGGAAGTCACCATGCTGGTGAATTCATTCCTTGGGCTTGTTGTCTTGCCATTTGAGCGGGCAAGCATTGGGAATGCTGGCACGAAATATGTTGATCTTCAAGATTCCGAAGCAAACTGGCCACCAGCTGATTTATCCCGGTGGACAGTAGAGGAGGATAAGAAGACGCTCTGGAACCTCTTGCGAAATCTTCGCAATGCAATCGCCCATTGTGACCTTCAATTTCACTGTCAGAAAAACGCTGACGCAATTTCTCACATCACGTTTCAAAACGCTCGATACCGGGCACGAAAGAAAAAGAATGGACAGAAGCCGCCCCCAAAGTTTGAAGTTTCTTTCAAATTGGCCGATATACGCCAGTTTATAAAATCCCTCAGCAACGCTGTCCAATCGACTAATCAAGATTGATCTCGCGGGGCAATTACGCTCGTTAGCTTCTTACTGTGGGACGAGCTGCAACCGGCAGCAATCTCGAAGCAAAACGCCAAACTGAGCAGAAGTGACCAAGCGGCAGTCGCGGCGGCATTGGACAGGATCGAAGCGGAAATTGCGGGAGTCAGAAAGGCATTGAAGCTCGAATGACAGGAATAGAGTAACAGAGTGGAATCTGTCGCAAACTCCCAGTGTTGACGGATTCAGGGATCGCACGCCTTAAATCGAATTTGAGGCATTCAAGGTCACTGACGAATCTGTCAAAACCACAAAATCGACGTTCGGCTAGATTTACTTCACGTTTTATTCGAATATCCGGTTATTCTTCAATGAAAGATTTTCGATGTTCAAATATGAAGAAGATGTCAAAGATTTAGAGGAATGTCCTCCTGCCTCAGCACGCACTGTGTCTATGACGGCATACAGGTTCGTCTTTCAGATTGTTGAAGAAAGGTCATTTTTGCCCGTCGCCAGAGTATCCCCATCACGCCCGCTAAAGCCTCAGGATTGCTGTGCAGGAAAAGCGGCTCTTTCCATGTTTGATTGCAGGAAAAAGGCGACCAAGTTCCACTTTGAGATGACCAAGAAGTATAAAAATTTTGCGAAACTTTCCGGAACGCACTTGGCTGAATTTACAATCAAAACAGACGACGGATTAGCCACGCCTTCCCGTGATGACGGACATTTTTCGTTTTTTGAATACAAACAGTGCGATTTTTGTCCTCGATGTGTCAACGTCAAGGAGGTTTCTTATGTTGACATTCAGTGACGCACTAAAGTTGAGTAGGCTTCCGTTTCGTAACCTCAACCTTGTTCGCCATCTAGAGGAATATGAAGGGCCGCTGCTTTCGCACTACGTCCAGGAAGACACTAAGGAGCATTACCTGAAATATTGGTGTGACTGCGACAGCACGCATCACCGTTGGATGTGGCTTAGAGTGCAAGAGGCGAGCATCCTAAGAATTGTAAATCGATTTGTTCCGCTAACATTCGTGATTCCGCAAGGGTGCAGAGACAACTTCGTATATTTCGCGGATGAAACGCACTGCGGAAAAGTAGAGTTTGTTTCACTGGTTGATGTTACAAAAATCCCCGATCAGTACACGCCTCAGGAAAGCGCATATCTTAGCCATATAGTTGACGTTGATGAGAAAACATACGCTCTCGTTATTGAAAAAGGCTGGTCGATCTCAGAACTAGGTACACTTCCATGGACGTTCAGCAGAGCGTACTCGTTTTTGTATGGACTCAATGTTCTTCACGTACCATCCATTCCTTCGTTTCCATGGAAACGAGACGGATTTAGCGCGATGCATGTCTTTAATTGGTTTGCCGATAGAATTCCAGCAGAACACCGAAGTGGGATTCAGTCGATGCAATTTGCATCACCTGGGTTCATTAGGTTTTCTATGCATGCCGGAACGGCGAGAGAAGTTGTTGAATGTGTTTCTCAGTTGAAAAAAAATAATGCGACAATTGCTAGTATTTATTCGGATCTGGACAGCTATATTAAAGCAAATAAATTAAATGACATCGAAACATCCGATGATCCGAAATGGCAGCAACACGAAAAAACGCTGGCAGAATATGCTGTAAAATTGATCGATTCATTCAATGTGACGGAAGCAACAGCATTTATTGCAATGTGTGAACGCCCGTTTGAGGCAGCTAAACTGGCTGGCAGCTTTTATCGTCGCATTCGAGAGTTAGTTAAATACGAGAAAGACGACCTTGTAAGATACCCAACGGTCTCGGAATAGCTTGAAACTGCTGCCGCGACAGAGATGCTAACAATCCCCTTTCACACCTCAGCCCGTTGCCGAATCTTCTCTGCTGCCTGTTCCGCACTCTCGATCAGAAATACTCCCAGCACGTACTGAACGCATTGCATCACGCTGAACAGGTCCTCGCTGTTCAGGCTCAATGTGGGTGTCCATTTTCGGGAGTGGTACAGTTCCAACAGAGCCTGTAACCGGTCCTTATCGGCTTTCAGGGAATCGCGGAGTGCTGTTTGTGAAGCCTGCAGCTCCTCCCGGATTTCGTGAGCTTCCTTTAGCAGGGACTGCAGTTCTTCAGGGGATTTGGCGTCCATCGTGATGCTTTCGTTATCCCTCGAGTTCTCGGAAAATGTTTTCCAGTAGATTGATCTGCTGATCTGCTTTGCGGGTCGCCTCCTGATATTCCTTCAGGAGCTTTTCATCCACTGACTCACTGCCGCTGCGACCGTACATAGCCTCCTGGACTGAGCGGGTTGACATGACTGTCGCCTGCTGTTGTTCCTCGACCCGCTTCCGAAGTTCCTCAGCCCGTGACCGGAGAGAGCTTGCGTATCCTGCCTGAGCGTCGAACGCTTCGGACTGGAATCCTCCTTCCATCAATGCTGCAACCTGCGATTCTGTCGCATTGGAAGACATGGAACTTCCCGCGTCTCCTCCGATGGCCGATCCCAGCTTGGAACGACGATCAGCGACTCGATTGATTCCCTCCAGCTGTGCAGCTCGCAGTTCTTTCTCGTGGCGTTCGGATTCATCCTTAATCCGTTGGCGATCCGCTTCCAGTGCCTTCTGAGCCTCTTCCAGTCCCCGCTGGGCAACTTCTGCCGTGATTGAGCCTGAGACGAACGCCTGACCGATTTTTGCCATCTCGCTGGCGAACTTCTCTTCAGCCGTGCGAGTCGACTCCCGCAACCGGTCCCCGAATTCTTCAACCTCTCGGGCCATGATTCCGGCCGGGGACTTGTCGTATTCCTCCTGCTTCGCTTCGTCCCGTCTTTCTCCTGCGAGATCGACACCTCGAGAGTATTGGTCCTGGCTGATCCGGCCTTTCTCTCGGGCAATTCGGAGCTGTTCCAGTTCATCAGCGTAACGGTCATCTGCTGTCTTTAGATCCTCGATCAGACGATCCGCATACTGATCGGCTCCATCCTTCAGTTTTTTACGTGAGGCCTGCTGTCGTTTCTGCTCGGCTTCCGCTTCCGCCGCTGCCTCGCCCTGTTTCCGTTCGGCGATGATTTCGGCTGGCAGTTTTTCCTTCGTCTCAATGCCCAATAAGGCGTTCATCTTGTCCAGGAGCCATTCCACTTTCTCGGCGAGAATGGCAATCGCTCCGGCTGCGGTTTCCGCTGCAGCGACCAGAGCGTTTCCCAGGAAGTCGGAGAGTGTCTTGATGGAATCCCCCCAATAGGACGCCTGACCTCCAAACAGCCCGTTCATCGTGTCGCCGAGTTTGTTCATCACGGGAGCGACCGTCCCGCTGTAAACTCCGGCGACAACTTGCCCGACTTTCCCGAAAGAATCAAACAGTCCGCTCAATGCTCCGGTTCGCTTATGAATCTGCTGCAGGTAGACGCCGACTCCGACCGCTGCCGCCGCAAACGCTGTGAATCCGATTGCCGCTCCAATTAAAGCTTTCCCGAGTGTACCGAACAGGGGAAACAATCTGCCGACGAGGCGTCCCACAAAGGGGAGTCGACCGGTCAGCATCGTCAGTGAAGACGACACCTTTCCGAAAGCAGTGCTGAGCGTGGACGCTGCCGCCCCTTGAGCCATTGAGGCATTCGCAGTCGTGATCCCCTTGGATGCCAGAACGCTACTTGCGGCCAGTTCCTTGAGTGATTGAGACAGCTTCCAGACGCTGGCCGCCATGATCACCGCAGTCGCCGTGCCGACGACGAATTTCGAAAACAGAACTGTGATAAACACGCCAGCTGCAGTTGCGGCAATCCCGGTCGCAGCGAGAACCTGCACGACACCCGGCATCGATTTCACGAAATCGGCGAGACCGCGAATCACTGGGGCCAGAGCCTTTGCCGCAAACTCTGCCATTGGAGCGACGGCCTCAGCGACTGCGTTTTTCAGATCGGAAAACGACTTGCCGATTTCATCCGCCACGGAATTGAATCGCTGAATAGAACTCGCGGCCCCATCGGCTCCAGCTTTATGCAACGCGGCCGCCTCTTTCGCTGCAGATCGGAACGCGAGCGTCAGACTCCCGGTGATCCCTGCTCCGACCGCTGCCATACTCACTCCGATCCCCTGGAGTGTTTTGCGGACCGCTTCCTGAAGTTGCCCCAGCCCTCTGTAAACTTCGG
>DATMFC010000125.1:0-15107 GCA_035556335.1 Planctomicrobium sp. | reverse complement strand
TTCGAAATAGCGTCGAATCAATCCCTGATAAGTGGGATCGCGAAGGGGGCGGGAGGATTCGATCATTTCGGTTTGAAGTGTTCCAGGCAGCTTTCCCCAGGCTCGTTCACTTCCTTTGAAGAGAGAGCGTTCGAGTTCCTGAAGATGAGTCTCTCCGGTGAAAGCGCTGTTCGTGGCGTCCTCACTGACAGCCTGCTCTGCTTCCTGTCCGCTTTGTTGTTGCGAGTTCTGATCCTGATCCCGTTGCTGGGAGATTCCCATCTGCATCGCGGCCAGACGTAACCCTTGCGCTGCTTCGCGGAGAGTTGAAGACGTCACACTCGATTCCCCCTGACCCGACTGCGACTGACCTGGTGGAGATTGACCAGACTGGGACTGCGAAGAACGTTCTCCTTTTCCGTCCTCAGAGGATTGTTGTTGAGACTGCTGTTGAGACTGTTGTGACGAGTTCTCGGAAGGTTTCTCCTCTCCTTCCTGATTGGAACTTTCTGCGTTCTGCTGTTTCTGATTGGCTTCGGACGTTTTGGATTTTTGAACCAGATCCTGAAGTTGTGACAACAGTTCCCCAGCCTGATTGAGTCGCTGGGACGATTCAGCCACCTGACGCCCCACTTCCCCGGGAATCTCTGTCTCCGGGGCTCGGTTCGGATTCGCTCCTTCGGATGCCTGTCGCGACAGGTGCCCCGCTCGACGTAACGATTCGAGCGCTTTTCCTGACGACTCTTTCGATGCGGCGTGGTCTCCGTCTTGTCTCTGGAGAACCGATTGCTCAATCGCGTGCTGAGCCTGTGATGATTTCTCACTCGCCTGAGCCGCTAAATCTCCCTGAGCAGGACGATTGATGCGATCCAGCTTGAAGTCGCTGGACCGTTGTTTCAGCTCGTCGGTCAATGCTTCCGTTCGCTGTTGAATGCGGGTCTGCATCTCACCACGAAACTGTTGCTGCTGTTGCGGAGAGTCAGCCAGCTTCTGTATCAGACCGGTGAGTTGCCGCTGCGTTTCCGCCAGTTCAATTGCACGCTGTTGTAACCGTTCCGGAAGACCTGAGCCATCCGGGCTGTTCATCGCCTCGACCAGTTGGTTCCCCTTCTCGGTCGCTGCACTCGCATGGTCGAAAGCCTTGGGAAAGTCGAGTTGCTGCAATGCTTCTGTTGCCTGACGGATGGCATCCGGAATCGCCGACGCTTTCCGGTTGAGTTCCTGTTCTTTCAACCCGAGTTGCCGGATCTCGGATGACAGCAATCGTCCTTGCCGAAGCAGTTCATCCTGATAATCCAGAAGAACCAATGCTGGTTCGGGAGTTGTTGTTTCGCCGGGAGTTTTGTCGGAATCCCGTTCTGTCACAGCAGGTGAGTTGTTGTCCTGTTCATTCGATCGCGTGACCGCCTGTTGTTGTCGGGCGAGTCGTTCCGCCTGTTCTGCAAGTGCCACCATCCGGAGTTGTAACGACTCTCGAGCCTTGTCCATCAACCCCGGGTTCTTCGCGACCACCGTTTCAAGGTTGTCTTCCAGTGTCCGGTGCTGAGCGACAAGTTGGCGGTGATCTTCCTGCCATTGGTGTCGGGCTTCAATGTCTCGAGGGTTTTCAACACGCCGTGAATTCAAGGCATCCACGTTGTTTGCAAGCTTTTCCACCTGATCGGCGATACGGTTCAAATCCAGTAAATCCTGTTGCATCTTGGCGATCTGCTGAAACTCTTCCTGAAGTGACTTCAGATCCTTGCCGGCCTTTTGCAGATCATCGGCCGCTTCGGAGAGCGCCTTCTGTTTCCCCGAGGAGTCGGCCAGCTTTGCGGCATCGGCTTTCTCCTGAGCCGATGCGAGAGATTTTTCGCCGATCTGTTTCGCTTTCTCTGCGAGATGCTCGAAGACGGGTTGTTGCTCCATCACCGCGCTCAGTTTCTCCAGTTGTTCCGACAGTTTCTGAATCTGTTCTGTGAGTTCCTCGACCTGCTGGTCTGAGGCGGGTTCCTTGTTTTTTGCCGGATCGGCCTGTTGTGTCTGGTACTGCATCTTTCTGGCGGATTGCCGGAGTTTTTCCAGTTCGGTGTTGAGTTGATTCAGTACCTGATTTGTTCGATGGTGCCGCTCTTCCAGTCGTTCCGCCCCCGCCGCTTTCGCGTCGACACGGATCTGAAACGAATGGATGCCGGTCCAGGTTTCGTTCGGTTTGGGAACGGGTCGTTCATCGGTGGCCCGAGCACGAATGGTCAACGGCGCTCCGGGGACGAGCCCCAACGGAGTGAGGTCCAACTCAAACTGATAACGGAACGAGACGCTTCCGAGCCGGTCTTCCGGAACGGGAATGACGACTGATTCCCGGGTTCCGTTTTTCAACCATTCCCCATGAAGTTCTACTCCAGCCAGTCCATAATCATCGGAAGCAATGACCGATAAACGCACAATATCATTGGGGCGGGCCTCGGTGCTCTGAGGAAGATCGACGAATTCAATTCGCGGGGCCGCATCGGGAGAAGCGGTCAGCCGACGAATCGGCTCCTGTCGGGCGGTCAAATCATGTTCATCACGGAGACGAATCACGAATCGTCCTGACGGCTGATCCATCGCCGCGATCAATTTGGAAATGCTCGATGTCCCCTCTTCAGAGATCGGTAACGGGGTGCTGAATCGAACAGGAACCCCGTTCACGGTGTCGGTCACCCTGACGGCATTTTGTCCTCCCGGAACAGAGCCGTCGAGCCAGAGAATTTCGGCACTGGCAACAGGCTTGTCGAAGCTCAACTGAAGTTCCAGTTCACTCTGTTCGACCGCCACCACTTCTCCCACGAAGGGATCATGACGCTCCGTCGGCAATCCGGTGTAGTCTGGAGGAATCACTTCCACGGCAACACCGGTCAGATTCGGACGATCGACCACATCAATCCGATGCGGCACGGTTCGAGAATGAAGGGCAGAGGCACTGTAATGGAATCCGGCCATCACCCGAGGAAGCAGAACTGAATATGTCTGCGAATTTTCGTTCCACTCCATGCGACGCGATTGTCGCTCCCCCGTTGGAGAACCGTCAGAATGATGCTCCCAGGTCAGTGTCGCAAAGGAGGGAAATATTCCGTTCTGAAATCGCCATGACGGATGGACGAGAATTTCCACATCGTCCCCACGACCCACAACTCGGTCGGGATGATCGATCGTCAGAATCAGATTCCGAACCGGTTCCTCTTCTCCCCAGGGATTGAAGAAACGGGTGAGTAACGTGGCATACGCCTGCGTAGCGAACAGAAAGGGAAACAGCAGCACGAGCAGAGCTATTCCTGCGATTCGGCAGTTTCGAATCGTTCGGCGCCCCTCAACAGAGGCGGTGAAGTCGTGCGACTCGGCAAAGGCAACCGTCTGCTGAATGAGCATCTGCCGCATCAGGGGAGAGCCTGATTCCTCCTCTCTGATTCCTTCTTCAGAGAACTCGACGACAGAAAGAAGTCGTTCCCGCAATTCCGGGTGAGCCGCTTCCACAATCGCCGCCAATTCCGACTGTCGGTAACGCCGCGTCGCCGGGAGAACTCCGTTCCGCAGCAGCACCAGCAATGCCGTGACGGAAACGAAACAGAGAACCCCGATTCGCACGGGAGGAGAGAGTTCAGTCAACAGATCAAGCAGGATTACTCCGGCGATGATGACGCACGTGACAATGAGCGCCACTCCGATGCCGTTCACCAGTGCCAGGGCCGCTAACCGTTTTCGAAGCCGGTCAAGCTGCTTCACAAGAAAGTCAGGGAGAGGCGTTGTCTCATCAGGCATGCCACCATCCTATCCCGGAAGATTCCGAGGAACCACGGAAAAGACGGAAATAACGGAAAGGGATTGAATTAAAAGAGTTACGGAAAATTCTGGCCAGTTTCTGAAAACACCGTCTGTTTTCATGATTCTCGTTTCGAGGCCTTCCTTGTTTTCAGGGTGAATCATCCGCAGGACGGGCAGCGAAAAAGTCCGCCTGTTCAGGCTACTTGCTGCAATCGCTTTCATTTTGTTAATCGATTGAATCGCGAAAATCGCTTTAATCCAAATAACCCATCGCTCGCTGCCGGAGGGAATTCTCCACAACCACAGTCAGTGTATGAAGATGCGGGAAAGGTCTGGTTTTGCGGATTGTGCCGTGTTTTTAAGTGGCACGGGCTGTGCTTAATTGAGTGATTATCCCGCCTGGTGCGGTTGCAGTGAAATACACAGCCTTGTGGCAATTCAAATAAAAATTGGAAGGTGACGGAAGGTGTGAACAAGTGTCACTCCTTTCGCTCCCGATCGCTGATCCCGATCGGTTCACACTTCCGAGTTCCCTGTGATGGGGGAAGGGTCTGGCAGATCGCTGCGCAACTCGATCTGTCAGGCCCTCTTTTTCAAAACATCTGACAAAACTTTTCGAGATTCGCTCGCGGAAAAGGAATTCTCAGCAGTTGAGAAGTTTTGTTCGCGGCACTGAAAACATCTGAGTTCCGGACTCGTGATGACCATGAAGTCACCGGGACTCAATTCATGAAACAACGAGCGACTCAACCTGGCGCAGGGGTGTCGTTCGTTCTTGACGGAAGAGGTTTCGACCGCATCTTCCGTCGACTCTCTGCGATGCTCTCGCTTCGATCGTCTCAACGAAGTGGTTGCTGTCTCGGAGAACTGACGCGCGGTCGAGTTGATCGTCGGAAATTGTTTCCGACGTTCCGCAGGGAAATGAGAGGCTGTTGCGTGACAAAGCGCCCTCGTTCGCCTGCACACTAGAGAGCAAACCGCTCTTTTCAAAACTTGAAGGAAACATGCCATGTCTCTCATCACAGCGTTATGGAACGATAACACCGGGTTCATCGTCTCTGCCGAACTGGTTCTGGTCGCGACGATTGCCGTCCTCGGACTCATTGTCGGATTCAGTCAGGTTCAGAATGCCGTCGTTTCCGAATTGAACGACGTCGGCCATGCCATTGGCTCATTGAATCAAAGTTATTACTACAGCGGCTTCAGCGCCCGAAAATGGGGAGGCTGGCTGAAGTCCCGTACTTTTGGCTCGTTCTATTACGATGGCCTTGATGCCTGTGACGGATTGGGATGTGCCATCGCTTGTGAATGTGCTGTTCCCGAATGTGGACAATGTGGAATCGCCGGGGGATTCGGCACCACTGGATTCAGCGGGGGGGCCGTCACTGGAACAACCGAGAGAGCCATCTGTCAGCCGGTCATCACAGAGCAGGGGCGAATTGTTGAACCGACATGTGCCGGCGGACTGGTTGTACCGGATCAGGTGATTCAGCAGAACGGTTACATTCCCGTCGCACCACAACAGATCATCCCACCGGCCCCGACTGGCGATAACGTTCCATAAAGAGTAACGCATCGACTGCCGCGAAAATTCCAACAAAAAAGCCCTCCAGATTTCTGGGGGGCTTTTTTTGCATGGCGTCACCTTACTGGGGATTGGTTACAATCCCAGCCAGGGGAGTGGTGCACCCGCTTCCGGCAGGCTGACGAGTTGGGCACTGGTGATATCTGGATGATTGTTGACGTCACTCATCGCGACCTCGGAAGGAAGGTTGTCGAGATTCACTGCCGCGACCGCATCTCCGCCGGGAACCTTGGAACGACGTCCCACGGCCATGTGTGAAATGTTCACCCCATGCTTGCCGAATGCGGTTCCGATCGCACCAATCACCCCTGGAACGTCTTTATGGGTGAAGATCAACATCTTGCCGTCGAGATAGGCATCCAGTTGATAATCATCCACTTTGACCAGTCGCAGGAAGTCATTCCCGAAAGTCGTTCCAGCGATGGTTCTGGTCCCTTTTTCGGTTTCAGCCGTCACAGAGATCAGCGTGGCAAATGCACCCGTTTCGGTAGTGGAAACCGTGGTGATCGGCAGGCCACGATCTGCGGCGGTCATGTCCGCATTCACGATGCTGACGCTGGTCTCCAGTGCGGCGGAAAGCAAGCCAGAGGTGAACGCGCTTGCAATCAGCTTGACCGGTTTTGAAGCAACGTCTCCTTTGAACTGAAGCTGAGCCGACTTGACCGGCTCCCCTTTTGTCAGTTGTGCCAGCAGCAATCCCAGACGGTACGCCAGATCGAGGTACTGCCGAGCCGCTTCCAGCTCTTTGCCGGAGATGGGAACCATGTTCACGGCAGAACGAATCTCGTTCTTCGTCAGGAAATTCGCGACGATATCAGCCGCTTCAAGAGCGACCTGTTCCTGTGCTTCTTCTGTCGAAGCAGCCAGGTGAGGAGTCGAGAGAACCTGAGGCAGTTTTGTCAGACGGAAGTCAGCTGGAGGAGGTTCACTGACGAACACGTCGACTGCCACGCCTGACACATGGCCCGATTCCACTGCATCGGCCAGAGCCTCTTCATCAACAATCCCTCCTCGGGCACAGTTGACGATTCGAACACCCTTCTTCAAAGCTGCCAGTCGTTTGGCTCCGATCAATCCCTTGGTTTCTGGAGTGAGAGGAGTGTGAACGGTGATGATGTCACACTTGGAAAGCATCGCATCGAGGTCTCGATACAACTCAATTCCAAGTTGGGCCGCTTTTTCTTCTCCCAGAAACGGGTCAAATCCCAGAACTGTCATTTCCAGTCCGCGACACCGTTTCGCCACGGCGATTCCGATGCGTCCCAGGCCGATCACGCCCACTGTTTTTCCCGCCAGCTGGGTTCCGGTATAGCTCTTCCGGTCCCATTTTCCTTCTCGCATCGAATTCGACGCCGGGCCGATTCCCCGCACCAGAGCCATCATCATGGCGACGGTATGTTCTGCCGTGCTGATGGTGTTTCCGTCGGGGGTGTTGCAGACGACAATCCCCTGCCGGGTGGCAGTGGGGAGGTCGACGTTATCCACTCCCACACCCGCCCGGGCGACCACTTTCAGTCGGGTCTGCCCATCCAGAACATCAGCGGTCAGTCGGGTTCCGCTGCGGATGACGATTCCATCAGCGTCCTGTAAGGCCACTTTCAATTCGTCCGGCTTCATCCCCGGTGAGTAGACCACTTCGATTTCCGAGTGGCTTTTCAGGAGTTCCAGACCTTGGGGCGACAGGGTGTCGGTGACGAGAACGCGGTACATTGCAGTTCCATTTTCAGACTTGGGACACAATCTCAGACCGTGTAGCATAGAACACATCCGGTCTGGGACAAGCGTAACGGAAGGAGGTTCCCATTCGGAAGCATCCCCTCCTTATTCCACGACACTTCATCGCTATCTGTGGTTCGACAAATGAAATCCGAAGAACTCCGAGCAATTCAAGCTCCGTTCAAACAACGCTATCAGAACGATCCCGAAAGTGCCCGGCAGACACTGATTGCAGCAGGAGAAGTTGTTTTATCAACACTATCGGTAAAGCTGGATCATTCCGGACCCTCCTGGGACCAGACTGGCATGCATTCATTAACCGGGGGTGATGGGCAATTTGCCTGCGCTGCGGAAATGCTTTTGCACGCAGTTGCCGGATGCGCGGGAGTGACCTTCGCGGCCGTGGCAACGGCGATGGACGTTCCCATCGAAAGTGCGAAGCTGACTGTCGAAGGAGATCTCGACTTTCGGGGAACGCTGGGGGTGAACCGCAGCGTTCCCGTCGGCTTCACTGCTGTTCGCATCCAGTTTGAAATCCAGTCAACCGTCGATGACGTGAAGTTGACGAAACTGGTGGAACTGGCGGAACGCTATTGCGTCGTCGCCCAAACCTTGAAATCCGTCTCTGCCCACTGGAAGAGGGGATAACCCCTTCCGCTGGACTCCCGCGATTTTCATGAAGAGAAAGAAGCTCACGCAAAGGCGCTAAGGCGCAAAGAAATTTGGCTCCATGATTTGCGTGAATTCTTTCCTTTTACCGCCGGGAGACAGGGGGAACGTATCGATTTGACGATCTCACCGAGTGCATTCGTAGTCATCATGTTTTCAGAACGATCCATATTGTTCGGAAAACATGACCAAGTAATAGAGGGCGTGATCGTCACCTCTTTGCGTCTTTGCGTGAGTCTCCCCACTCTTCCCTATTAGTTTCCTCGGCGCAGTGCAGCCAGAACTTCTTCGGTAATGGCCCGAACGAGAGCCTCATTATCGGCTCCACTCCCTGTTGAAGGAGCCTTCAGATAACCGGGATAGCTCGGAGGAGCCTCGAATGCCGATGTCACCGGTTGTGGTGCATTCACCGACTGGTATCCCTCCTGAAACGCGGTGTTTCCACACAGATCGCAGTCTTCGAAGTGGAAGCGGGGATCGTCGAAACCGAGCTTCTTCTTGAGATCCAGCAGTTCTCGAGACTTCTGTTCATTCAAGTAGGTAATCCCCCCCAGTTGTTTGGAAAGAATCAGGATACGGCAGTACGCATCCAGAATTTCGGTTTTCCAGTACGCTTCTTCCAGTGTTTTCCCGAAGCTGACCGTTCCGTGATTCGTCAGAATAATGGTGTTCGTCGCTTTGAGGAACGGGGCGACCGTGTCAGCAAACCCCTGCGCTCCCGGTGTTTCGTAAGGAGCTAATGGGACTTCTCCCATGAACACTTCAATCTCCGGCAACACACACTGTGGAATCGCTTCCCGGGCGACGGCAAAGGCCGTTGCATGTGGAGGATGGCAATGGACCACTGCCTTCACGTCGGGTCGGAGCTTCATGATCGTCAGGTGGAGCAGAATTTCGCTGGTACGCTTCTTCGTTCCGGCAAGCTGCTTTCCATCCAGATCGACCATGCAGATATCTTCATGCTTCATATAGCCTTTGCAGATCATGGTCGGGCTACACAACACTTCATTCTCACCGACCCGATAGGAAATGTTTCCATCATTAGCAGCGGCGAAACCTTTCGTATAAACGCGGCGTCCAATCTCGCAGATCCATTCCTTGATCTCCGAATTATTAAAGAGGGGGTGATACATTGTCTCGTCCTTTATCCTGATAATTGTTTCTGTTCGTTGAATTAATATTGATTCAAAATTTGTTCGTAATCACACTGCTGACAGCATGATCTATTGTGGAATTCGGATTTCATCCAGAAGTGCCGCACAATAGGCGTCGATGGGTTTTACAGCAGGGAAGAACGGGGCCGATGCTTCAGCTCCATCGCTGATCGCAATGTTCGATCCAATCCCAGAGCCGATTTCGTCATAAACGATCATCGGTTCACCTCTCCCGGATGCTTCCCCTTGAAGTCCTTGACGATCTAATGGGACGACAAGCTTCCACACGGCCCCTCGAATATCCGGGTGGCAGCGTGAAAGCGTGACTCGTCCGATGACTTCACCGATTCGCATCGTAAATTACTTAGCTTGAATTTCCCGAATAATATTCTTCAGCTCGAAATAGGTCTTGCCGTTGCTGTCCAGGCACCACGTATTCGATCGAAGCTGTTTACGAACCAGTCGGACATCCCCAGCGTCACGAATCGCCACGGCTTTGACTTTTTCATTGCGATTCGCCAGGCAGGCCGCACGATGAGTTTGTTCGGCAATGACCACGACCACCGATGCTGCGCCTCGCGCCAACTCACTGATTGCCAGCTTTGCAGCATCGTCAGGGCATCCGGTCAACTCACGACGCCAGGACGAACTGAGTTCTTCCCATAACTGCTCAAGTGGCTTCGTGTTCTTAACAATAATCAGAAGCCCTTTCACACTTGATTCTGAAGCAGACTTACCGACCGTCTCTCCAGCTTTCTTTAGGACCTCACTACGAACGATATTTAAACGGCGTCCCTTAACCACGTCCTGGGCTGCTGGAGTGACAATCGAGTGCGGGAGAATATTCACTGTCGCCCCGACAGCAATTGCCTCCAGTAAATCCCCTGTCACAACCTTATTCTGAACGGAAACTGCAGGAGCCGATTTCGCTTCCGGAGTGGCCGAAACCGGAGCGGGCGCACCGAGCTGGTTCAGCACGTTCGCAACAATACGGTCGATCGCCTCTGGAGATAACGTCATCGGATAAAAACTGAATTCAATGAAAACTGAAGAAGTAAAACATCGTCCGGAAAGATAACAATTATTCTTCGTCCGGTTGTCCCATGACCATCCAACGCACCGGCGTCGTCTTGCTCTGCATGACGTCACCGATTTCCTTGCCGTCTGACGAAATAATCACCTTGCCTCCCACTGGAGCCCCCATGCTGTCAATCACCAGCAGTGGTTCTCCATCATCTCCCCCGTCTGCCGTCAATGGCTGCACGATCAGTAAACGCCATCCGTTCATAGAAGGATGTTTCACTGTGGACGTTGCATTACCAATAACGAGAGCGAGATTCATAATTAATTTAGTTGATCAGGGAGTTTCGTCGTTTTCGTGTGAATGTTAATGGGGTTGTCACGCCTTCGCCGGTAGGAGTCGCGATACTGAATGACAGATATCCTTCTCCACCGAGACCTAAACCCGCCATGCTTGCTCCGTTCTTAATGAACAGAGTGGTATTCATCAGTCGTCCCATCCGATCCATTGTCTCGACATCACGAGAGTGAATTAACGCCGTGTGTCCGAACCCATGTTCGAATTCCAGCGCCAGTTCAATAGATTGATTGGTGTCCTTCGTACGTACGAATGGGATGAACGGCATCATCTGTTCTTCAGGAACGAATGGGTTCTTCGTATCTGTTTCACCGAATAGCAACTGTGTTCCCAAGGGAACGTTCACGCCAATTTGTTGTGCGAGAAACGAAGCATCTCTCCCGATCAGATCACGATTCAGCACAGCATGGCCACCCGGTTCTTTTGGAGGAGAGAACGCGAGCTTTGTCAGTGCTTCGACCTGCTGAGCGTTCAATCGAAACCCGCCATGACGTCCCATCGCTTCGAGCAGAGGATCAAAGATCCGCTGTTCGGCGAAAACTTCCTTCTCTCCGATGCAAAGAAGATTGTTATCATAAGAACCGCCTGACACGATGCTTTTGGCAGCCCGCTCGAGATCAGCAGTCGCATCGACCACAACCGGAGGATTCCCCGGTCCGGCGACAATGGCTTTCTTCGGAGACTGCATCGCTGCTCTGGCAACGGCCGGTCCTCCAGTGACCAGTAAGAGTCGCACCCCTTTATGAGCGAAGACTTCGTTGGCCGATTCAATGGTCGGTTTTCCAATGATCGTGACCAGATTCTCGATGCCGATGGCGTCTGCAAATGCTTTATTAAATGCCTGAACCCCGGCACAGGCAATTCGGGCTCCGGACGGATGCGGGTTGAAGACAACCGTATTTCCGGAAGCGACAATGTTCACAATGTTCCCCGCCAGCGTCGGCAGTGAATGTGTGACAGGAGTAATGGCTCCGACAACACCAAAAGGGGCGTATTCTTCCAGTGTTAAACCGTTATCACCGCTATAGCAATCCGGTTTGATAAACTCGGTCCCGGGAACCAGCTTAATGATCTTGAGCTTTTCGATCTTATGATCAACACGACCGATTTTGGTTTCTTCCATCTCCGCGCGACCCCACTGGTCGGCGTTCTTTTCGCACATGCTTTTTACAATCTGGACGACCTTCTCACGGTCGGCCCAGGACTTCTTTTGCAGTTGACGGAATGCATCCGTCGCGGCGGAAACAGCGTCATTCACGTTGTCAAATACGCCAAAGTTACCACGTCCACCGACGTGATACGCTTGTCCCGACCAGTCAGATCCTGCGGAAATCACCGGGATTCCACCCGCTTTGGGGGCAGGCTTGTAGGATGACGTTCCGATGGCCTTGCCTTGGGAATTCCGTCCCAGTTCAGACAGAACCTCTTCCACCACGGCGCGGATGGTATTGGCGTTTGCGGGCATCGTTCAATCTCCCTTGATAATATCAAACCGCATTACGAAAGCGGTGTATGTGTCTCGATGAAATGTTCGAATCGTGTTCTGGTGGGGAAGAACAGGATCATTAATATAAAGATGCCCAGGAGCAGAGCGAACGACCACCATTGTCGTTCCACAATCGCTCCGACAGCATTGAGTAGTGCGGCCCCTTCCAGCAATGCAAAGCGAATCACCATTCGCCGCTGCCAGAGTGTGTGTAAAGGGAATTCTGTTGTGGCTTTCACCGGCCAGATTGTCAAAACCGAAAGTAACATCAGGCTGACCAGCGATCCCCCGGCCATGATGAGACTGATCAGATTTCCTCGAACATCGACACCAATCACTTCGTTATTGATCAGAAACAGAACCATGCCGATCGTCGACACAACACCGGCCATCAGCGCTGCAGCAATAATCTGCGTCGCTTTCAAGGTGGCTTCAGGGGTATGTTCGATTTTGGGGATCATCAGGTGTTTGATCGATAGATGTTATGACCGCCCATTTGAACGGTGTCGATAATTCCGACGATGGCACAATCAATGGGAAGTGTCTTCGTCTCGTCCGTAAATCGGGCACTGGACCCCTGAACAATCAGAACAATTTCTCCCTCACCGGCTCCAACCGTATCAACCGCGATAAATGTCCTGCCGGTTGATTTCAGTGAATCGTGTGACTGCTCGTCGACCCGTAGTGGTTCGACGATAAAAAGTTTCTGGCCGATCAGGCTTTCCACTTTCTGCGTCGCTGTCAGGTTGCCGGTGATCTTTGCAATAAACATAATTTCAACTTAATGCTTGATTCACTGTTCGTTGCGACTCACGACGTCAACCGTCTGTCGGGCGACAACAAGTTCCTCGTTGGTGGGAACCGTCCAGATCTGGACAGTAGAATCGACTGCCGACAGATTCGCCTCTCCTCGCAGAGTGTTGTTCTTCTGTTCGTCCAGACGAATTCCAGCATAGTCCATTCCAGTGCAGACAATTCGCCTGACGACGTCGCTGTTCTCACCAATTCCGCCTGTGAAGACTAACGCGTCCGCGCCGTTTAGAACTGCAAGATATTGACCGACATATTTTTTAATATCTGCAGCATAAACACGAATCGCTAACTGAGCACGTTCATTCCCCTCTTCGGCAGCTTTCTCGATATCACGCAGGTCGTTAGAGACCCCACTGATTCCGAGTAATCCTCCCTGAGAGGCAAGTTCATTCAGTAAGGTCTCATAATCTTTTCCGGTGAGTCTCTTTAACAGTCGCAGAGCAAACGGATCGAAGTCGCCGACGCGATTGTTCTGCGGCAAACCCGATTGCGGTGTCATGCCCATGGAAGTGGATCGGGATTCACCTGACTCGATCGCACAGATCGAACTGCTTCCTCCCAGGTGGCAGGAAATAATTTTTGCATCCGGCTTGCCCAGGATCTGCGAGACACGAGTCCCTATATATCGATGGCTGGCCCCATGAAATCCCCAACGGCGGATTTCATAGTTTTCCGTCCATTCATATGGCACTGCATAAATGCGATATTCAGGTGCGATCGACTCGTGAAAGGCGGTTTCCAATGCCGCGACGAGAGGAATCTCAGGGAACGACTCCATTAACTGCCGCATCGCCCTCGCATAGGGAGGATTATGGGCCGGAGCGACGTCCGCCAGGTCTTCCATTGTCTTCAGCAGCGTTTCGTCAACGCGACGTACCCCTGACAATCGTCCTGCAAAAACGGCTTTAAACCCAATCGCCGCGACCTCATCAACGGATGTCAAACATCCGTTCTGGGGATCCGTCAACTGTTCGAGGCAGACTCGAACAGCCGCGGCATGATCAGGAATTCGCCGGGTTTCCCGACTGATATGCGAGCCGATTTCAGCGACACAGCTGGAATCCGCAGGTTCTCCGATCCGGTCAATCCCGCCACGTGCCAACTGTGTTTCCGACGACATATCGTACAGTCGGTACTTAAAGCTGGTGGAACCGAGATTGGCGACCAAAACCTTCACGCGACACTCCAAAAGTAAGTGAAACCAAAATCAGACGCGGCTCTAAAAATGGCTGATCAGACCTTCGCTTGCGCGAGCAATGATGTGAGCGCTGATAATTTCACCGACCTTCGCGCCAGCGGCAGCACCAGCATCAACTGAAGCGCGAACAGAACCGACATCTCCACGGATAATCGTGGTGATATAGGCGTTACCGATGTTTAACTGTTTCACCAGTGTCACATTCGCAGATTTCAGCATCGCATCGCTCGCTTCAATTGCGGCGATCAGGCCTTTTGTTTCAACGAGACCAATGGCATCGTTCATGATATCTTTTCCAGAGAATTAAAAGATGATGGAAACCGTGTTGTCAGAGTCGTCAGGCGACACTCAGCCTTCTTTTTTCTTTGGAAGAATGCTGTCCAGGTCTTCGTGTGGACGAGGGATCACCTGAACGCTCATGACTTCGCCGATCTTTGAAGCGGCGGCAGCGCCTGCGTCGACAGCAGCTTTCACTGCTGCAACATCTCCTGCCAGGAACACGGTTGCAATTCCGCTTCCAATTTTCTCCCAGCCGACCATGGTTACGTTGGCGGCCTTCAGGGCAGCGTCGGTCGCTTCGATCAGCGAGACCAGCCCTTTAGTTTCAATCATCCCCAATGCTTCATTCGTACGAGCCATTGCACTTCTCCAGGAAAGAAAGTTCTTTTTAAAAGACCGCCCGGCTAAACCTGCGAATGCAAATTCGTCAGACAGTTTTGAAGGTTAACGTTTTCTCGGTTCCCGTCTTTAATGACGGCATCCACAACCTGCGGATTTTAACAAGTCGACTTTAACTGCTTTACTTAAATTCACAGCGTTCCCCTCGTCGGTGTCGAGGTGAACTTCCAGCTTAATTTTATCATCCCCACCACGAACCATCAGGTCTTCAAGAAGAGTGGTGCAGCCCGGCGATTCCACGCGAAGTTGCATTGCATCGCCATTCTTGACTCCGTAGTGGGCCATGTCAGCGGGGGACATGTGAACATGTCGCATGGCCCGAATGACCCCTTCTTTCAGCTCCAGACTCCCCTTGGGACCAACCAGCAGACAACCGGGGGTCCCTGCTGTATCTCCGCTGATTCGCACAGGAAGGTCGAGACCCAGTGAAATAGAGTCTGTGAAAGCAAGTTCGATCTGCGAAGCCCCGCGAGAGGGACCGAGAACGCGCACTTCAGGGAGCATCCGGCGGCGCGGTCCTACGATCGCAATTGTTTCCGCGGCGGCATAGTAACCTTCCTGATAAAGCCACTTGGTCGGATTCAGCTTGTGCCCTTTGCCAAACAGAATCTCGATATGTTCATCCGTCAGGTGGCAATGCCGGGCGGAGATATTCACCACCAGAGGATTCG
>DATMFC010000124.1:0-5581 GCA_035556335.1 Planctomicrobium sp. | reverse complement strand
CAGGATCTGTTCGCTCAGGTCTCGTGAACCGATCTTACGGACAATCTGTTCCAACTGCCCGACGTTCTGAAAGACTTCCATTGCCAACGGGCCGGGACGGACCTTCCCTTGCGAGATCGCAAATCGACCGGAGAGCTGGCTCTGTTCGGGAGCACCGATGACATAAACTCCTTCGTTCATTGCCAGTGAGAAGCGACCTTCCGCACTCGTGGCCTCCGCCAGTGTCGGGGAGACATACATGACCCAACTACGGCACAACTCTTCAGTCAGGGCGACATTTTCCAGCATCAGGCCCGGTTGAAATCGTACGACCGCAGGAGTGGTATTCAGATCCACAGTCGGCAACGTCAGTAATCGTCCCCCATTGACGGTGACATTCAACGGGGTCGGGGTGATCAGGCCGTTCTGATAGGCAATGCGAACCTGTCCGCGTGGGGAAACGAGTCCATAGCCTGCCGCCTGATCCCATTGGACCACCATGCTCGCAGCGAGTGGCGGTGTTTCCGGTTTCTGAGGAGCGAGTGCCCCTTTCAGAGCGATGTCGGTCACCTTCATTCCGGTGATCTGAAGTTCCCTGCGGAGTTCTTCCGGCAATAAATCCAGCAGTGGCGCTGTCGGAGTCTGAATGCTTCCGGAAAGATCAATCAACTGGCTGCCGGAAACCTCGGCCATGTCCCCTTTCAGCTGGAACGACGTTCCCTGAGCCGTGACGTCGAACTTGGAGAGTGAGATGCGGTCGTCCGCTGCTGAGAAACGGCTATCCATGGAAATATGAAACTCAAGGTTTTCCTGAGTAGGATCTTTCAGTGCGGTGGTGGTGACAAACTGCCAGCCTGTTTCCGGATTACGTTCGAACAACGCCTGAATCGTTCCGCTTGCCTGCTTCAACGCCTGTTCCGCTCCGAGGTATTTCTCGATCCAGGCCTGGGCAGGACGAAGAGAGACCCGGTCTCCGGTTGTCGAGAGTTTGATCGTTTCGACGGACTCTGGTCCAGCGGCAATCGCCCGGTCAAACTGCAGACTGAGTTCACCGGTTCCGCGATCCTCCGCAGCCGGAATCGTCGCTTTCACCGACTGCTTCACTTCCCCCACGGATGCTGCATGATACGTGGCATTCAACCCGGTCCAGGTTTCAATCACATCCTGATTGGGAGTCCGGAACTCAATCTGACCGTTGGTGATCGTCACATCCATATCCGGTCCCAATATCGGCAACGGAGCCCTCTGGATCGTGTCGGCAACGGCTCGCAGGTTGATCGTTCCTTCTGGCGGGGCCGTGGGATCTTTGACGACGACGGTCAGCTTCAGTCCATCCAGAGTCAGATTCAATGACTCCTTCGGCTTCATCAGCATATCCCAGAACGAACGCTTCGTGGTGACAGAATCGACCTGAGCCAGCGGACGTCCTTTATCATCATTAAAGATAACATCCCGCAGTAAAACAGGTGATTGCCATCCCAACTGGGCTCGCCCCACCATGACTCGACCGGCCGGTTGACCGGAAATCCAGGCGACTGCCTCAGGAGAAGTGCAGAGATTGCTCAAGACTGTCGGCAGGAACAGAACGAGTCCCCCGATCAGCAGCAGTATTCCCCAGAATAAACCACTCCAGCCACGCCGGGGTTTCTCATTAGTCATCTTCTCCGAACTGACTGACTCGTTGTCAGCGACATCGGCATCCTTGAACTTCGTCATAATTCCATCCATCCGTGTCGGGCGTTGCCTGATTGGGAACAGTGAAAATCAGTTGACCAAAATGAGGTCGAAAAAATTCAAAATTCGAAGCAGAAAATTCGAAACAAATTCAAAATCAGAAATTCAAAACGGATCGCTGCCTGACCAGGAAGTGAGTTGGTCCACGTTTCGAATTTTGAATTTTGTGCTTCAAATTTGTTTTGGATTTCTGCTTTTTGAATTTCCAGACACTGGTTCTCTCAGTTCCGTTGAACACGCTGTTCTATCGGGCGTCCCGTCGATCCGTACTTTGAAAAATCTTGTCGGCACTCGTAGTGACGAACCCGCTGAACAGGGTTCCATCCGCACGAGGATATCGTTTGGCAAATTCATAATAACAGCCCGGCACCTGTGCGTCGCCATCAGTGAACGGAACGGTGACCGGCGGGGCCAGTGTGGAGGATTGTTCGAGGAGTTCATCAGGCCCCCCTTTAATCTCTCCTCCATCGCCGTTCAATGGAAATCCTGACTCTTTAAGAAGCGTATTCAACTCCTCCAGCGAACCGACCGTCTTCAGTGAATTGACCAGTACGGTGAAATGGTTGGCGCGATACCCGAACGCCGCCATCCAGCCGGCATATTCACTCTCCTGCGCAAGAAGATTGGTGTCCGCGTAGGAGACCTCCCAGGGACGGCCGGACAGACAGAATTCGGGGTCGTTCAGTGTTTCTGCAGGGATTTGTGAAAGCAGATTCTCGACCAGATGCTGTACCGTCTGGCTGCATTCCTGCAGCTTCAGTTCACTGATAAACACCTTCGGCAGCGTTGGATCGGGATGTTCATAATGGCAGGCGTCCAGCTTCTTCTGTTTGAACTGATAGCTTTGCTGACGGGTGTATCCTGCCGCAACGAACGGCTTGGCAATGACATCGATTCCGACGCGCGGGTCTGCAAAGGTCCGGAATGCAATGTGATCGTTGACAACGGTTTCTCCCCGGCGTTCGAGCAGCAGATGGATCGCCCCAGCCTGAGGGTTGATCCGGGAAAAATCTCCCCATAGGCGGTCCAGCAGTAATGTCAGCTTATCTGTGTCGACTGATGAGGCCATGAGAGTTCTCCCGGAGAGAGACAGTATTTCCAAGTCTGTAAATATTGAGAAAAAAGGGGGTCAGGATTCAGGGGCCAGGGAATAACTGGAGAATCATTTCTTTTCGCACTCACACTCTGCGCCCCACACTTTTCCTCTGTTCAGGTCAAACCTGGAACGACTGAGAGAGGAATTCACTCCTTCTATTTTATCGAAAACAGACCGCCGGACAGAGGAAATCATGAAAAATGTGAGTTTGCGTCCATCTTGCGGACTTCACAACAGGACGGACTGTTCCGTTCGAAATCCCGGCACGCCTGAGGACGCAGTTCATAGTGGCGGCACAGTCGCGTTGCTTCGTCAAACCAGAGACAGGGAGACGCCTCGACGAAAAGCCGAACGTGCCAGGCCGGCAGAAATTCCTCAATCAGATCCTGAGGCACCTGTCGTTCATGCGGTTCGTCAACGACATGATCAATACGGAACGGTGGAACGCTTACGGTTCGACAACAGGCTCCACAGCCATCGCATGATTCCAGAATGGGAAGTGATGCCGACACCGCTGGCGTGCTCCCGCTGACTACTGTTTCCAGCCGGTGATCCGCCCCAATTGTATCTCTTCCGAGAGGGCAACCGACTCCTTGATGGGAACCTTAATTTCTTCCAGCCTGCGACCGTGGCGAAGTATGAAGTCAGCAAGTTGCTCCATCCAACTGGCCGTGTAATACACCTCTGCCCAGCCAACGACGGGATCAGGAGCAGGCATGTAAAAACGCGGCCCATCAGCCGGAACTGGCCGAAGATGTCCAACAATCCAGACCTTTCGACCGGCACGGAGTGTTTCTTCAATCTCCTCTCTCAGGTCTCCCAATGGATCTGGCGACTTCATGCGTGTCGCGACCAGATCATAGCGATGAACCGGCTGGTCACCGATAATCGGGACCGATAAATGACGACAAGGACCGTGGTAATACCATTGCACCGAAATTCCGAAATACCACGGGCAGGAGACGATCAGATCGTCAGGATCGGCCTGTTCTTCCAGCGTTTTAACGACAAGGTCGATATTGGTGAGTCGGGTCTGAACGAGATACCACGCGGGACGGACAAGTGTCACAGCCAATGCGACAACCAGAATCAATCGCCCCGTCCGAAACAGGCGACGCGGAAGACTTCGTCCCAGTAACATTTCTGTGTTGCAGGCAAGAATCGTCAGCAGAGGCAGGAAATACCATGTTCTCGCGGAATAGTTCATCGCATGGAGAAACTCCATTGTGATCGCCAGCGACAACACCGTCACGCACAGTCCGAAAACCAGAGCATCTTTCTCAGGATGAGACTCTGTTCGATTACGTATCAATGCAACAATCGCAATGGCAACCGCCAGCAGGATGAAAGCGATCCAGATGGTTCCGACGACCGTTTCAGGGGCACCGATATTGAAGAAGAGGGCGGTCAGATATTCCCGCATGGTCGCCTCTCCTTTCACCAGTATTCGCCAGTCTGCCGAGAGATATCGGGGAACGTAAGGAAGCACCGTCAACGCCCCGGCAGCACCAATTCCCAATGAAATCAGAGCTGTGCGATAATCCCGCATGATCACGCTGGTCAGTGCCGCGGAGACACAAATCGCGAAGACCAGCAGCCAGTTCTGAAGGGTGCACTGAACGCAGAGGACCGCAGTCAGGATTGCCAGCAGGATCCACTTTCTGCTGGGCGTGCGGCGTGCCTGGAACAGGCACGCATAGAACAACGGAATCGTCACGCAGGCCAGCCCATAGCCTCGAATCACACTGGTCCAGATCAGAAAGCTGGAATTCAATCCCACTAACGCCAGGCTGAGCAACGGGGGGGAATGCCCGAGGATGGAACCGGCTCCCCACAGGGATGTCACCAGCAGGAGACCCACAACGAAACCAAAGCCGTGCAGCGCGAAGTCGCTGCTGCCAAACAAGGAAATGTATCCACGAACCAGCAACGGAAATGGGGGGGGGAAGGCTTCATGCTCGAAGTTGTTCCAGAGATCCCCCACCGTAGGCATCGTGGCCAGTTGAACGCAGGCAGCCTCGTCCCGCCAGATGCCGCCGGGACTCTGCCATCGCATGACCATCAACCCGACAATGACAACCGTGAGAATTGCGGCGACAATCCACTCCGTTAAAGAAAGACGATCCTTTGTCACTCGACATTCCCTGTTAAAGGTAGACGGGCCCCTTGCTGTGACTCCATATCGTGATCACATTATCGTGATTTCAGTTGACTGCGAAGCTTGAACTTCAAGTCTTTAATCTGATGCCCTGAGGTTGTCTCTTTCAACTTCGCCAGAATTTCCATTCTCCTGAAAGATGCCAGTTCACTGAGCATTGCTGAATTGGCGACGGCCACCTGCAAGACTCCATTGCGTAAGTTCAGCACCTTCGTCACAGCAGCCACATCAATATCAACCGAGTCGTTCCATAACTCATGCAGCTGGCGACTCGACTGCGCCTTTCCATATCCCTTTCTTGCGAACAGCGACGACAACACACTTCCCAAACCTTCCGGTTCGGTGGTGTCGTACGGGCGTTCGCGCGAAGGGGTGGTCATGAAAAGTGGGGAGTGGGTTGGAAATTTCTTTTAGGCCTACTGTTGCTGGTAGAACTTCGAAATTCGTAACACTTTAGCGGAATGAAGTCGCTGTTCCTCGTTCCCAAGCTCCGGCTTGGGAACGCACTCGCCCAGAAGCTCCGCTTCGAGATTCGTATTGAAGACAACCTGACTCACAACTCTCTCCTCTTTCAGAGAGAAGAAAAGCAGACATTGAGTGGCCAAGCTGGAGCT
>DATMFC010000123.1:0-35026 GCA_035556335.1 Planctomicrobium sp. | reverse complement strand
ACTGGCATACTGCACACCACGATCGGAGTGAGCAATCAACTCCTCTCCTGGGCACTGACGGGCGATCGCCATCTCCAGGGCATCCACCACCAGACGGCTGTCGATCCGCTCCGACATCGACCAGCCCACGATCTGCCGAGTGAACAGGTCTTCGACAGCTGCCAGGTACAGCCAGCCTTCGCTGGTCGCCACATACGTGATATCGGCCACCCAGGTCTGGTTCTTGCCTGCCGGTTGAAAGTCTCGGTCCACAATGTTCGCAGCCACAGGATGAGTGTGGTTGGAATCGGTCGTCGTGATCCGGAACTTGCAATGAGACTTGGCCTGAATACCTGCTTCCCGCATGCATTTTGCCACGGTCTTGCGGTTACAGTGATGACCTTGAGGATCAGTTCGGCATGCACTCTCGGAGAGCCGTATGTGCAGCGACTGGCCTGGTGGACTTCACGAATCTGCTCGGTGAGTTCCGCACGCCGCACCGCCGCAGTGCTCTCTTCACGAGAACACCAGGCATCGAACCCGCTACGAGAAACATTGAGCACACGGCACTGCACAGACACGGGCCATTGCTCTCGATGATCTTCAATGAAGGAGTATCTCATTTCGACTCCCTGGCAAAGAAGGCCGTCGCTTTTTTTAAGATGTCCCGTTCCATCGTCAAGCGACGCACTTCTTCACGAAGCCGCCGGTTCTCTTCTTCAATGGCACTCTGTTGCCCCTTGCCAGGAAATGCCTGCTCACCCTGATCTTCGAGTTGACGTTGCCACTTCCTGAGCACATTCTCATGCACATCCAGACGCCTGGCCGTCTCAGCAACCGACAGCCCCTGCTTGTGGATCATCTGCACCGCTTCACGTTTGAACTCGGCAGTAAAACTCCGACGACTCTTCGACATTCAATGCTCTCCTCACAGGGGATGATACGCTCTTTTTCGAGCGCCCACCATTCCTGGGAAAGTCCAGTCGTGCCGCTGGGGATTTCTATAGGATATCTGAATAAGCTCTACTCAGAGGGGATACTTGATCGGGCTGGCCGTGGGATTTACGTGCTACCGGATGACGAACCGAGCGAGAACCGGTCTCTTGTGGAAACCATGAAACGGATTCCACATGGAGTGATTTGCCTGCTGAGCGCCCTGCAATTTCATGGTCTGACGACACAGGCACCTTTTGAAATCTGGGTGGCGATCGACGGAAAGTCTTGGCTTCCCAAGATCGATTATCCTCCTGTGAAAATTGTCCGCTTCTCCGGGAAAGCCCTGACATTCGGGATTCAGGCATATCAAGTTGAAGGGGGGACAGTAGTGCAAGTCTATTCCCCCGCCAAAACGGTGGCCGATTGCTTCAAGTATCGAAACAAGATCGGTCTGGATGTGGCTCTTGAAGCCCTAAAGGATTGCATTGGTCAACGGAAATCCACGGTGGATGAACTCTGGGCGGCTGCAAAAGTCTGTCGGATGACGAGAACATCATTCGTCCTTATCTGGAAGCGGTGACATTGGCATAGGGCGAACTTTTGGGTTTTCCTTATGCGGGAGTAGCGAGTTCCAGCAGGCGTTTTTTGTAGACCTCGGGGTTGTGTCGAATCTCGTCCAGGAATCGAGCGGCCATGCCTGAAGGGGGATTCGTTCCCTGTTCCCATGCTTGCACCGTCTTCACGCTGACCCCCAGGAATTCGGCGAACACTACCTGACTCGCTCCCAGCAGATTTCGGGCGGCAACAGCATCTTCTGGAGTGTACTTTGTCGGCTGCAAGCTGAGCTTGATTGTTCGCACGGTGAACGGTCAGAAATGTCAGTCCCCGTTTCCAGCGATTCCGTGAATTCCTGCCCCCCCTCCAGTAAGTCGGATGCGAGCCGCCCGTTTATTGACGTTTTGATTTCATAAGTCATTCCTTTCCTGAACAGACCGGGAGTATTCAGGTGGACGGTATTATATGGATCAAGACATGAGAATTCTCACTTTCCCCAAACCGTATTATTTGGACAATTCTCTGTTTGACGAACCCCTTGCAACTGTCCATAACACCTCCAGAAATAAAAATGTGGCGGTAAAATGGACACTCCAATTCTCACCCCAACTGATCATGCCAAATCCATCTTTAGGGAGAATGGGGGATTGCTGCGCATGACGGATGCCGTCCAGGCTGGCATTCATCGCGCCACCCTCCGAGGTATGGTCGAGCGGGGCGAACTTGAAAAGATCAGCCGGGGGCTTTACCGGCTCGTTGAGAATGAACTTCTCCCCTATCCCGACCTGGCTGCGGTGGCAGTGAAAGTTCCCCAAGGAGTGATCTGCCTCATTTCAGCGTTGGCATTCCATGAACTGACCACACAAATTCCTCGTGAAATCTCAATAGCGATTGATCGGAATGCGGAACCCCCGCGGATCGACTATCCCCCTGTCCGCAGCTTTCGGTTCGGCGGAGCCGCGTTTACTGAGGGAATCGAAGTCCATCCCGTTGGGCCAGTTTCAATCCGCGTCTATTCGCGGGAAAAAACTCTGGCAGACTGTTTCAAGTTTCGGAATGAGATTGGACTGGAAACTTGCCTGGAAGCTCTCAAGGAATACCGACAACAACCGGGGTTCAACCCTGATGAAGCTCTGAGATTTGCTGCCATCTGCCGAGTCGGGAGGATTATTCGCCCCTATCTGGAAGCCGTTCTATGACTGATCGTCCCATCAGGAATCTTCCGACATCCATTCGGCAGCGGTTGTCGCAGACGGCGAAAACATCCGGGCGGCCGTTTCAGGAGATCGTGCAATATTATGCGATGGAACGGCTGCTCTATCGGCTCAGTCAATCACCACATGCTTACGAGTTTGTATTGAAAGGGGGACTTGAAGCTCACAGTCTGGCGGGCGTTGTCACACGTCCAACCAGAGATATCGACCTTCTCGCCAGAATGCCGAACCGCATCGATGATCTTGTGATGGTTTTCCGTGACGTTTGCGGTCAGGACGTTGAACCGGATGGACTGAATTTTGAAACAGCCAGCGTTCAGGGAAAAATCATCAAAGAGGACGCGGACTATGAAGGAGTCAGAGTGACCTTTCGGGGAACTCTCCAGAACATTCCGTTGCCGATGCAGATTGATATCGGCTTCGGTGACGTGGTCTTTCCGACTGCGGCTCTGATTGAGTATCCGACAATCCTTGGTCATTCCGCTCCAAAGTTTCGCAGCTATCCCCGGGAAACAACCATTGCCGAGAAATTCGAAGCGATGGTGAAACTGGGATTGCTGAACAGCCGGATGAAAGACTTCTACGACATCTGGATTCTTTCCCGGCAATTTGATTTTGACGGTGCCCTATTAGCGGAAGCAATCAAGAAAACGTTCTCTCATCGGGGAACAATCGTGACACCGACTCCGACGGCCTTTTCAGAGCAATTCGCCAAAGATGTTTCGAAGGTTGCTCAATGGAAGGGATTTCTTCGCAAGTCGCTCCTGAATGACACACCGGAAGAGTTCGCGGTCATCGTGGGAATGATTGTCGATTTTCTGTCTCCGGTCGCCCTTGCCGTTCAGGAGAACCGTCCATTCATTCAGCACTGGCACGCGCCGGGCCCATGGGTGAATGACTGAAGCCCCTGATCCCCCAAGATGAGAGAGATTCCCTGTTGTCCCCGGCCACTACCCTCTACTACCACTTACTACCACCATGAATGTGAAAAAAACAGGAAAATAGCGACCACTGACGAACCTCAAAGTGACTCCACCAGTCTCTTGAACGCCAAGTCCAAAATTGCCTGCCGGATATCTTCGGGCAGTTTTGGCCAGATCTTCCTCAAATCTGCCATCTTTGGGTCAGCTGCACCGGATTCTGCATCGCTCGTTTTGGGTGATTGACGCAAGGTGTTGTTGGCATTGTGATTTCTGTCAAATGCTTCGAGTCCTTGTGGGCAATGGCTCAAAATGGGCAGACTGCCACAAGTTGCAATGCCCCCCAAAGGGTGTCTGAGCTACGGATCAGATGCCCGTGGTTCCGCTTTTGATGGAATGAAACGAGTCGGTTTCGGACAGCCGTGAGATCCCGGCGCGTGCGTTAATGCACAGGTCAGCGGATGTCAATCACATTCAGCGAGGCGTCGACTGGCAAATGAAAATCGACGACGCTTCAGACAAACTCAAGTCCGTCTACCCTAAAATTCAATCCTGACAAACCACTAGATCCACTGATCCTCTTGAGTCCCCGAATCGCATCCAAAGCCCCTTTGAGAGCAACTTGCTTTAGCAATACGGCGATTCATCCGGCAGAAACGCATCCAATACGATTGCGTCTTCGTTCAAGTCCCAGACAGATTCCGTTCTCGCGGCAGGGACGACGGCAGTCTGACCTTTCACTAACAGGCAATTGGATTGCCGAACAGTCCCTGCAAGAACGATCAAAACATGCATCTTGTCGTCTTTCGGGAGCGACCAATTTCCTCTCCCGTGCCGTCTGTGGATGACGAAGTGCGGAGATTCGACCAGCACTTCAGAACCTGGCTGTCCTGGCAATGGACGAGGAACCACCGGCTGAACGGGACCAATATCGAAATTCGTAGCTGCGAAAGATTGCTCGACATGCAGTTCGCGAGAATTTCCTTGAGAGTCGGTTCGGTCCCAATCATAAAAACGGTAAGTCACATCCGAAGGCTGTTGAATCTCAGCAACCAGCAGCCCTCCCCCCAGAGCATGCACCGTCCCCGGTTCGAGGTAAATGCAATCCCCGATCTTGGGATGATAGACATGCAAACATTCTTCGAGCGTACCTGTCACCACAGCCTGCCGAAGATGTTGTTCAGTCACTCCTGGCCGCAGGCCGATATACATCCGACTTTCCGGAAGAGCGTCAATGACAACCCAGAATTCAGCTTTTCCTGGACGAAGAGTTCCATCTGAATGAAGAACAGGTTTATTCGGATGGACCTGAACGGACAGTTGATGATGTGCATCCAGAAATTTGACTAACAACGGGAATCGATGATGATCTCGATGTTTTCCCAAGAGATCTTCTGATGATTCCTCCATCAATTGCCGTAATGTTCTTCCCGCCAACGGTCCTTCGCTGACCCTGCTGACACTCCCCGGCAGATCACAAACCTCCCAGCTCTCGGCAACATCGGAATCTCCACCGGTGACCTTCCCCAAGTCGGTCTGCAAACGAGTCCCTCCCCAAAGGGCACGTTTCAGCAGAGGTTCAAAACGAAGTGATAATGAAAGCGTCATAAAACGAAAATTGTGAGACGAACCAGGCGTTTTCAATGAGATCGGAGAACATGATCTCCAAACCATTCGGCGGTTTGTGCAACTCCCTGGTCGATTAACACCTGAGGAGACCACCCCCAGAGCGTATTCGCTTTCTGATAAGAAATGAGATTCGATCGCAAGTCCCCCGCGCGTGCGGGGCCATGAATCAGGGCTGGCAACTCTTTTTTAACTCCATCTCGCCTCAGGAGGGCCTGGCAAGCCTCATGAATACGAGACGCCAGCTGATTGACGTCTGTTCCAATTCCAGTTCCCACATTCAGGGCTTCAAAGCCTTTGGTTTCTGACGTTAATGCATGAATGTTTGCTGCCACCACGTCCGAAACGTGAACATAATCACGGACATATTTTCCATCTCCGTTAATTGTTGCCACATCCCCCTTCAGTAAACGCGTACAGAAAATCGCAACGACTCCGGCTTCCCCATGTGGATTCTGTCTTTCACCATAAACATTCGCATAACGTAACGCCACAGAAGAAATCCCATGTTCTCTAGTGAAGAATCTGAGATAGTGTTCCCCTGCCAACTTACTGACACCATAAGGGGAAATCGGTGCCGGCGGTGTCTCTTCTCCAGCAGGAAGTTCAGTCTCTCCATACAACACTCCACCTGAGGAGGCAAAGACAAACCGACCTGCTCCCACATGGATCGCTGCGGACATGACATTCAACAAGCCCAGAATATTCACCTGCGCATCAAAACCTGGTTCGCGCACAGACCTGCTGACGGACATTTGTGCTGCCTGGTGACTGACGGCATCGGGACGGAACTCCTTCAACGCATTGAAGACTGCGCTCTCATCCCGAATGTCCAATTCAAACAAACGGACACCACTGGGCAAGTTTTCACGAACACCTGACGACAGATCGTCAATGACAGCAACGTCATGGCCCGAATGAAGCAATGCGTCAACAAGATGGCTTCCAATAAAACCTGCGCCACCAGTTACAAGTACTCGCACGGAGTCTTCCCCCTTAACTTTGGATTTTTTTACAGTTGATTCAATCAGGCAATTAGAGACACGAAGATCGTGTATTGCAATGAACGGTTCTTCCTGCATTTTCGTGGTTTGCTGATTCTGCGAGCTGTTTGAGTTTTCCGGAGAAGAATTGATTTCAGATTCTGTTGTGGACAAAGCTCCGGAAACATCGCGCAGCGGACATCAGGAAGTGGAGGGGGCTGAAGGAAACTCCCAATCTTCACGACTTCTCTTCATCGTTTTTTGCCCAACGAGAAATGAGGACCGTTCTTCAAAAACTCTGACTGCCAGAAAAATTTCCACTCCTCCTGCCATCTAACACATTTTTTCCTAAACCTTTTACCCCAAAAGATTTACACATTTACAAAACTCTTCTCATTTGCCGAATTGCCGTTCTCTCCTGATTTTCTTTGAGAAATCTTTATAAAGGAGTCGCCCAAATTCTGCCCCTTCGGGACACTAATTTAATGGGGCGATTCTGATGCGTTCACGATCGCTCTTTCGTGAAATTCGGAGTGGGTCGCTTTCCGGCCCGAATTTGTATGTCTATTCCCCGTTCGGAACGTGAACTGGCGTCGGCCGTGGACGAATCGTCACGGGAAGCGGAATTTCTACGTCAACTTGCGAGGAACTACCGGGAATTATACGCACTCGCGACCACGATCGTCGGAAGCCGCAATGATGCCGAAGACGTGATTCAGGAGGTGTGCGTCGTGCTCTGGAAAAAACGCGGAGAGTTTGAAGAGATCGTCAACTTCCGCAAATGGGCCCGCACGGTAGTGCTGAACGTTGCCCGGTCTTATGCCCGTAAACAACGGCGCCGACGCGGAGCAGGGCTAGACGACCAAACTCTGGATCGCATGGTCAAGATGCGTCTGGCAAGCTGCGAACTGCTGGAATTGCGACGGGAAGTGCTGCGGTCCTGTCTGGACAAACTTCCATCCCCGGACTGGGATTTTCTCATGGACTGCTACAGCAGTTCCACGTCACTTGCAGAATTGGCCTCGCAGAAGGGGCGCACCGCTTCAACGATCTACTCCAAATTGAAACGCCTCCGTCGAGCCTTGGTCAACTGCGTTCAACGGCATCTTGAAAGAGGAGACGCCTGATGGGGGCCGATCCGTCACCGATGAACGAAGTCCGACAGCTTGTCGACCGGCTCTACAACGGCCAGATCGAGACCTCGGAGCTTGAGAGGATGGCGTCGCTGGTCGCGGAAGACCAGCGGTGTTTGCAGGCATACATTGAGCAGTTGGACTTCCACTGCGCACTGGTCGATCAGGCCGATCTCCGGTCTTCGATGGAGGCCGTTCTGAGCAGTCTGCAGCAGTCCGAGACAAGACGTATCCCACCGGAACGCAGTCGCCAACATGGTCTCGCGACGGCCGTCTTCGCCGGTACAGTCCTGTTGACGGCAATGATAGGAGCGATTTATTACAGTGCGATTCTCGTTCCCGGGCAAATTGCGACCGTGGCGAGCTTGTCGGCCGATCTTGAAACGGGGCCGACCTCACTCGAATTGATGCAGATCCTCCGCAAAGGAGAGACGATTTCTGTGACGCGGGGCATGCTCTGTCTCCAGTTGCCAGACGTGACTGTTGATCTGATCGCCCCGGTTTCGGTGCGACTGGAACGCAAAGACCGTGTTTTCCTTTCCAACGGAATGGCAGTCGTCAAGGTGCAGCCGGACGGGGTCGGATTCACCGTAAAGACCCCGGACGCGGAAGTGATCGACCTCGGAACGGAGTTCCTCGTACAGCACGACCGTGCGGAAGGAACGCACGTCAGCGTCCGTCGCGGAGCGGCGCAGGCAAAGCTGCTCGACTGGCGCGGCCTCCCAACCAAAACCGTGGAGTTGACCGCGGCACAAGCGGCGCAGCTTCAGCAGTCAACGGAACAGGTCCGGGAAGCGGAATACGCCTCGGAGCGATATCTCCCCGTCGACCGTTCTCGTGGAGGAATTCGCCGCATCACCGGAGGTCTCCGCATGGTTTCGGAGGTGCCCGTGACCTTCCAAAGCAACCAGACGACGACTCCGAACCATATGCTGGTGATCCCGGAACGGCAACGGGTCGTACTGGAGTCCCCTCTCACGGTCGAGGGAGTGTCCGGTCGAACAACGATTCCTGCTGGAACGACGGTCAGCAGTTACCTGATCCACTACGACCCGACATTGGCCGCCCATTCCGCGCCTCGCGGTTCGGTGACGTTCTGGAGCGAAATCGCCGCTGTGATTGGCAGTGCGTCGGGGCTGAAGAACACCGATCCTCTGTTTGGACTGCCAGAAACAGCTTATGAGACCGGGGTCTCACGCGAACTGGAATCGGAGAAGGACGAAGTTCATTTCTCGGATGACCGGAAGACGGTGTCATTCTTCTTCGGCGTGTCTTATCCGGAGTTTCTGGATGAGGCCCGCATTCTGGTGATTGAGGAATCCCCCTGATGAATGAACAAAGCAAATTTTCACCAATGATGTCTACCTCTCTTCGTCTGCCTGGCGTTCGCCTGACGGGATTTTCTGCCCTTGTTGCCTAATCAGGGAGTCATTATGAACCGAACTCTATTTGGTCATCGGCGTGGGTTCACGTTGATCGAGCTTTTGGTTGTGATTGCGATTATTGCCATCCTGGTGTCCTTGCTTCTGCCTGCGGTTCAGCAGGCACGGGAAGCGGCCCGCCGCAGTCAGTGCAAGAACAACCTGAAGCAACTGGGACTGGCTCTGCACAATTATCACGACATGCACCGGGTCTTCCCGCCAGGGTGTATTGGCAGCTCGGTATGGAACGATGCGGCCTTAACGGGAACGCTAAATTACGGAAAACAGGTTGTGCGACTCAGTTGGGTTCAGCAGATTTTCCCCTACATTGACCAGGGGCCTCTTTTCAATCAGATCGTTCCCTACATGGACGGGACAATCCCCGGGATGGGAGCTCCGATCGGTTGGACTCCCATGGCCAATGTGAAGATCACTCTACTGTTGTGCCCGAGCGATCCCGGCAAAAGACAGCGTCTGAGCACGCCTGGTTCCTCTCCAGTATATGCAGACCACTCGTTCAGCAATTATGCTGCCTGCATGGGATCGACGGGTTCCAATGGAAACGCAGATAGCTTGACGAACAGCACTGATAATTCCATGAGGCTGAACGGCACTTTCTATGCCATGTCGAGCACGCGGATGCGGGATCTGACGGACGGTTCCTCTCAAACGCTGTTACTAAGTGAGATCGTCCTCGTCCCCGATGATCCGTCGGCTTCTCCCGCCGATGTCGCGATCGATTGGCATGGATGGCACTGGAACCTCTTCTCGGCAACGACCTGGTTCACCACTTTGAATCCGCCCAATACACGGACCTCCGATCGTCTGCGGCGTTGTGTTGCGCCCTGCACGCAGATCAGTAGTGGGAATACTCTTTCCCATGCCCGCAGTCATCATGTGGGGGGAGTGCAGGGCACACTCGGAGATGGGTCCGTGCGATTTATTTCTGAGAACATTGACAGGACGACATTCCGTAACCTGGGAAGTCGGAACGATGGTTTCACAATTGGAGAGTTTTAATCCCAATGGATAATCGAATACGATCGATTCTTATCGTTCTCATGGTCTGTTTGCACGGTTGTACTCAGCCGGGACCACCGGTTGCTCCGGGCAGAATCATTGCCAGCGGAACGGTCACTTTGGACGGCCAACCGCTGGGCTGGGGAGAGATTATCTTTTTTCATCGCGATCCTGATATCGACCCTCTCGACTCTGAATTCGCAACAGCGATCAGTCGTGGAACGTTTGAAGTTGAAATTGTCCCCGGAACATACCGCGTTGAAATACGGCAATGGGAGAGCGAGTCTTCAGAAGCGAGTGACGGCACCCCGGGCTCCGCCATACAGAGATTGCCGAAACGGTATAACGACGACAGCGAATTGAATGCAACCGTCGACGACGAAAACATGAAACTCCGGTTCGACCTCGTCAGTTCACCTGCGAAGTCGTGATTGGGTGAACATTGAAAAGCTTCAATGAGAAATCAAGCAGGTCAGGAATTGCCTGGCAATCGTGTCGAGAACGTGCGTCGAGAATGACGAAGCAAGGGACCATCATGCTCAAAACATCTGTCCGGATTTTCATCGCGATTGCGGCAATTGCAGGGAGCGTCTTTCTGGACGAACCGCTCTCAGGGGGAGAACTTTATGTTGGGGCGGCAACCGTCAGTATTACCCCCGACCGTCCGGTTCCCTTGTTCGGCGGTCGGACGATTCCAATTGCTCGCCGAATCGGCTCCCCCTGTACCGCAACGGCCCTGGTGATTGAGACCCGCAACGGGGAAACGTCACTTGAAACGGCGCTGTTCGTCTCCTGTGACCTCGTCTGGATTCGTGGTGGAGCAGAAAAAGATCTCTATGAGCTTGTTCGGGATCAGCTTCGGGGACGAGTCCCGGAAATCTTGCTTGATCGACTCATTCTCAATGCGACCCATACTCATTCCGCGCCTCCCCCGAACGACATCAACTTCAATCAATATCGATTGCCGGACGACGCGGGAGACGATGTGATGCTCCCCGCAGAATATCGTGAGTTTCTGGTGGAAAGACTTGCGAAGATTGTGGAGGAGGCATGGATCCAACGTGCGCCGGCACAAGTGGCTTGGGGGCTGGGGCATGCAGTCGTTGCGCAGAATCGCCGGGTGGTCTTCGCCGACGGCAGCGCCGTCATGTATGGGAATACGTCTCAACCCCATTTTAGGGCGATCGAAGGCTACGAAGATCATGGCTTGGAGATTCTCTATTTCTGGGATAGGGATGACAAACTGATCGCGACGGCAATCAATATTGCCTGTCCGGCCCAGGCGGGAGGAGTGGGCGGGGTCAATGCCGATCTATGGCATCCGGTCCGGGAAATGCTTCGGGAACGGCATGGAGAAGATCTTTTCGTCATCGCCTGGATCGGAGCAAGTGGAGACATGACGCCCCGTCCCTTGTATCGCAAGGCAGCAGAGGAACGGATGCAGAAACTGCGGAAGCTGAACGCTTCACAAGAGGCCGCGCGCCGCATCGTGACTGCTTGGGAAGACGTGTATCAGGTGATCCGGAACGAGAAAAAGAAGGACGTTGAGTTGGAGTTCCGATCGACGACCGTTTCACTTCCTCATCGTCAGATCACGAGCAAAGAAGGGGATGCAGCAAGAAAGTTAGTGGCGCGATTGAAAGATTCGAACAAACCAACGGAGGTCTGGGATCGCGCACGGGCTGAACGGACCATTCGCCGTTATGAAGAGCAACAGCAGAAGGGATCAGGGAGCTACGAGATGCCATTACGGACTGTACGTCTGGGAGACATTGCCATCGTGACGAATGACGTTGAGTTATTCACGGATTTCGGTGTGCAGATGAAGGCCCGCAGTCCGGCGCTGCAGACATTTGTGATTCAACTCTGCGGTGGAGGAACATACCTGCCGACCAAGCGGGCCGTCTCAGGCGGAGGCTATAGTGCCATTCCCGAAAGCAACATCGTCGGTCCCGAAGGAGGACAGGTGCTGGTGGACGAATCGGTCAAGCTGATCAAATCGCTTTGGCCTTCGGAGAAGAATAAGAACCCCTGATAAAACTCACCCTGATCCGCTCGCGGAAAAGAAATTTTCATCGTTCAAGAGGCTTTGTTCGCGGCTCTAATTTCGACTTTCGCACTTTTTGTGGACCGAGATCGTAAAATATTGTGGAAAGGGTTCGACTTCTTGCTCACGCAGGGAGTCATGATCCTGTTGAAAATAAACTCCGTGTTTCACAGAAACAGAAAGATAACTCACGCAAAGGCGCCAAGACGCAAAGAGTTTTTGTTTCAAAAATGTCCGTGAATTCATGGCCTCCCGGTTCAAGTCGCCGAGAGGACAGTTCTGCCGAAAAGAACTGCGAATTTATGACTCCTGATGATGTTCAGGGAAGGGGATTGCTCTTCTTTTGTTGCTGTTGAAGGAGCCGGGTTGTGTCAAACGGAACGATCACAGAGAACGGGTTGATACTGATCTTGGCGCCTTTGCGTGAGTCTCCTCTTCCTCTTGAAACAAAAAGTGCGAAAGTCGTCTTATTCTGGCGTGACAATCTCAAGAATGACTGGTTGCCACAGGCCCCCGGTTTCGTCTTCGGCATGTGTCGGATGATACTCGATCATCACAGTCAGTTCATTGCTCAACTGAAGTCCTGATGTCACATCAAATGTGCAGGGAAAACCTGATAACGGAAAGAGGTCCGTTCCATTCATGTGACATTCAGCAATCGTTCCGCAACGCTCTGGAAAATGAATGAGAACACGGTCCTCCAAAGTGAGGTTCGTGGGAGAGTTGAAATGGCGACAAAATGTGGCTGTTCCTGATCGCTCTCCAAACAGAGTGATCCACGACACTGGCACGCGGATGGATTGTCGTGTTTCCTCGCCAGGAGGAATCACATCCCAGGGACCTTGCAGACGAATTTGATGGCGAGACATCTTTTTTAGTGGACCTGAATTCATTGAATCTGATGATCGACATCGGTCTTCTGAGAATGAACAACTGTTCGTTCATAATCTTTCGCCCAACGGCCTGCGAGGATTCCACAGATGATCAATTGCATCGGATGATAAACCATGATTGGCAAAAGTATCAGTCCTAATGCCGGGTTCCCGGAGAACATCACCTGAGACATTGGAATTCCGGTCGCCAGTGATTTCTTCGTCCCGCAGAACAGAACGGCAATCCGGTCTGCCTGACTCAGTTTCAACGAACGGCAGATCAGTTCAACAAGAAAGAAAACCAGGCCGAATAAAAACAAAGACAGCAGCACGGTCCAGACGACCGCATGCAGTCCATATCGGGTCCAGATTCCCATTTGAAACGAATCACAGAAGGAGGTGTAAACCAGAAACAGGATGATGATGCGGTCGACGTTGTTGATCAATTTCTTGTTCCGGTTTCCCCAATCCCCCAGCCAGTGTCTCGCCATCTGACCGGCGATTAACGGAATCACCAGCAACAAAAACAGGCTGAGGACAATATGTGACAACGATCCCTGGGGTTGCGACGAGTCGACGGCGATGCCCATCCACATCGGGGTGAGTGCGACGCCGATCAGGCTGGAGATCGTCGCACTGAATAACGCAATCGGGACGTTCCCGTAAGCTGTTGCCGTCAATGCGACCGAAGTAGAGACAGTGGAGGGGAGGGCACATAAAAACAGAAATCCCATTCGAAGGGACTCTGGAAGCCACCCTGAAGAAAGAAAGTAGAGAGAGACGCCGATGATGGGAAACAACAGAAAGACACAACTTTGTACGAGCAGATGCTGTTGCCATTGCAGCATTCCCTGTTTTAACGCGGACAACGAAAGACTGATGCCATGCAGAAAGAAGATTGTCGCGACACCAAGGTTCGTGACCAGAGCCGGTTGAAGTGAACCGCCGTCGGCACCGGGGTCCGGAAACAGCCACGCCAGCAAAACGGCAACGGCCATGCCGGTCATGAACCAGTCGAATCGAAATTTGGTCTTCATTGAGAATGATGGCAAAAGTGAGAAACACTCTGTGGGACTGAAACAGACGGTACGACTGACAGTACTTCCAAGTTTGTTTGTGATGGAGAGCAAGGGGTCAGGATTCAGGGACCAGGGGGCAGAAAAATCCGGAAAAGGCCTGCATTTTCTACCCAACTATTTCCTACCCACTCCCCACTGATCCCTCCATTGAGGCAAACTTGGAACGACTGAGTGAGATCATTTTGCCAGAAGCGATCATGAAACACGACCCAGGTATTTCCCGGGACAGGAGGAACAGGAATCCCCGGCTCTCAGAAAAAATGGGTCGTACTCTTCAAGTCCATCGGACTCTGTCATCAAATCATCAAAAATCTCCACTCCGATGCGGTGGTCGATTGAGGCCCTCTTCCCTACGATAGTGGAAAGGGTTTTCGCCAAAAGAGCCGTCCGTTCTTAGGCAACACTGTTGAATCACCATATGGTCACGCCAGTTCGCTGGTTGCCGGCAGGAGAAGGCAATGTCTCAACGTGGTTTGTTGAATACAGAAAAAAGTCCCATTCAGTTCATCGCAGATTGTCCGACACCTCAAAGGGGACATCAGCAACTGATTCGAGGGTTTCTGGCCACGATTGCCGCACTCGTACTGCTGTTTGCCTCATCACAATTGCACGCACAGGCTCCCAAAGAGAACCCATTTCCAGGACTATTTCCGGCTCCGAGTCTGGAGGGGGGAACCGACTGGCTGAACACTTCAGGACCGATTGATCTCAAAGATCTCCGGGGAAAAATTGTCCTGCTCGATTTCTGGACTTATTGCTGCATCAACTGCATTCACATTCTTCCCGACCTGAAGTATCTGGAAAACAAGTACCCGAATGAGTTGGTCGTCATCGGCGTTCATTCTGCGAAGTTCGAAAACGAAAAAGAGTCAGAGAACATTCGCGAAGCAATTATGCGTTATGAAATCGCTCACCCGGTCATTAATGATTCTAACATGACGGTTGCCCGCCGCTATCAGTTTAGCAGTTGGCCCACCCTGATTCTGATCGACCCGGAAGGGAATTTTGTCGGTCGCCAGCCGGGGGAGGGGACGCGCGACCTGTTCGACAATGCCATTGGAAAACTAGCGGAGTACCATCGAGCCAAGGGAACGCTTGACGAAACCCCATTCAAATTCCATCTGGAAAAAGAAAAAGCGGCACCGACTCCACTGCGATACCCAGGGAAAGTCTTTGCCGATGAAGCAGGGGAACGACTGTTTATCACTGACAGTAATCATAACCGGATTGTGATCACGACATTCAATGGCGAGTTGATCGACATTATCGGAACCGGTGCGATTGGAGCCAGGGACGGAAGCTATACCGAAGCCACCTTCGATCACCCACAAGGAGTCGCTCTGGTTGGGAACGATCTATATATCGCGGACACCGAAAACCACACCATTCGCAAGGTGGATCTGAACGCGAAACAGGTCACAACACTGGCAGGAACCGGACAGCAGTTACGTGTTCGTCCGACATTTGGTGGAAGTGGAAAACTTCGCACAAGTGCACTGAACAGCCCTTGGGCACTGGTGGAGTTAAAAGGATTCCTGTACATCGCGATGGCCGGACCACATCAAATCTGGCGGCATAAACTGGGCAGCGATGCGATTGGTCCGTTTATCGGCAGTGGACGCGAAGACATTCTCGATGGCTCTCTCAGAGATGCAGCCCTGGCACAACCGTCCGCGATTGTGACTGATGGAACCGATCTGTTTCATGTCGACAGTGAAGGTTCTGCGGTTCGTCGTAATCGGATTGTTTCTCCTGCGAAAGTGACAACGATTGTCGGCCCGCATGAGTTTCCGAATGGACGCTCTTTGTTTGAGTTTGGAGATATCGACGGTGTTGGTGACAATGTCCGGATGCAACACCCGATCGGTCTCACTTATCATAATGGTCTGCTTTATGTCGCCGATACATATAATGATAAAATCAAACTGGTCGACCCCGAGAAGCGAACCGCCGTCACCTGGCTGGGAACCGGTAAAAAAGGAACCGGGCTGAAGCCGGTGGAACTGAAGGAACCAGCCGGACTTTCCGCCGCCGGAGAGTTCCTGTATATCGCCGACACCAATAATCATCGCATTCTGAAAACCAATCTGAAAACCAAGGAAACAACCGAACTTGTGGTGAAAGGACTGACTCCACCGAATCTCCCCAAAGCGGATCCAAACGAGTTACTCGCCGGCTCCACGGCCACCGCCGCGTCACAGACGGTCGCCGCAGGGAAACCATTCACCGTCACAGTTCAATTCGAGTTCGCAGACGGATATCACCTGAACGAACTGGCTCCATTTATCTACAAGCTGGAGGCGGGTGAGAACCAGAAGTTGATTGCCGTCGATGCTCTGAACAAACGACTCCGTGGGGAAGGGAAGGGGGCGTCAGCAACGATTCCCGTCACGCTGACCGGAGAGTCTGGAAAGACCGAGCTGAAGCTGACGATCAACTATCAGTACTGCAAAGACGGCAAGGGGGGCCTGTGTAAATTCGGATCACAGCAATGGACGATTCCGCTCACGATTGCTGCCACAGGAGCCAGTGAATTAACACTCAATGTGAAGCCATAAGAGGTCGTAGCCGATGGGTCACCCGCGATGCGCGGGCACATGGTAGAGCAAACTGCTCTGAGAGGTGATTGGTGATAATGATCTTTTCTTATGATCGTTATCGCGTGCTATTTTCAACGGGAATCGGCTCGACTTGCCCGCAATGTTCGCACGACGGCAACAAGGAATGACGAATGTTGTGGCAATTACCGCATTCGTCAAACAATCGGGTACTGCATGAGGGACAACAGTAAGGGGAATCTGGTCCCGTCGTTTCGCCGGAATTGACTTTCAGCTTCTTAATTGTTCGTCGAGTCCAGAACTGGAATTTCAACGGACCGCGGCGGATTGGAAAGCTGCAGTTCGGACAGAGAAAATGTTCATAGGCTTCACGATACTGATTCAGCAGTGACTGTGCTCCCGGCTGGGCAATTGATTTCAAAAGCAGCATTAATGCCCGAGTAATGACAATCAGAAAAGTGATCAGCAGAACATACTTGAATGATCGGCCAGGGAAGTATTCATTCATCACGATCAGCACCTTGATGCCAACAGCAATGGCAAACGCCACGAAGAATGGGACATACAGACTTTGTCTCGATCTGAAAAACAAGCCGAGTGAAATCAATAACAGCGGCGTCAGAATTCCCAGCTTGATTCCGGCTTCCCACAGGGCCTGTTTGCGAACCAGTCGTTGATACTCTTCCCAGACCGGCTTACGGGCCACCTCCAGAGCTTCTTTTCGCTCTGCGAGTTGTGCGCTCACAGTATTTAATTGGATTTGCAGTTCGCCGACCTGTTCTGTCAGTTGCTGATACTGCTGCTGATTGGAAAGGAAAACCTTCTGGCTTTCTGCGAGTGCCCGTTGTTCTTCCTCAGTCGGTTTGACGTTCTTTTCGAGGCTGAGTTTCTGAAACGCCAGAAGCTGATTCATTGTCGTCTGGGCGTTGCTGGTACTATCGCGCAGATTGGATTGCCGTGTTTTCTGGCTGGAGATGTCCTGCTGCAACGCTCGAGACTGACGTTCCAGCAATTCCGATTGCTCGACCAGACTCGGGTCGAGCATCTGCTTTTCAATCTCCGAAAAATTGGGAGATTGAAGATGGCCGAGATCGTCAATCAGAAACCCGAGCAGCCAGAAGACGAGCACGCCGAAAAGGAATGTAAAAACATTCTTCAACCAGCGCTGAATCCAAGTCCCTCTACGCTGAACAGTCGACATTGCGGAATCTCCAGCAGGACGCCTACAGAACGGCGAGTTTCAACGGACCGTACGACTACGGGGCGATAATAGCAACGGATCACCAGCGGAACAGTCCGGTTCCCCAGGTGAGTCCGGCTCCGAAACCGCACATTAACGCGGTGTCTCCCCGCTCCAGTCGACCAGCTTGAATGGCCTCGTCGAGAACGATGGGGATTGAAGCCGCTGAGGTGTTGCCGTACTTCTGAAGATTGTTGAACAGTTTCTGTTCCGGGATTCCCAACTGTTCGGCAGCAGCATTAATGATGCGAATGTTCGCCTGATGCAGCAGGAACAACGAGACGTCGTCGATGCGCTTTCCACTTTTTTCCAGCACGAGTTCAATCGTGTCGGTCAGCATTCGCACGGCCCATTTAAAGACGCTCCGGCCATCCATCTTCATGTAATGATCGCCAGCAGCAAGAGCATCAATAGACAAAGGGAACCGGGTCCCTCCGGCTTTGCGATCCAGCAACGGACCGCCGCTTCCATCGGACCCCAGTTGATAACAGAGCAATCCCTGATGAGGACTTCCCCGGGTGATCAGAACTGCTCCTGCCCCATCTCCAAAGAGAGGGAAGGTCCGTTGATCCTGAGGGTTGACGATACGGCTGTTGAGGTCGGCTCCGATCGCCAGCGCGTACTTCGCATTTCCGGTGGCGACAAACTGAGCGGCCGTCACCATTGAATACATGAACCCGGCACAAGCCGCCGCGGTGTCGAAAGCAGGGCAGTCGAGCCCAAGCTGATCCTGAACCAGGCAAGCTGTTGACGGACAGTGAAAATCGGGCGTGAATGTCCCGCAGACGAGCAGGTCGATTTGTTGTGGATCGATTCCGGAAGAACGAATCGCCCGTCGGGCCGCTTCCACGCACATGTCACTTGTCGCCATCTCCGGCGGAGCGTGACGACGTTCCAGAATCCCGGTCCGTTGAACGATCCAGTTGGCGTCGCACCCGTACTTTTTATTCAACAGTTCATTACTGACAACCTGATCCGGCAGAAATGAGCCGGTTCCGGCAATCTGCACACCAAGCAACGAACTGGTCCGACGGGTAAACAACGTACGATTCGCCTCGACATCAGTCTTGGGATTCACCACATGCTCGGCTACTTTTTCGGCAGCGACTTTGTCAGCAACTGTGGCCACGCCAAAAACTCCTTTGCCAAACGTGCACTTCCAGGCAACCATCGGTCACAGGAATTGATCACAAACCAGTGGCAATCCACTCGATGGTTCAAACATCCTTTGATTTACGCCGCGAACAAACCTTCTGAAAACGCTGAGATCGCACACTGCGACGCTCCTTTCCACGAACGGATCGCAGAAGGTTTATCGAAAGCTCTGACCGCGACTCCATTGTTGAGTCACGACCTGTTTTGGTCACGGTTCTTTAGAAGAATACCGCTCTTTTCCAAAAATCACCAGTCCTGTTGTCGCCTGGACAGGTAAACACAACATTGATTTTTTCAGAAAGTTGTTTTGCGTCGCTCAGATAAAATACAAAACATGAAAAGAGTAGGAAAACAAGTCGAGCCGCAACATCATCAAAAAGTCCTGGCGGTGAGACTTGTTGACAACATTGCGGCTGCGAACCGAGGTATCGCCCCCGGAAAGTGAGAGCAGGTTGCTCTTCGTGTTCAGAAAAAGAACCAGAACACTTTCACCGAACCATATTCCAGTGAGGGAAGTCTGGTTCTTAGAATTTCGTATTCGGTTCTTTCAAATTTACCGCCGAACAGGTTGTTCAAATTTGGAGTCGTTAATCACGGACTGCACTGGGGCTCCGCTTCCGACAGGTGACGTCGGGTTGGCGACCGGAGCGGCAGGAATCCCGGTTGGGTTCCAGTTTGCCACGGCCCAGATCGGATAGGTCTCAACGACGCTGGTTCCGAGATCCTGCATCAACACCTTCAAACGAGCAGAAGTCATATTGACGTTCGGAACCGAACGCTGCATCACAAACCGACGACTGTTCGGCACGTAAGCAAAGAATTTCCCGTCACCGAGTTGATCGTTCTGGGCCAGTAATCGCAATAAAGCGTTACGTGGGACCTCGTTCGCGTTCTTCGGAAGTTCATCGAGCCAGCCGATGACCCAGAGTGTGGTTCCATCCTGACCAAGTGCAACGGACATGGACAACGCCCAGTCCTGGTCATCCACATTGGCTTGAAACGCGAAATCGAATCGGGAACCTTTTTTCTCTGGATTCAGCCCCAAGGCCGAAACCATCTGTCCCAATTCGTCGACAGTCACCTGATTTCCTGCCGCCTGATCTTGAGCCACCGCCGGCACAACCGGGGCGACCATCGTTCCTGCGCCCGCCAGGGCACCAACCAGCAGCATGCGCTTGAACATCTTCACGACCGACACTCCTTTGTCTGACGAATCGATTTCAAACTTCACAGGAAGCTTTGATCTTCGATTCGTCGGGCTGCAAATCGCACCATACGGGGACGACAGAACTCCATCCTTGTTGCCATAAAACGAAATGGCAATGATCCTGTCGACCGCTGGCTCTGTCTTCTACCAAAAGTGACAAAACTCCCCGTTATTCATGGGATACCTGCATTCTGCTACGGAATGCAGGGACGTTTCGTCACAGACTCTTCAGGAATTCGAAACAGATTTGTGACCACGTTTCAAATTGATCACGTTCCTGGATCAATTGGGTCGGATTTTCGAATCCTGTGTTGATAATCGACTTTTCGCGTGGGAGAACTTTGGGCGCTTCCAGATCAAAAATGTGAACAATCCCCAAATGGACCTTCCCGACCTCGGTTTCATCGTCGTTGATCAGGGCGACACATTGTTCCGTAAACCCTGATTCCAGAATCACTTCCTCCTCAATTTCCCGACGCATCGCTACCTGATAAACGTTGCTCCCAGAAAATTGATCTTCTGCGGAAATATGTCCTCCGATTCCGATCGAACGCTTGCTGTGGAGGCGTCCTTCCCCCGTTTCCTTCCCCCGGGTGTAGTAGAATACCTGCCCATTGCAGCGAAACACGCAATATGGAATCAACTGCTTGAAGCTGGGGTCTTCCTCGACTTCATTGCGAGGACGGTAACTGACATTAACGGGGTCGAGCAGGGTATCCAGGTAAGGCTGGGTGTTTGTCGTGAATCCCTGAAAATACCCCAGTTCATGAAAAAGCTTTGTCGGAACAACAAGAACATGCTCAACAGACGAGGAGACCTGAGACACGATTGCGACCTTTCGGATAATTTGACTTGAACAATCTGAATAATTCGAAGTGACCATTCACAAGAAGCAGCCAACAGTCCACGCATCCGTCACGCCAACAATTCACGTACGCGCTGGCCAATATCCGGAGATCGCATGAGAGATTCCCCCACAAGAATCCCATGCACGCCGGCATTCTGGAGAAACTGCACGTCATCCCGAGTATGGATGCCACTTTCTCCAATGAGGAGAACTTCTGAGGGAATCCGCTGTCTGAGATTCACCGTATGCTGCAAGTCTGTCACGAACGTTCTCAGATCACGATTATTGACCCCCATCATCGGCGGGTCCAGTTTTAACACCCGATCCACGTTCTCAGGATCGTAGACTTCAATCAACGTCTGCATTCCCAACTCACCAGAGAGCGAAGCCAGCAGCGACATCTGCTCATCGTCGAGACATTCCGCAATCAGCAAAATGCAATCGGCTCCGCTCGCCCGGGCTTCCCAGACCTGATAAGGATCAATGATGAAATCCTTTCTCAGCACAGGAACTGAAACCGCCGCACGAACCTGTTCGAGAAAACTGAGATGCCCCTGAAAGAACTTTTCGTCCGTCAGCACGCTGATACAAGCGGCCCCGTTCGCTTCATAGATTCGACCAATCGCCACCGGATCAAAATCGGCCCGAATCAATCCGACTGAAGGAGAGGCTTTTTTGATCTCCGCAATCAATCCCATCGGGTGCTTTGCCCGAAGTGCTCCCACAAAATCACGGGGAGTCGGAGCAGTGACAACAGCCTGCTGGAGTTCTTTCAAAGAACGACGCGACTGGGCCGCGACGATTTCCTGCCGCTTTTGATCAATGATTTTGTCGAGAATCGTGGCCATATCATTTGAAACTTAAATAGACGTAAGAACACCATGCCCCAGTAGAACGGAGTCAGTGTCGATTCCCACACTCTCAAAATCAACGATACGAAGGGGAGTAAAAGAAAAAACCCCGGAGATTGACTCCGGGGCGATACCTTGATTCCACTGAAGACTGCTGCTTCAGAAGTGATCAACCATGATCGTGAGTTGGATCGTCGCAATCATGGTCGTGGTCATGTTCTTCTTCCACTTCGGACGACCGGGCTCCACAGACCGAACGATTCAAGGCTTCCACCTCGGTCTCGATCGCTGTTGGCATTGGGACGTCCTCGAACTGGGCGTTGTCGAGAATCACGTCGACCGCTTTACGTTCACGAATCTGGGCGTCCAGGTTTTCAATGGCACCCGACTTGATCAAACGGGCACGGACACGACGAGGATTTTCTCCTCGAGAAAGTGCCATGGCCGAAATTTCTGCGTTCAGATCGTCTTCGGTCACTTCGAGCTTCTCTTCGTCAGCCAGTCTGTCGAGAACGAAGTGTTCTTTCAGATTCTGACGAGTCATTGACAGAGAACGCTGACGCAGTTCGTTTTCTCGGGCCAGAATCTCACGGGATGTGAACCCGGCCTGTTGCAGTTCCAAAGATTCACGACGCAGAGCGTTTTCCACCTGACGAGCGACAAGCGTTTCGGGCAGTTCCCAGTCGGCCGACTCGGTAATCTGCTCGAGTACCTGACGACGGCAGGATTGCCGCTGTTCGTACTTCACCTGTCGTTCGAGCATTCCCCGAATCTGCTCTTTCAGGCTCTCTTCCGAGTATGCCCCGATGCGAAGCAGGAAGTCCTGTGTCAGTTCCGGTGTGTTCAGGCGTTTGACGTCCAGAACGTCAAAGACAACATGGACGGTATTTCCCCGCATTTCAATCGTGTCCGCTTCCATGGAAACAGTCAGATCGGTTTCACGGGTCTCTCCTGCTGTGACACCGGAGATAAACTTGTCGAAGCCTGCCAGCTCGGAATCCTGGAACCGCAAGGTCGGACGAACCCGAACACTGACATCTTCAATCTTCGCGAGTTGCTTCCCGTCATGTGTGACGGTGATGTTCACTGTCACGAAGTCACCCGTCTGAGCAGGGGCCTCGACAGGAACAAGTTGACCGTACTGCTCCAGGAACTGGGCGAGATAGTCGTCAACATCTTTTTCTTCAATCGTCCGGACAGGACGTTTGATGCTGAGCCCTTTATAATTGGGAAGATCAAATGTCGGACGAACTTCAACGTCGAACTCGTATTCGAAATCACCGGTATCCGGAATTTCGATGCTTTCCAGATCGAGATTCGGCTCGTTAATCGGTTCGAGCTTCGACTCATCTCCCAGCTGTTCGAGACTGGCCATCAGCACCCGCTGTTTGACCTGCTCAGACAACTCTTTCTTGAATCGCTTCTTCACCAGTTCCGTCGGTACGTGCCCGACACGGAAGCCGGGAACGGACGCACGATCAGTGTAGTCGACCAGAATCGTGGAGAAGGTGTCGTCAATAGAAGAACGAGGAACCTTGACCCGAACATGCTTCTTGCAGGGGCCAACATCTTCGATTGCGACCGACAGTTCCATACGCTCGGGGGCAGCTACGGTTGCCGTCCCGGTTTCTTCGACCGATTCATTCACCGGTGTCTTTTCAGAATCCGCCATTGCTTCTTCCCCTGAAACAGCAATCGGCCAGCGACCTCACAGGATCACAGGCCGTTCGCAATCGCTCCCAATTTTGGGGAGCCTGTTTGAACCCAACATACCATTCAAATTACGTCATTCAAGAGCGGGTGAAGGGACTCGAACCCTCAGCCTCCACGATGGCAACGTGGCGCTCTGCCAATTGAGCTACACCCGCAAACCTTCCCAATCCATCCGGCGACGCATTGGAGGGGAGAGTCTATGATCCAGTTTCACATCGAGTCAAGCGACGGTCTTACGGAATCAGGAAGGAACGGGGATTTCTGCCGTGACGGCGTCCTGCTCGTCGCCAAAGTCGGCGATTCCGGCAACTTCGCGATGCCGTTTGCGATATTCGCGCGCGGACATCTTTCGAAAACGCTGAAACTGCCGGTTAAAATTGGAATTATTTGTGAATCCGGCGTATCGATAAATTTCCGCAATCGGCATGTCGGAATCCGCCAGCAGCCGACACGCCAGACTGACTCGCATTTCGGCAATGTAGTTCATCGCCGTTTTCCCCGTTGATTCACGAAAGAAGCGACTGAAAGCAGAGGCATTCATTCCCGCCTCTTCCGCCAGAACCTGATGCGTCAATTCCGGGTCGCGGTAATGTTCCCCGATGAACGAGCAGATCCGCTGTGTGCGATTCTCGGCCTGGGAATTCGGTGGACGGGAGAACCCCACGCTCGCCAATGGGCACACGTCCGGGGTTTCCGCCAGCGTCGCCAGAATTTCCAGGAGTTTCAGAAGCCGGGGAGTCGGGGAGGCCTCCATGAGTTCCCCGAGCTTTCCACCAATTTGCAAGGCAATCTCCGGGGAGAACTTCAGTCCACGATTGGCTTTCTCCAGCATTTGCCGGATCGCGGTGAACTCTGCGGCTTCGAAGAACTGGCCCCCAAGAAAATCGAGACGGAACTGCACCACAATGGCCGGGTGCTGATCCAGCTTTCGACCATGAAAGGCGTCCGAGTGCCAGGTGTGCGGCAGATTGGGCCCCAGCAGAACCAGATCATGGTCTCCATAACTGGAGATATTGTCCCCGACAATACGGGTGCCATATCCCCGTTCAACATAAGTCAACTCAAGTTCAGGATGACAATGCCACCGCGTGGAGATACAGAGCGTTTCGCGATTGAAACAGCGAAAAGATTGTCCCGGTGGAGTCAGCAGGTTTTCATAAGCAGGCTTCATCACTTTTCCCGCAGAGACGATGGCTTCAGAGAGACCACATTCAGCTGGAATCCCCTTACAAGTCGCCAGAGAGATCGGGGAGCCAGACCGATCCCGTCAACAAACTCTTATTTCACCATGTGTTGCGAACAAACTCAAGTCTGAAACGGTGGATTGGCAGGGCTTTCGCTTTATTGAAAATGACTCGGGAGGGCGAGGCTCCCGCCGAGCCGCAAACCATGGAAAGCGTTCTTTTGCTTGCGGCTCAGCAGGAGCTTCGCCCTCCCCAAATTGCCCATCTTGGGGCAAGCAAAAGCTCTGAGTGGATTGGTAACTGTTACAAAACCAGATCCCTCGATTTGAAATCTCGAATAAGCCTTCTTGACCGAATTTCAGGAAACCGGAAGAATCCCCGCCACACCGATTACAGCCAGACTGCCTTGCAGAATGATCTCTGCAAACAGTTCACGAAGCACTTGCTGACAAATGGCTGTCATCTGAATTTCAATCAGGGAGGAGACCGTTTGATCCCTCAAACGGTGGGGCAAGGATGCCCCATTTCACTGCTTATGCCGCACTCGTTTCGACAACCTGGAATGATCAGTCTTCGCGGACTGATTCCCTCGGCCAGCTTCGTCGGCTGTGCGGACATTACTGTTTCCTCCATGACAGAGCAGAGTGGAGACTGTACTCCCGGATGCCTGTTTGCGGCCTTGCCGGGAACCAGGTCCCACGGTCGCGAATTCGTGAAACATGCACTTCAACGCGGGGCCGCGGCGATACTCACTGATCGCCCTCTCGCGGAGATTTCCGCTCCACAATGCATCGTTCCTGATGCACGACAGGTCTATGGTCGTCTTTGCCAAGGTCTATACGCCTTCCCCTCCCAGCATCTGGGGGTAGCGGGGGTAACCGGAACGAACGGCAAAACGACCACGACCTGGATCGTTCGCTCGCTACTGCAGTCGATCTCACGCCAGACCGGTCTGATCGGCACCATCGAAACCGATAACGGGACGACAACTCAACCCTCAAAACTAACAACACCTGACGCGCTCACACTCGCTCGCACTCTGGCAGAAATGCGGGACCTGAAAACCAGTCATGCCGCAATTGAACTCTCCAGCCATGCTCTGAAACAGGGACGCGCAGCCGGAGTCCAGCTGGATGTCGGGATCATTACCAACGTCACACAGGACCACTTTGATTATCATGGAAATCTGCACGATTATATTCGCTCCAAAGCCCGTATTTCCGGCATGATCAAGCGCGGCGGGTTACTTGCTCTGAATGCAGACGACCCAAACACTGAAAATATACTGGAACGTCTCGAATCCGACGTTCGCGTCTGTACCTTCGGAATCAGTTCTCCCGCCGACATTCAGGCCGGCTCGATCTCTCAATCACTCGATGGAACCCGCTTCGACCTGAGCTTTGGCGGTGAACGAATCCAGTGCAATACGCCGCTCACAGGCTTACATAATGTCAGCAACTGTCTGGCAGCAGTTGCAGCAGCGCTGCACTTCGGTCTCTCTCTCGAAGACATCGCACATGGACTGGAACACATCCCCGAAATTCCCGGTCGATTGCAGACGGTGAATGAAGGACAGAGCTTTCAGGTCTTTGTCGATTTTGCTCATACCGATGATGCGTTACGACAGGTGATCCAGACCGTCCGTTCGATCTCCCCAGGTCGTGTCGTCGTCTGCTTTGGAGCAGGGGGAGACCGCGACCGGAGTAAAAGGTCTCTCATGGGGCAGGCTGCATCCACTGCCGATGAAGTCTTCCTGACCAGTGACAGCCCCCGTTCCGAAGACCCCTATCAGATCATCGACGATATTCGTTCAGGCATCCCGTTGCATCGTGGAATGCCCAGCATTCTCGCCAATCGCCAGGAAGCGATTCATGCCGCCATTCGTCAGGCGAAACCGGGAGATACGATTCTCATCACCGGACGAGGGCACGAAAAAACACAAACACTCGGAGACCAGACCATTCCCTTCGATGACGTCACCGTGTGTCGTGAGGCGATTCGTAAATTTCATCGTTTTCCCATGCCACAATCACGAGCCGCATAAAAATGGATTAGGAATTAGGAGGTAGGAATCAGGAACGAAATATTCGTCTTATCCTAAATCCTATCTCAGTATTTCCAAGTTTAATATGAATAGGAGAGAAGTGGGTGGTGGATAGTGGGTAGGAAATGGCATGGATTTCCAGCCTTTTCTGATCTCTGACCCCTGAATCCTGACCCCTTGCTTCGATGTGAATAGACTTGGAAGTACTGTATCTCCTAATTCCTAACTCCTCCTGATCTTAAATTTCTAGAAATCATTGTTTTCCAGTTCCTCAACTCGCCACTTCATTCATCATCCGCAAAGCTCTTATCCATGCCGGTGATTCCTCTTCAAACCCTGATCGAAGTGACTGGTGGAACGCCGGTCGAGATCACGGATCTGAACCAGTCCCTCCTGCGAATCGAAACAGATTCCCGTAAAGTCCTTCCCGGCGACCTGTTCTGGGCACTGGAAGGAGAACGGCTTGACGGACACCGTTTCGTCAAACAGGCACTGACGAACGGAGCGATTGCTTCGATCGTCTCCACAGAAAAATCAGGCCGTAGTCACGGGCCACGTATTGAAGTGGAAAATACACTTGCCGCACTCTGGCAACTTTCCAACTGGTATCGCAGACAGTTCGAAGCCTTAGTGATTGGGCTGACCGGAACTGTCGGAAAGACAACAACAAGACGTATGATCGCGTCTGTCCTTTCCACACGTTATTGTGGCATGGAAAGCCCACATAATTATAATAATCAATATGGCGTTCCTCTTAGCCTGCTCATGCTGGAACCGCAGCACGAGTTTGCCGTCATTGAACTCGGAGCAGCCCGCACTGGAGAAATCGAAGAACTGGCCGCCGTTTCGGAACCGGAAGTGGGGGTCATTACTGCCATCGGACCGGCTCATCTCGACGGATTCGATAACCTGGAAGCAATTGTCCAGACCAAAGGGCAGTTAATTGATGCCATTCCAGATACTGGGTTCGCAGTCTTAAATGGGGACGATCGTCAGGTTCGCCAGATGGTGGCTCGCGCACAATGTCCGGTCATTATGGTCGGAGAACGGGAACATAATACCGTTCGGGCCACTAATGTGACGCTTGAAAACAACTATCTGAAATTCCAGGTTGAGGAATCGGAATTCGAATTAAATGTGATTGGTCGCCACCATCTTCACGCCGCATTGATTTCAATCGCGATTGGCCGGCAACTCGAGATGTCGGATGCCGAGATCGCATATGGATTAAAAAACTTCCAGTCAGTGGAAGGGCGCTCACACGGGCTCCAGATGGGAGACTGGACCATCATCGACGATACATATAACGCCAACCCGTTATCAATGTCGGCCGCCTGCCAGATCCTCAAGGACTGGAACACCAGCGGTAAGAAAATCCTTGTGACAGGAGATATGCTTTCGCTGGGAGACTGGACTGTCGATTTCCATCGGATGCTTGGAGAAGAAGTCGCACGGTCTCCGATTAACCATCTCATCGCCGTCGGTGCACAAGCGAATACTGTGACAGGAAGTGCACGAAAGAGCGGAATGGATGCCGGTTGCCTGGGAACCTGTCGTGACCATGACTTAGCATTAATGCTGCTTGACTGCTGGCTCCAGCCGGGAGACGTGGTCCTTGTGAAAGGATCACGAGGAATGAAGATGGAAGCAATCGTTTCGGGACTAAAGAAACTCTCCGAAAACCAATCCAGCATTATCCCGTCCCAACTCAAAGTCGCCTAATCCCTAATTCCTAAATTCTAACCCCTCTCCCTAATGATTCCCTGGTTGCTGGAAAATCTGATTCCTCTTGCGGAGCAGATGCAGCAACATACGACTGGAAATTCAAAAGTCTACGTCACGGCGCGCACCGCCATGGCTGCTCTGACTTCATTCTTAGCAGCGATTCTCCTGGGTCCGTTCGCTATTCGTTGGCTCAAGACACGATTCTGCGAGCGGATCGACAGTGCGTCCGACAAGTTAAATGAACTTCATGCAGCAAAGCAGGGAACCCCGACAATGGGGGGGCTGTTTATTATTGCGGCCATTGTCGTCTCATCACTGATCTGGGCCGACTTATCGAACCCCTATGTTCAATTGAGTCTGTTCGTCTCCGTCTCTTTTTTAGCATTAGGAGCGACTGACGACTGGATCAAGTTAAGCACAAAAAAAAGAGGATTAACGGCTCGTCAGAAGTTTTATATTCAAACGGCATTCGCAATTATTGCATCAGTCTGGTTATATCAGATTCAACGTCATGTCACGAATGGACTGGATCTGGTCTGGCCGGTGGGAGGAATGACCTGGCATCTTGGGCTATGGATGATTCCCTGGGCAACGCTGGTGTTTGTTTCAAGTTCCAATGGAGTGAATTTAACAGATGGTCTTGATGGACTGGCGACGGGGTGTTCGATCGGGACGGGAACCGCATTCGTCATCGTTTCCTATCTGGCAGGGCATTATAGCCTGTCCGAATATTTAAATATTCCCTTTATTCCTGGTGCTGGCGAACTGGGAATTGTGATGGCAGCATTCGTGGGTGCCTTGTTAGGTTTCCTCTGGTTTAACTGTCATCCAGCGCAGGTCTTCATGGGAGATGCCGGCGCATTGCCGATCGGCGCACTCCTCGCGCTGGCAGCTTTGGCGACACGACAAGAGTTCCTGCTGCTGATCGCCGGTGGAATTTTCGTGGTCGAAACACTCAGTGTGATTGCCCAGGTGACCAGTCGACGACTCACCGGAAAACGAATTCTAGCTTGTAGTCCGTTACATAATCATTTTGTATTCCGTGGAATGCATGAAATTAAAATTGTGACTCGATTCTGGATCTGCTCAGCACTGCTGGCAATTCTCGGACTTGTGACACTGAAACTTCAATAAAGCGCCTTATCAGGTGGTTCCTATGAACTCATCTTATTCTCGGATGATGCTGATCTGTGCGATCGGCTTGATCGCTATTCCGGCTTCCTGTCGTAGCGCGGCACTACAGAGTTCAGCATCGCAAACTCATGGCGGGATTAAATACTCGATCTCTCCGGATCAGCGATCACATCGTATTGAAAAGGGGAAAAGCGGAAGCCTGATGTATGATTCCCCGGAACTCACCGTTCTGAGCGAGAATGGTCAGTTACAGATCAATGGTCAACCCGCCGGACCGATCAATAAGGGAGATCATCTTCAGATCACCGATTCCTTTCAGGTCTTCGTCAATGGACAGCCGCGCGGGAATAATATGACGGGCTACACAGAGAATCAGCAACGCATCCAGCAAAGCAAGTTTGAAGTCACAAAGTAAACTCCTGCGACATCTGCGATTCTGTCTTAGAGCTTCTGCTTGTTTCAAGCGGAGCAATTCATGGAGGGCGAGGCTCCTGCCGAGCCACAAACCCATGACAGAATTCACTTTACCCGCAGATCAACGGAAGCTTCCTCCTCTCAATCGGGCAGACACCTGCGTCTCGGAAGGACTCTGATCTCGAGCAAGAATCTGAAGTACGGAACACCTCTTTGCTTGCGAAAATTCGTGACACTGCCAACACTGTTGGACCCGATCCCCAACCGGCAGAGTCATGGCAGACGAACGACAGCATGGAATTGATGTGAGCAATACGCGTGGCGCCCCAGCCGGGTCGATGCGGGAATTATTGCTCGTCGCCTTTCCACTGGTGGTCAGTGCCGGTTCGTTTTCGTTGATGAACGTTGTCGACCGTGTCTTTCTGGCACGGCTGAGTGTCGAGGCGCTCGCGGCGTCAATGCCATCGTCAATGCTCGTCTGGACAGTGATGAGTCTCGCACTCGGAGTTGCCGGGTATACCAATGCCTTTGCTTCTCAATATGAAGGGGCAGGCCGCAAAGAACGGGTGACCTCCGCCATCTGGCAAGGGTTCTGGATCGCATTGGTCGGCGGCATTTCGCTGCTCCCGCTGATGCTGTTTGCACGACAAATTTTCTCGTCAATGGGGCATGCTCCAGAAGTGGTTGAGCTGGAGATTACGTACTTCATCTGGCTTTGCCCGGTTGCCATTCCCACTCTGCTGAGCACCGTTTTCTCCGCCTATTTCGCCGCGAGAAAGAAGACGTCCGTCATCATGTGGGTGAATGTTTCCACAGCAATTCTGAATGCGGTGGCCGACTATATTCTTATCTTCGGACTTGGCCCAATCCCCGGTTTTGGAATGCGGGGAGCGGCCGTCGCCACAATTCTTGCCCAGTCCACCGGTTCCATCGTTCTGGGTTACCTGATGTTTCGACAGGGACATCGTGACGGATATCCATTTGCCGCAACATTTGGCGTCGATTGGAAATTGTTGAAACGAATGGTCCGTTATGGAATTCCCAACGGAATTCACATGTTCATGGACATCGGAGCGTTCACATTCTTTGTCGCGCTGGTGGGGCAACTTGGAACGAACGAGCAGGCAGCGACGAATCTGGCATTCACGCTGAATTCTCTCGCATTCGTCCCGATGTTCGGAATGGGAACGGCCATTGTCACTCTGGTCGGGCATCGTGTCGGTGAAGGTCGCCCGGAACTTGCTGTGAAAACCGTGTGGAAAGCGTTTTATCTGTCCGGATCTTACATGATCATCTTTGCGGCCATATACCTGTCACTTCCCGACCTGATTCTCTCCCCGTTTACTCATGAATCGGAAGCGGCAGCTTTCAAGGAAATCCGCCCGATTGTGATTGTTCTACTGCAATATATCGCCCTTTACACCTTCTTCGACGCCATGGCGATTGTGTTCGGATCGGCGATCCGTGGAGCAGGGGACATCTGGTTTTCCCTGTTCTTTTCAATCGCCTGCAGCTGGCTGCTGATGGTGGTGCCGTCCGTTCTGGCCGTACGATATGGTTGGGGACTTCATGGCTGCTGGATCTCCATTACGGTGGCCGTGCTTGTCATGGGAATCGGTTTCCTGACCCGATTCCAGCTCGGATACTGGAAATCGATGCGAGTGATCGAAAGCCCTCATGACACGTTACCAGACTCGGAAACCACGAACGGATAGAGCGGGCAACTCCCAGAGGAGTTGAATCAACCAGAAACCACGAATCGAACGAATCTGACGAATAAAATTCAGTGAGACAGCCATCTACCGATTCGTGAGATTCGATTCATTCGTGGTTCTTTTCTGTGCAAATCGGCAAGCATCTTGACGCCCCCTATGGAGTCGGCTGTATACTGGAACGTTTCCTGATTCCTTCCGCCGTTTCCGTACTGATTGCTGTTACCGACGATGACCAAGCCTGCCAGACCGTTGATCACCGATTTGTCACGTGATGAACTGATCGCGTGGTGCGCCGAGCGGGGCGGGGGGTATCGTGCCGATCAGATTCGAAAATGGATCTTCGGCAAACGAGTTTCCTCTTTCGAAGAATTACACGACGTCCCGGCCGCCATGCGGGCGGAACTGGCCGAGCAGTTCGACTTCTGGGGTAGTCAGATTGTTCGTCACCAAATCTCCAAAGATGGCACGGAAAAACTGTTGCTCTCCATGCGGGATGGGGAAGCGGTCGAATGTGTGCTGATGCGGGAAGAGGACCGGCAAACGGTCTGTATCAGCACTCAGGTCGGCTGTGCCATGGGATGCATCTTCTGCGCCAGTGGGCTGGAAGGAGTCAAACGGAACCTTTCCACCGGAGAGATTCTCGATCAGCTCCTGCGACTGGATCGAGTTCTCCCCAAAGAGGAACGCATCACCAATGTTGTCGTGATGGGCATGGGAGAACCGCTGGCCAATCTCAAAGCACTCTTACCAGCCCTGCGAACACTCAACGACAAGGGGGGCATGGGTCTGGGAGCGCGGCGGATCACGGTGTCGACTGTCGGTCTTCCGGAAAAGATGCGGGAACTGGCCAGGACGGATATTCCGTTTCATCTTGCCGTTTCTCTGCATGCTCCCAATGACGAACTGAGAACCCGTATTGTTCCGGTCAACAAGAACATTGGAATCGATGAGATTCTTCAGGCCGCTGATGATTATTTTGAAACCACCGGTCGACGGATCACTTATGAATACGTGCTCCTTTCCGGAGTGAATGATCACGAAGAACATGCACGACAACTGGCAAGACTGCTTCGACCGCGCAACGCTCACATCAACCTGATTCCGATGAACTCGGTCTCGACGATTGCTCTCGAAGCGCCGGGGAGCCCACGTACACAGCAGTTCGTTGAACTGTTGCGAGAACAGGGAGTGAACGTCACGGTCCGCAAACGCAAAGGTGCGGACATTGACGCCGCGTGCGGACAGTTGCGACTCAGCACGTTGTCCGATTCACAAAAATTGTTGCAGCCGCTGCCAATGGTGGAACCCGTCTGAGTGGCACTTGGAAAAGAGGTCAGTTCCCCTACTGAATGTCAACTCAATTCGCTGATTTCTCAACCCCTAAAAAACTGAAGACAAGCACTTCCAGAGTCGACACGAATGTGGTTAAATCACCACAGCGGACATGATGGACGCAGGAGTGAAACACTCTTCCAGACAATCACAAATATCTGAAGTGTCCGAGAGCTTTCGTGCCGTGTCCGCCTTGGATTGAGGGATGAAGAACAAGTTGTGAGCACGGCAACAATCGTGCGGTGAATGTTCAATCATCCATACAAGGCAAAGTGGTCACACCACTCGACCGAATTCACGGTTTCATTTCACTCGTTGATTCCACGTTAACTCATCTTCCTGTTCATCGGTCGATATCGATTTCTCGAAAAAGGTTCGTATTTCTATGATTCATTATTCTTGCGACATGTGTGGCTGCTCGATTCCCGAACGGCGGTATGTTGCCAGGATTGAAGTTGCGGCAATGTTCGACCCAGACGAACTGACGGAAGCCGATCTCGACACTGATCACCTGGAACAGATTGCAGAAACTCTCGCTGCCATGGAGAGCACTGCCGATTTCGAGCTGGAAGAAACCGGTCCGAAACAGATGCAGTTTGACCTGTGTTCAAACTGCGCACGACGTTACCTGCAGAATCCTCTTGGTCCCAAACGCAGCATGGGACGCCCGAAGTACAGTCAGAACTGACGGGCATCTTGCTCTCCCACCTGCGAGCGAATGAGGGTGTTTTGGCAGGCAGAATCAGTGTAACCGCCGAACTCATGGACATTCGAAAGAGCAATCTTTCCGATCTTCCCCGAATCATGGAGATTTACGACAAGGCTCGTGAGTTCATGGCATCAGCAGGGAACAGCGGCCAGTGGCGAAATGGATATCCGCGTTTAGAACTGATTCAGCAAGACATTGAGAACGGTAACAGTTACATTTGCTTAGACGATGGTAACATCGTGGCAACGTTCTTCTTTGCCGTTGGTGATGATCCCACCTATGCCGTCATTAACGATGGTCAATGGCTGAATGCGGGTGACTATGGCGTCGTGCATCGCATCGCGGTGGATTCGACGAAAAAAGGAACGGCAACACATTGTCTGAACTGGTGCTTCGCTCAGATCGGCAATATGCGGATTGATACGCATGAAAACAATGTTGCGATGCAACGTGTGTTGCAGAAATGCGGTTTCATCTACTGTGGAAAGATTCTAAAGGAAGATGGAACAAGCCGGATCGCGTTCCAAAGAGGTTAGAGCGGTTTGCTCTAGAGTTGCAACAAAACATACAGCTCAGTAAGAGCCGTTTGCACTTCGTGAATCAATTGTGAATCTGCGAGGTCTGAGGAAGTCAGGCTTTCCCGGTAGTGTTTGCAGACCCAGTCAGATAACTGCTGATGCAATTCCGGGGTCAGCAGCACATTTCCGCTCAGTCGTGAGAGTTCCTGTTCCGTCAGGACGACACGCAGTCGGAGACAGGCTGGTCCGCCCCCGTTCTTCATGCTTTGCCGAACGTCAATGAAACGAACCTCCTTGATGGGGTTCTCTTCTGCAAGAATCCGATCGAGCACCGCGCGGGCCTGTGGATGAGTTTCACATTCGATTGGACAGAGCAGCAGCATTTCTCCGGGGCGTACCGTCAACAACTGGCTGTTGAAAAGATAGGTCCGAACGGCCTCTTTCAGTGACAATTCGGATTGCTTCACTTCAATCAGAACTTCACCGGTCATTGCCGCTCGAATTTTTTGCAGCGATTCTTTTTGATTGAGAAACGCCATTTCGTGACACAGCAACACATTCTCATTGCCCACAGCGATTACATCATTGTGAAAGACGCCGGCATCAATGGCCTCCGGATTCTGTTGAATGAAGAGCCGTCGTGTTGACGGCAGCCGATGTTCTGTGGCAATCCGCTCGCAAGCCTGTAATGTTTGACGGGCGACATAATTCTTCGGGGCAGGGGAGTGAGGAGATTTTGTATCTCTCCCATAGACGAAGATCTCAATCCCCGATTGACCGTGCGAAAGACATAATCGCGTGTGATTCGCGGCCCCTTCGTCTGCAAGATGACGATCTCTCGGCAACGGATCATGAACCACAAACGATCGGGTGTCCTGAAAAATCGATCGGAGAA
>DATMFC010000122.1:0-1791 GCA_035556335.1 Planctomicrobium sp. | reverse complement strand
TCCAGAAGCGTTTCCCTTCACGCTGGAACAAATCGCAAACACTCTGATCGAACTTCATCACCGTGCCACAAACCGTGTGAATCAGTGACAATACTTCCACGTTTGATATCAATTAAGTGGGTAGTGGGTAGGAAATGGCATGAATTTCGAGCCTATTTCTGATCCCTGGCCCCTGAATCCTGACCCCTTGCCTCTTCAGGATCGGGTGAGGAATTCTTCGAACTCGGTGAGTCCGACAAGTCGTCCGCCGATCAGAATGACTCCCGCTCCGGTCAGGCAGGGAGCGATGAGGAGCAGTAGTCTTGAAGCGATTCCAGAGGGTTCCGGCAGAATTGAGATCGTTCCCAGGCAGGTGGCCGTCATGATGATGGTGCAAATGAGACTCTTCAGGAGCGTGGATCGAATGGCTTTCCAGTCCAGCGATCCGAGATGTCGATTCAACAGAATCAGCGTGACCAGACAGAGAATCGCACTGGTCAGGACCCCTCCCAGCGCCAGCCCGATACCTCCAAGAAACCAGATCAATGACAAATTGAGCACTTGATTCAAGGCCAGTGCGATGAGTCCCAGCTTCATCGGAATGACCCGATTTCCGATAGCGTACCAGGCCCGGTTCAGAATCGCGATTCCAATCAGACTCCAGACGCCGGCTGAATAAACGGCAATCATCCGGGAGGTCAGAATGGCGTCGTTTCGATCGAATTCTCCATGCTGGAATAACGCCAGCGTCAGTGGCCATGCGATGACACACAATCCGGCGCTGGCAGGAATTCCAATGGCAACGACGAACCGCAGACCACGACTTAATTCCAGTCGAAAGAGGTCGGTTTCACGCCGTTGAGCATGTTGAGTGAGCAGTGGAAAAAGGACCGTTCCCAGTGCGATCCCGAAGACTCCCAGTGGAAACTGAAGCAGGCGTTGTCCGAGATAGATCGCCGATGCCGTTCCTGATTCCAGAACCGGTTCAATTCCCAGTAGAGATTGACACCAGGCTGAGCCACCGTCGTCAGGTTGGGCGAATCCCCAGGCCAGAAAACTGTCGAGAGTCGCCCCGATTTGCAGGATCGACATGCCGATCAGAACAGGGAGAATGGCAGCGAGAATTTCCCGGACATCAGCCCAGCCACGTTGCCAGTTTCTGACCAGTCCCATTCCTCTGGCACGCAGTGCAAGATACGGAATCAACATCTGTATGAACCCGGCAACGGTCACGCAGCCTGCCAGAATGTATGCCTGTTGTATGGGAGGCATATCAAGTTGACGCACGCCAACCACTCCGGTCAGCCAGACCAGATTCAACACCACCGGAACGAGAGTTGGCCAGAGGAATTGCCGCTGTGCATGAAGTGCCGCACAAAACAGTGCGGCCAGACAGATCGTCAGTGCGTAAGGCAACATCACCGCCAGGAGTCCGAGCAGCAGGCTCGTTGATTCAGAAAGTTCCCATGTGCGCCAGGCCATGACAATGCCGAATTCGGCCAGCGCAATCAGGATGGTGATCACAACTGCGAGGAGCACTGCCATCAAGGTCAACGTTTCCCGCGCCCCCTGCTCTCCCTGCTGTTCCCGTGTGCGAAGGTAAACCGGAAGGAACGCGGTGCTCAACGCTCCTTCCCCGAGGATTTGACGCAGGAGGTTAGGAATACGGAACGCGACCAGAAACGCATCAAGAATGGTTCCCGCTCCAAACAGGGCCGTCATCATCATGTCACGGACCAGTCCGAGAATGCGTGAGACGAGTGTTCCGAAACTGACGAGTCGGAGATTGCTCATCACTCCCGCTGATCCGGA
>DATMFC010000121.1:0-3281 GCA_035556335.1 Planctomicrobium sp. | reverse complement strand
TTCAGGGGTCAGAGAATGCAGGGGAGACCGTTGAGGTCGGAGGGGAAGAGTCATCGGGGCTGAGTCGGGAGATCAAGGCGGCGGCGTATGAGGCGGCGTTGCAATGGCGGGATCGGCATCAGACGGGAGTCGGGCCGGTTGCGGTGGAGTCGGAGTCACGACTTCGGCGGGCCGTTGATGAGGTGCGGTACCGACTGCGACGTGGTCTGTATTTTCTGTTGTCGTTGCCGTTCGTGCTGATCAGCAGAGCCTGGGCCTTGACCGGAATTGAACTGACTCTTCCAAAATGGCTGGAGCAGTTCCTGGATCGCCTTTTCTCCAAAGACTCACTGATTGTGGGGTTTCGCTGGGGGATGACCATGGCGGTTCCCAATCTGGTTGCCTGGGGGATTTTGTCATGGTCGAACATCGAAGCCCAGCGGTATCCCCCACGCGATCCCACACAGATTCCTCCGAAGATGTTTCCACTGTGGGGAACCTGTGCCTCGGAAGGAGAATACCTGTTCCTGCTGGTGGACACGATGCTGGTGGCCGGAGTGGCGACATACATCGGCATTCGCTGGCTGGAAGCGAAACTTGATGAGTAAAGGGGACCGCGTGAAGATTCAACAGTGCCAATACCGACGACAGCCGGAACGAACGGGGTTCACGCTGGTGGAACTGATTGTCGTCATCGGCATTATCGGGTTACTCATTAGCCTGGCGATGCCTGCGATTCATTCGTTTCGCGAATCAGCCCGGCGAACACAGTGTCAGAATAATTTACGACAGATCGGGACGGCATTACAGAATCATCACAGCCAGTTCGGATATCTCCCCAAAGATGGGGAAAACAACTGGGGCTTCGGAGCCTTTCTGCTTCCACAACTGGAGCAGTCTGCATTGTTCGGTCAGATCAGCCCTTTAACTGTCAAACGGGATGCCCAATCCGAGGTTCAGAAACAATCCACCGCGGTCGTACTTCCGGTCTTCTTATGTCCGGCCTTTAAGCGGGAAGACCGTTTAGCATCCGGCGAGGGACGTTCAAACAGTCTAGGGAATGAAGACATTTTTAAGCATCGCACCGATCTGACCGATGTCTACGACGGGGAAAGCAATACGATCATGATCGGCGAAACCGCCCAAAGTCATGCCTGGGCGAAACCGAAAACAGGAACCTGTTCTTCTCCCCCGGCCGAAGGGGCAGACTTCGGAAGTAAGCATCCAGGAGGAGCGAATTTTGTGATGTGCGACACGGCCGTCCGATTTATCTCATCACATATCGATGCCGCGACGTTTGCGGCCTTGGGAACAATCGCGGGACGGGAGCCCATCGGCAAGTTTTAAGAGCAGTTTGCACTATCGGGTCACCGAACAGGATGGTTTTTGGCAGTAAAAACGCCGTCCGTCGCGTAGGGGAATGCGGATGATGTCTATGGAGACGGTTCCGTCTCCAGCGGATGAATGTTTCACATTACGGGGGAGCCAATGCGTCGGAGAGGGGGAAGAGTGTGGTTACCGCACCGGATCCGGCGTGGCTTCTCGATGGTGGAATTGATCGTCGTCATGGCAGTGATTGCGTTGTTGTTGGCCTTGTCGGTTCCGGCGATGGGGCGGGCGCGGGAGGCGGCGAAAAAAGTCGAGTGTCTGAATCATCTGCGGAACATTGCGTTCGGCCTGACGCAGTATGACCACTTTAACGGTCGTCTGCCGGCCTCTGGGAGTTATTCGCATGATGCAAATCTGAATCCGCATCAACTGCATAGCTGGGCAGTGATGATTCTGCCGTATGTCGACCAGGGGAATCTGTATCAGCAACTCGATCTGGCCCGTCCGGCGAGTCATTCTTCCAATAAAGTATTAGCAACCGCCTATGTTCCGGTTTATGTCTGCCCCGTCGATCTGAGTCGGAATAAGGATAAGGAACGGGATTTAAGTTATGCGGTTAATGGGGGAGTGGGGTTTACCGTGAACCGGAATGGCGTGCGAGATTGCCCGGTGGATCGGAACTGGACGGTTCTGGATCTGAACGGGGATGGCCGGGGATGCACGGGGGACGAGAAGTCCGACGATCAGGATCGGGTGTTGTTTGATCATCTGGGACTGTTCTTCCTGGAAACCATGAACACCGATATCACGCGACGGAGTCATAGCTTAGCAAACGTGCAGGATGGGACGTCACAGACGTTTCTCGTCACGGAGAACGTCCGAGCGGGATATGATCCGGCCCATGCGGGGGCGGGGTTTGCGGATTCCAACCCGTACCGCTGTGCGTTCTACATCGGGAATCCCTGTCGGAACGGCCATTGCCGCGAAGGGGAGGTGGATTATTCCCTGTCGAACTCCGGCAATAACCGGATCAACAGCGGGTTGTGGAGTGCAGAGGGGAGTTCTCCGATTCCGAATTCTTTTCACCCGGGAGGAGTGAATATGGCGTATGCGGATGGCCATGTCTCGTTCCTGTCGGAGCAGACTGACGGTGCGGTTTACGCAGCCCTGTCCAGTCCTCAAGGGGGAGCGTTCGAAGGGACGCCACTCAAACAGGCTCTTGTTGCGGGAGGCGGGTTTTGACTGAGCCAGCCATCCCGGTCGTCTCCGAACTGAAGCCATTGGAAGTGCAGGAGAACACCCGTCCGTTTTCGCGATGGCCGTGGGTTGGCCTGGCGGTGATCGTATTCCTGGGACTCCTGATCCGGTGTCATGAGTTAGGGACGGTGCATAGCTGGTTTGATGAAAGTCTGGGATGGCGGATGTCGCAGTTCTCTCCGGGGGAGATCGTCGCCCGGTCCGAACGGAATGTCCATCCGCCGTTTCATTTTCTGCTTCTTTCCGTCTGGAGAAAACTCTTTGGAGGTTCCCTGCTGACGTTGCGGTCGTACTCCGTTCTCTGGGGACTGGGAACAATCGTGGGAGGATATCTTCTGGCCAGAGCAGCATTGAGCGGTTCTGGTGAGAAGACGAACGTTCGACCACATGGTGAGATTGCGGGCTTATTGGCCGCGACGTTTATTGCGCTGAGTCCGTTGCAGATTCACTGGTCTCAGGAAATCAAGATGTATGCCTTGGGAACCTGCCTGACGGTGTGGTCCTCCTGGGCATTGTTGCGGTGGTTTCAGACGGGGAAGTGGGGCTGGCTACTGGGTTATGTCCCGCTGGCAGCGGGCTTGGCGTTGCAGCATCATTATGGAACCTTCACGGTCTTTGCCCAACTGACGTTTGCCTTGATCTGGGCCGCGCGACGGGGGTGGACGGGGGCCTGGCAGACGGAGTTCGTTCCGGTCATTCTGGCGAGTTGGGCCACG
>DATMFC010000120.1:0-8259 GCA_035556335.1 Planctomicrobium sp. | reverse complement strand
GACGGGTCTATCCGAATAGTGGAGCAGAAAGCGCAGGGCTGGCAAGTGGCGATGTCGTTCTGCAGGTGGACCAGCGGGACATCACAACGGGGGCACAACTGGTCCGCGCAATTCGACGATATCGCCCCGGTGATACGGTCGTTTTGAAAATTCGTCGTCAGGAATCGGATGTGGACTGCTCTGTCACGCTGACGCATCCATTTGGCGGATTCCTCTCACGGATCGCTTTTCAAAATCAGATGGGAGGGGAACTGAGCTTCCGTCGCGACGATTTTGAAGCAGTCTATCAGACCGATGCCGTGCTGGCTCCCGAGGAATGTGGCGGACCGGTTGTCGATCTGGAGGGGAATGTGATCGGAGTCAACATCGCCAGGGCAGGTCGTACAGAAACCTATGTTCTTCCCACCGATCTGGTGTTATCCGCATTTCAGCAGATTCAGGCGGGCGCCGCAGGATCAGAATCCGTAGTCACCAGAAAAGTTCCGGGGCCACCAGTTGAAGGGCTGAAGGAACACTGAGAAAAAAGACTAAATTCGAAATTCTAAGAACCAAACAAGGAATTCAGAGTGGTCCTCCTTGTTCCCAAGCTCCGGCTTGGGAACATACCCGACGCCAAGCTCTGCTTGGCCACGCAACAGCTTGTTTTTCCAAATGGAGTGTGGGAACGAGGAAATGAATTCCTTGTTTGGTTCTTAGGATTTTGAATTTAGTTCTTCCCCCCGCTGGTCTTGATTGCAGACACGGCATCTTCGACAATCGTTCATCGACTTTTCATATTGAGAACCCCTGACAAAACTGACCCCGATCCGCTCGCGGAAAGGGAATTTTCATCGTTTGAGAGGTTTTGTTCGCGGCTCTAAGAATCCCCTCAGACGGATCGAGGAACCTGATTGTCTGCCGGTAGCCATTTTTCCCTTGCACAACTGCTGCTGGCCCAGTCCGGTGCAGAACTCTCGACTTCCACCTGGGAGTGGGATGTTCCGTTCTCTGCCGGAGACTGGATTCCGATTCTGCTGTTGTTCGTGGCGATTGGAACCACAATCTGGTTCGGTCTGCGTGATCGCCGTTCGCTCTCACTTCCGGCCGTACTCTTTCTGATGCTGTTGCGGTTGTCGTTTCTCGTTGTCGCACTGATCATTGCCTTCAATCCGCACGAACGAACACAAACCGATGCCTATCGGGATTCCCGAGTCATCCTGCTGGTCGATACGTCTCAATCGATGCAGCAACCGGAAAGTGACCCGCGCGAGCAGTCGGCCGTGAAACAATCCCGGGCAACCGCTGTTCAGAAACTGCTTGCAGAATCCCCATTGGTGGAGGAACTGCGCAAAGACCATGTTGTTGACGTCTACAGTTTTGATTCCGGAATCAGTGCTCCCCTCGCACGGCTTCCGAGCCATGTTCAGGAGAGTGCCGGAACCGGTTCCAACTCCTCTGAAACAGGAACGGAACAACCGCCGACTCCCAGGTGGGAGGAACTGCTCGCTCCACGCGGGCTGTCGACACATCTGGGAGATGCTCTGGACGCCCTGCTGGCCGAGACGAAGTCGTCCACACTTTCTGGAGTGGTCGTTCTCACAGACGGAGCCTCCAACGCCGGTCGAGACGTTCAAGTCCCCCGGGAACGAGCCCGACAACAGGGAACCCGACTCGTTGCGGTCGGTGTCGGAAGTACGGAGCCTCCCCTCAATCTGGAAGTGGCGCGTGTCATCGCTCCGACCGATGTGCAGAAGGGGGATCCCTTTGAAATCACCGCTCAACTTCGAGGAACCGGATTGACAGGGCGTCAGGTTCATGTCGATCTGCTGCAACAGAAAGAAGGGGATGCCGACGCCACGGTTGTCGCTTCTCAGGAACTGATTCTCCCTGAAGAGGAACAGACCGGCGAAGTGGTGTTTGAACTTCAGCCTCCTGATGCCGGAACCATTGAATACACCGTTCGGGCTCGCATGTCGGACGGCATCGAAACCCGGGAAGATGACAATCAACAAAGTAAGTCGGTCAACATTTTTGACCGTCCGATGCGAGTGCTGATCATCGCCGGTGGACCACTTCGGGATTACCGGTATGCCCGAACAATTCTGTATCGTCATCCTTCGATGGAGACCGATATCTGGCTGCAGACCGGTTCATTGGGAATCAATCAGGAAGCGAACAAACTGCTGTATCGCTTCCCGGAAACAGTGGAAGAGTTGTATGGATACGACGTTCTTCTGGCATTCGATCCCGACTGGACAAAAATCTCCCCCCAGCAGCGGGAGATGCTCTCCAACTGGATCGCGAATGAAGGAGGAGGACTGATCATTGTCGCAGGAGACGTTCACACTCCGGTGCTGGCAGCAGGCGAAGAATATGATGACGTTCGGAAACTGTATCCGGTTCTGCTGGATGAAGTCGGACTGCGACTGACGAATCGGGAAGTGGCTCAAACTCCGTTCCCGCTGACATTCACTCCCGAAGGACAAGCCGCCGAGTTTCTCAAGCTCTCCGACAACAACAGTGAGAACCCCTGGGAAGCGTTTCAGGGAATTTATGCCACGTACCCCACTCGCGGCGCCAAGGCGGGAACCACAATTTACGCCGAGTTCTCCGATCCTTTGTCACGCGGTCGGGGAGGCCAGCCGATTGCCATTGCCGGTCAGCGTTACGGACAGGGACAAGTCCTGTTTCTTGGCAGTCCGGAGCTCTGGCGATTGCGGGCGATGAACGCAGCCTATCTTGAACGTCTCTGGACGAAACTGGTTCGCAAGGGGGCCGAAGGACGTTCCAAACGGGGATTGCAACGAGGAATGTTCATTCTCGACGGACGTGAATTCATACTCGGTCAATCGATCCCGTTACGAGCCCGGGCGCTCAACGCCCAGTTTGAACCACTCGCATCGGACACTCTCACCATTGAAGCCTTCGGACCGGGAGGAGCACCGATCGTTCCGAGTCCGCAGTTACGAAAAGATCCGATTCGCCCGTCTGAGTTCACCGGAGAATTTCGGGGGATGACGCCAGGTCGTTACCGGCTGGCCTTCCGTCTTCCTGAATCGACTGAAGAGGTCACCACCGAAATTGAACTGCAGCTCCCACGACAGGAAGCGGCCTCACTGGTGCAGGATGTCGGGCTGTTGAAACGACTCGTTGAAGGAACGAACGGTCAGTACGTTTCGATTGCCGACGCCGCGTCTCTGGTCCCTTCGCTCTTGCCGAATCAGGGAGAACGGGTGATCATAGACCAGCGGTTACGTGAACTCTGGGACCGTGGCTGGTTAATGGGATTACTTGCCGGGCTGGTCTGCCTGGAATGGCTGATGAGAAAACTTTGGAAAATGGCATGAGAATGAAAGGGGTCAGGAGCCAGGATTCAGGGATCAGAGAAAAAGCAATTCACTGACCCCTGAATCCTGACCCCTGATCCCTCCACCCCACCTCGCTGGATCCTCCTTGTGAACATCACTCCTCCTGAAATCCGACACGTCCTCGTCCGGCTCAAACGCTGGATTCGGCGCTATGTTCTGGTTGAAGGAATCGCTGCCACCATCGCACTGGCCTGTCTGCTGTTCTGGCTCACTTACGGGATCGATTTCGCTTACTTTCAACTGAGTCAACTGGAACTCCCCCACTGGTTCCGCGTTGTCTGCACCGTGTTGATGACGATGCTCATCGCGGGTGTGGCGATTGTCTGGCTGGGGGCTCGTCTCTTTCGTCGCATGAAAGAAGAGGATCTGGCGCTGGCTCTCGAACGGAAGTTTCCCGAACTGAATGACCGGCTCATCACCGCCGTCCAGATGTCGGAGCGTCATGGCTCCCCGACGCAGTCCGCGATGGTCGAACGGGCCACACAGGAAGCGGTTTCGAAACTGTCTACGCTGGAACTGAAGCAGACGATCAACCCCGTTCCGTTGAAAAGAATGGTGACTATCGCCGGAGTGTTGCTGGCTTCCGTTCTCGGAATGGGAATCGCCAACGGAGCCGGCGTCGAACGCTGGGTGCAGGCATATCTGCTTGGTCGGGATGATTACTGGGAACCGTACCGTCAGAACGAACTGAAAGTTCAGATTCTGGCCGGAGTGGAAGAACGGGTTCGCAACTTCGATACGAACGGCATCTACAAGCACCCGCGCGGGGCCGATCTGCAGATTCTGGCGACAGTGCCGGAAAACGCGGTTTCACCTGATCGCGTTCGAATGAAGAATATCGGCTTCAGTCCCAATGGAATTCGCCGCGCTCAGGTCTCCATGTCGCGCATGGGAGAAAGTGAATTCCGTCACACACTCACCCGCGTGATTGACGACCAGCAACTCTGGTTTCGTGGTGGAGATTACGTCAATCGCCTGCCGTTTCGGGTCCAGGTGGTTGATGCCCCGCGAATTGATTCCGTCTCGCTGCGCTGCGATTACCCCAGCTACACCGGCATGGACAATCTGGAAGACCGCGATTTACGCATCTCCGGAATGCAGGTCGCGTTGCCGATGGAAACTCAGTTCGACCTGAAAGCAACGGCAAACAAACCACTCAGACAGGTCAAAGTCCGCACTCCCAATTTCGAACTGACACTCGGGGGAGAACAGCCCGGAACACGAACCGTACAATTGACACTGATCGACACGGAAACCTCCACGTCTCGCACGGTTCTGCTGGATGCTCCGTTCGAGACCTTCTTCGAAACCGATTTGCATCAGTTCCGTGTCCCGATGGTGATCACCACGAAAGCGAAGGAACAACTCACCAGCTTTGTAAACACGGCGACGTTGCCGTTACCCGTGGTTGCAGACGAAACCGTTCAGATCACACTGCTCGACGACGACATGGTCGAAAGTCAGGAACCAGCAACCCTCACGATTAGCGGCATTATCGATCAGCCTCCCATCGTGGAAACCCGGCGAACGGGAGTCGGCACGGTCGTCACACGCAATGCGACCATTCCGCTGGAAGGAAAGATCACCGACGATTACGGCGTCGCTTCCGCATGGTTCAGCTATCGCACCAACGACAATCTCGACGAACGCCGTCAACCGTTGAATCGCCAGCCGGAAGGACAAAAAGAATTCCGACTGCAACAAGCCTCCAATCAGCCATTTGAGCGGCTCAATCTGATTCCGCTGAAACTGGAAGTGGGACAGATTCTGACCATGAGTGTTTTCGCCGATGACGGAGACACTCTGAACGGCCCCCATATTTCGCACGGTGAGATGTTCACGTTCCACATCGTCTCAACCGAAGAACTTCTGGCGAAACTGTTTGACCGGGAAGTGGCACTGCGAACCCGATTCGAACAGATTCGCTCTGATCTTCAGGAACTTCAAAAATCCCTGCAGGGAACACGTGATCAGGTTTCGGCCTATGAAAAAGCAGAGACAAAACCGGAATCTGAGTTGCAAATCGTGACTGGGTATATTGATCGGGCGTTGCATCAGGTACGAAAAAGTCATACAGAAAATCGCTCGATCGAGCTTTCTTTTCGTGACATGCGCGACGAAATGGTGAACAATCGGATTGATACGGCGGAACTTCTGGAAAGAATAGAACGTCGTATCATTGAACCGATGTCATTACTGAATACAGCCGATTTTTTTGATATCGATCGACAGTTGGGAACATTTCGTCTGGCGGTGGAACGACAGACCGGAATGGAACCGGCGGCAGACGAGTGTCTGGCTTCCCTGGCACGACTGATGCTGCAAATCGATGCGATCTTGGCAGAAATGCGGGATCGTGGCACAATTAACGATCTGATTCAGGGACTTCAGGACATCATCAATCGGGAAAAACAGTTACTCGACCAGATTGAAGAAAAACGGATCGAAGACAGTTTCTTCGGTCCGGCGAAGTGATAGGGAGGAAGACTCACGCAAAGGCGATCAGGCGCAAAGAAATAAAAGAGGTTGTAGGGCAGGCATTGCCTGCCGAAACGTTGTTCCTCGTTCCCAAGCTCCAGCTTGGGAACGCACTCATCCCGAAGCTCTGCTTCGAGATTCGTATTGTAGACAACCTGACTGACAACGCTCTCTCCTCTTTATTGAGAAGAGAAGAAAAGTAAACGTTGAGTGGCCAAGCTGGAGCTTGGCGTCGAGTGTGTTCCCAAGCCAGAGCTTGGGAACAAGGGAAAACAGGCTTCATTTCACCGGCACGACACGTCACCGGGAAGAGAGTCGGAATGAATCTTCTCACACAGAACAGGCAACAGGTCCGCCGGAAATGGGTTGGGGTGGTCGCGGTTCTGTTTTTGCTGGGAGTCACGTCCCATCTGAACGCCCAGACTCCTCCTGCCGATCTTTCTGCCAACAAGCAACAACTCTTCCGCGATTATGAGCGGTTTGAAAAGTCTCTCTTTGACGTCGCGGAACAGGTTCGTCAAAAGGATCCCGAACGGGCCGAACTTTTGTACCGGGCCCGGGCTCAGAGTCAGGAACAGAATATTCTGGCCGAAATGCGGACAATCTCGGAATTGCTTCGCAGTCGGGGAACAGACGGTTCGCCGGTCACTCCTCAACTCGGTTCCGCTGCGGATCGTCAGGCTGAAACCATTGCCCGACTCGAAGCGGTGTTGAAAGTTCTGCAAAGTCTGGACGAACGGGAACGTCTGGCGTCGGAGATCGCCCGGGTTCAGGATCTTCTTAAAGACACCAATCGGATTATCGCCCGACAGAAAGACGTTCGGGCGGAAACGCAACGTGGTCGCAACGCCGATCGCACCCGCGACGCTCAGAAGAAAGTGGCCGAAGAAACACAAAAACTGGCCGACAAAATTGATCAGCAGGACGCCCAACTCAACAACTCACAGAACCCGTCGCAGAACCAGAACGACGAAAAGTCCGGTGAGAAATCCGATGGAAAGAAATCGGACGACAAACAGTCGGATGGGAAACAGTCAGACGGTAAGAAAAGCGATAGCCAGAACGGGGGGTCAAAACCCGGCGAAGATTCTGCCGACAAAGACTCCTCCAAAGAGAATTCTGACGGCAAGAAATCGGGGGAGAAGTCCGACTCCAAAGACTCAAAGAAAGAGGATTCCGGTAAGTCCGACAAATCCGAGTCAGGAAAATCCGAACAGGGTCAGCCTCAGGAGGACGGCAAGCCTTCTTCAGAAAATCAGCCCTCCGACGGTTCTCCTCAGCAGGGATCACCTCAACAGGGAGAACAACAAGGGGAACAGGGGAAATCTGGAGAGCAAGGTCAGCAGTCTCAGCAACAGGATCAACAAGGGCAGAATCAGCAGGGACAAAAGCAGCAGCAAACGGCAGGTCGCGAAGAATTGGAGCAGGCCCGCCAGAAAATGCAGCAGGCCATTGAAGAACTGGAAGCCCAGAAAAAGGATGGCGCCCTGAAAAATCAGGACGATGCCGTCCGAAAGCTGGAAGAACTCAAAGCTCAGCTTGAGGAAATTCTGCGACAACTTCGTGAAGGGGAGCGGGAATCGTATCTCACTTTGCTGGAAGCCCGGTTCCAGAACATGTTGAAACGGCAGCAACATATCAATCAGGAAACGATTCGACTCAGCAAAATTCCAGTTCCCGACCGAACCCGACAGAACGTCCCGTCTCAAATAGACAGCTTGCGGAAAGAACAGGACGGCAACGCCATCGAAGCCGAAAAAGCCTCCCGTCTGTTGAAAGACGAGGGGTCTTCCGTCGCGTTTCCAGAGGCGGTCGACCAGATGCACGAAAACATGCTGGTGGTCGTTTCCCGGTTATCGCGCCAGGATGTCGGCGGAACCACGCAGGTCGTTGAGCAATTGATTGTGGAAACCCTCGATGAAATGATTGCCGCACTGCGAAAAGAACTGGAAAAGAAACAGGACCCGCAGCAACAGAGTCCACAAGGGGGACAACAGGGAGGCCCGCAAGAGCCCTCTCTGGTCGATCAGATTGCAGAACTGAAACTGATTCGGTCGTTACAGAATCAGGTGTATCGATTAACGAAGCAGATTGGCACGGAACTTGATGGTCAACTTCCCGAGAACCCAGACCAGTCCAAACTGATCCAGGAACTTCGGACCCGCCAGGAACGTATCCAGAAGGCAACTTACGACCTTTCCGTCGGTAGAAATGAATAGAGCAGTTTGCTCTCCCAACTTTTTGCCTGCGGAAGATGGATTCTGAAAGTGCACTCAATGAACCGACACATCTCTGGCGTTTGCCGAACAGTGCTTTCCCCATTGCTGTTCGCCGCATTGCTGCCGACGTTGCTGATTGCGTTGTTCTCTCCGCTGGTGGTTGCCGCCCCGCAGCCTGCGCGGACGGAATCGTCTCCAAAACCAGGCAGGCAGAA
>DATMFC010000119.1:0-2471 GCA_035556335.1 Planctomicrobium sp. | reverse complement strand
ACGTCGGTACATCCACGAACAGGAGAAACACGAGCGTGACCAGGAACGGGGCTTGTTTGACAACGAGAAATAACCATTAACCCAATGGCCCCTTTTAGGGGCCTTCCTCATACCACCAGTTCGACTGGTGGTTCTGATTCTGTTACTGCATTATGTGCATGACCTGCCGCTCAGTGCGGTGGGCTCTCCGTCTTGGTACCGGTATGCTGATAACCTCGTTTACCTGGTCCAAGACGTGTCCCATGGCCAAAGGGTTCTCTCTATGGTTGGCGATCATTTGAGGAAAGTTGGTCTATCTCTCAAGGGAACAGACGGCATCGTGGATCTGACAGACCGAGGGAGCACAATTGAGCTCCTCGGATTCAAGATTCAACGTACGTCTGATGGGCAACTCGCCTATCACCCTGGGAATCAGGCCACCACTCTTCTTGAGAACCGACTCGTCGAATCACTCGGCACTCCATATCCTGAGGAAGCTGCTCAGCAGATCCTTCAGGGATGGGTCCAAGTGTACGGCCCGGCCTACCAGAGGCAGGAACCTGTCCTGCGCAAGCTGATGAATCTCACTACGCATTGTGGTTTCCGCGAGATTGACGTGGACTCTCTCAACCGTGAGGTTCAAAAGTCTTGGAAGCGATGGCGACGACTCCTGCGGAAGTCTCGCTACCGTCGGCGCAGTCAGTAGGTCTCTCTATTACTGCGAGGGCTCCGCCTCTCACGTTTTTCCGGCGATTTTACGCTGAGGCCGGGGCAGTAAGACTGCCTCGGTTACTTTTTGTGGTTCATTCTGGCAGGTACCTGTCAGAATGAACCACAATGCTTTTTTTGCACTCCCGAAGCATTTCGAAAACCGTTCTCATCTCTGATCTCGATTGCAGTGAAATTGGGAAGAATGTTCCAGAAAACTGCGTTATTGAGGAGACTCAATGAGTCGGTACCCCTTTGAGCGTTCATTTTTGATCCCCAGATGAAGGGGTTCGAGACTGTCCCTCAAATCCGACATTGCCTTCTGAGAGCCGTTTGAGGTCCAGTTGTTGCCGGGCCAATTGCTTCTCATGGCTTCCCGTGTCAGAAGTGCTCCTTCGTTTCTAAGGAGTCTTCCAAACAGACTTCGCTGAAGGCCCGGTTTAAGTGTGATGTATTCTTCTACTTCACTTCGATCTACCCGTCCGGTATCGGAATCGAATCGGATCCCGAGATAGCTGGAGGCCGCCTGTGTTGCAGATTCGGAAACGGATTCCTCCACAAGTGGTCCGAGTACCGTTTGCAATGATCCTTGCAACCCCCAATCCAGACGAAGAGGAGGAAGCTGAAGATCAGGAATCCGCTCTGTTTCTATCTGAGGATGAGCAACAGGGAAAAGTCTGGGAAGAAATACTCTGGACGAGTAAATGATTAGAGATATCGTCAATACATGCTGAACGATTTCCTGAAAAGGACTTTTGAGCTCCCATCGAAACTCGTCAAAGTCCTGGACGAGGGTCGTCCACGGAGCTTTCGTCAAATGAGAACTTTGAAGAATCGTCTCCCATCGATCGGAAATCCCCTCTGGAGTGTCTGCCAGTCGATCGACGTTGAGCGCCAACTGCTGGTGAGATTCACTGTTCCAGGTTTGGGTGAGAAACCGCTCCACCTCCTCCAGGCGTTCATTCAGCCGTAAGCCTTTCTCATGAAATCCAGAGCCGCACCCGTCTGCACAGTTCTGGGATTGATCTAAGATTTCCTTCAACGCTGTCCGAAGGTTGCTCAACCGTGCCAGGAGTGTGGACGGAATCTGAATTTGGACAACAACTCGTTCTGAAAGCTCAAATTCAGGATTTCCGGACTCTTCCTTGTCTTCAATCTCAGGAAATAACCAGAACCCTTCCAGCTGCGAATAGAAAATGACCATGTCTCGGCAAAATGCCCCAATCCCTCGCGGGCCGGATGTGATTGTCGAAAGCATCGTCAGCCGATCTCCTTTACAATAGACGCAGCCAGTCGAAAATCTCGCTCTGCGTAGATTTCTGTTGTGGAAACTTTCGAGTGTCCAAGTACCGTTTGAGCGGCTTCCAAACCAAACTGCGCGCGAATCGCAGTGGCGCAGCTATGCCGAAGCTGATTGGGCGACCATACTGGAATCTCCGCCAATTGACAGGCTCGTTCGATCGCGCGCCGATACGGAATCTTTGTCATACCGAGACCGTCGCTGTTTCGGCCGACGTGCGAAACTTTCACGCGAGGCGACGATCTTTGGGCCATCTCGTTTTCGAAACACGGCTTCTCGAGGATCAAAACAAAATGTATCTTGAGGGCGATCCAGGAACGGCCTCAAAATGGCTTGAGCCTTGGTACCAATGAAGATCCGCCGCATTTGCCCGTGATGTTCTGTTTTGTGGAATTGAGGGGTGTAGACCCAGGTTCCGTCTTCACCATTCCGGTCAATATCAACCGGGCGAACAAGGCAAACCTCAGTTGGACGGCATCCGGTA
>DATMFC010000118.1:0-5158 GCA_035556335.1 Planctomicrobium sp. | reverse complement strand
TGGGGCGTCAACTGGCCGCACGAAAAGACCTTCGAATCCTCACGCATTCCGTACGATTGCTCATCGAAATGGGAGAGAGTGCCGCCAGCCTCACCTGCATTGGGGGAGACTATCGACCGGTCAGTCAGGCTCTCGTTGGAGGATTGGCCTTTTCCTGGTTGAATCATCTGCGGTGTGACATGGCGATCATCGGAGCATCTGGACTCGACGACACAGGAGCAAGTACTACGGAGTTATCCGAAGCCGGACTGAAGCAATTGATTATTGAACGGAGCCAGCAGGCAATCATTGTGGCCGATCACCGAAAATGGGAGAAACCGGCCGCCGTCCAGTTTGCTCCATGGAATCAGGTTCACTCCCTGATTACTGACGAAACACCGTCCCACTCTTTTCGTAAAGCAGTGGACGCTCAAGAAACAAGAATTGTTGTCGCCCGACAACAAGCATAAACCACTCTATAAATAGCATAGAAAATTAATTATGAAATCCGCACGACTGAAACGACTGTTTAACGCCAAGTCCAACCGCTGCTTTGATGTGGCCATCGATCACGGTTTCTTTAATGAATTGCCGTTTCTCAGTGGACTGGAAGATGTGAAGTCAGCGGTGCGTGTTCTTGTTGACGCCGCTCCTGATGCCATTCAGCTCACCGTCGGTCAGGCTCATTACCTGCAATCGATCGCCGGCCGTGAAAAACCGTCACTCGTGCTGCGAACCGACGTTGCCAATGTTTACGGGAAATCTCTCCCTCGCTCCCTCTTCAGCCGGATGATTGAACAGCCGGTGTTACAAGGACTGAGACTCGACGCCGCCTGTGTTGTTGTGAATTTATTTAGCATTCCGGGAGAACCGGAAGTGGCAGATCAGTGCATTCAGAACATCCTTAAAATTAAACCTGAATGTGATCATTATGGAATGCCACTCATGATCGAACCATTAGTCTTTCAGTCGAATGAAAAGGCGGGAGGATATATGGTGGACGGAGATGTCGGGAAAATTGTTCCACTTGTCCGTCAGGCAGTCGAACTCGGGGCCGATATTATTAAGGCCGATCCGACAGATAATGCATCCGATTACCATCAGGTGATCCGTATTGCCGGTGATATTCCGGTTCTGGTACGCGGAGGGGGCAAGGTTGGTGACAAGGAACTTCTTGAACGGACCGCTGAAGTGATCAAGCAGGGAGCCGCTGGAATCGTGTACGGACGAAATGTTGTTCAGCACGAAAATCCTGCCGGAATCACTCGGGCATTGATGGCCGTGGTTCATGATGGAGTCACCCCGGAAGAAGCTGCGACTCAATTCTTGAAGTAGACCACGTTCATTCTTTGTGAGAACAACGAACGATTCGGAGCGTTTCAGGAAATTCAAAATCCGAAGCACGAAATTCAAAACAAATTCGAAACTCAAAAATTCAAAACAGAGCGATTGTTCACTGTATTCGTGTTCTCTTGCATCGCTTTGAATTTCTGATTTTGAATTTGTTTCGAATTTTCGATTTTGAATTTCAATAAAATTTGCTCCATCATCACGACAAAACTTTCGGCCTCTCAATTCCTTTTATTATTCATTTCTGCAGTAAAAGATCACGTTATGTCTCAGCGTCGTCAGATTCGGTTTGGTGTGATTGGGTGTGGACTGATGGGGCGTGAGTTCGCTTCCGCAATCGGTCGCTGGTGCCATTTTGCAGAGACAGACGTCGCCCCGGTCATCACGACCGTTTGTGACCCCAATGAAAAAGCGGCTGCCTGGTTCGTCGATCGGGTCCCCGGTGTGACGAAGGTGACAACGGATTATAAGGCATTGTTAAGTGACGATTCTGTAGACGCCATTTACTGTGCGGTTCCTCATAATCTTCACGCACAGATTTATTGTGACATTATCTCTTCAGGAAAGCATTTATTAGGAGAGAAGCCGTTCGGAATTGATCAGGCTGCGAATGTCCAGATTAATCAGGCGATTGCCGCAAATCCGAATGTGCTCGTTCGCTGCTCTTCCGAGATCCCATATTACCCCGGCGCCCTGCAAATCACGAAGTGGATTCAGGAAGGACGATTCGGTCAGATTATTGAGGTGGAAGCCGGGTTCTGGCACTCCAGCGATCTTGATCCGAACAAGACAATTAACTGGAAACGGATGATTAACGTCAACGGGGAATACGGCTGCATGGGAGATCTCGGAATGCACGCTCTGCACGTTCCGCTACGAGTCGGCTGGCGACCGAAGAATGTTCGCGCATTATTATCAAACATCGTGAAACAACGACCTGGCCCTGATGGGAAACCAGTTCCGTGTGAAACATGGGATAACGCGACCCTTGCCTGCGAAGTTCAAACCGGCGAGCAAGAATTCCCGATGGTCATCTCGACGAAACGAATCGCCCCGGGGAATGCGAATACCTGGTTTCTGAATGTCTATGGAACAGAATTTAGTGCCCGATATAGCACTCAGAATCCAAAACAGTTAGCGTCACTTCCGTACTCCAGTGGTGGGCCACAATCATGGCATGTACAGGACGTTCCTCATGTGTCGGCCTACCCGGTCATCACTGGTGGGATTTTTGAGTTTGGATTCAGTGACTCCATCCTTCAGATGTGGGCGGCCTTCTGTGACGAACTGGCAAACGGACGGGAAGGGATGAAGCAGCCGTTCTACTGTGCTACCCCAGACGAAGCCAAAGAAACGCATACGATTTTCACAGCAGCGTTGCAGTCCCAGAAAGAACAGTCCACAGTGCAAATTGCCTGAGATGATGTGCTTGTGTATCGCTTATCCTTATGAACTGGGAAACAGTCGTTTTCCTGAGAGGGGTTAGGAGCTAGGAATTAGGATTTAGGAAAAATCCAGGTCCTCAGTTTCTAATTCCTAACTCCTCCTGATCTTTGATTTATTGAGGACTTCAATGGTTGCTGGACAAAGTCCTATTGTCGTGGCCGGGCATGTTTGTCTGGATGTCATCCCTGCGTTTCTTCCGCGTGAAAGTAGTGAAGGTCCAGCTTTTCGTCCTGGTCATCTTATCCACGTCGGAGCAGCAGTCCGTTCGACCGGAGGCGCCGTTTCTAACACCGGACTGGCATTGCATCGACTTGGAACGCCTGTTCGTCTGATCGGGAAAATCGGTGACGATCTGTTCGGGGAAGAGATTCTCCGTCTATTTCGATCGCAGTCCCCCGAACTGGCGGAAGGGATGGTACGTGTCGCAGGAGAAGTCACCAGTTACTCCATTGTGATCAATCCTCCGGGAGTCGACCGCACGTTTCTCCATTGTCCGGGAGCGAATGATACGTTTGAAGCGAGCGATGTTCCTTCTGGATCACTAAGTGGAGCCAGTCTGTTCCATTTCGGTTATCCTCCATTGATGCGAAGGATTCGTGAGAATCAGGGAGAAGAACTGGTCAAACTGCTGACTCGCGTTCGGGGAGAAGGGCTCACGGTTTCACTGGATCTCTGTATGGTCGATCCTGATTCCGAACCGGGTCGGGCCGACTGGGATGGAATATTAAAACGAACGTTGCCGCTGGTGGACTTTTTCTGCCCGAGTGTCGATGAACTGCTTTATATGCTCGACCGTCCTGCTTATGAGCGAGCCGAAGCAGAGGGCGGGTTTACTCCGCAGCGCCATGTGAATCGGGAAATGCTTCGTCAGCTGGCAGAGCGTTGTCTTCAGTATGGTGCGGCTGTCGTCGCGATCAAACTGGGAGACCAGGGACTTTACTTGCGTGGCACATCTGATGAAATGCGTCTTCGATCCGCCGGAAAGGCCGTCGATCCGGTTCGGGTTTCGGAATGGACGGACTGCGAGTTCTACTCTCCCTGTTACAAAGCCAATGTTGTGGGAACAACCGGCTCTGGTGATTGCACCATTGCGGGATTACTCGCCGCACTGATTCGCGGGGAGCCTCCTCAAGACATACTTCGTTCCGCCGTTGCAACCGGAGCAGCCAGTGTGGAAGCTCCCGATGCGGTGAGCGGCGTTCCGCACTGGAATGTTTTGGAGCAACGCATTGCCAACGGCTGGGATATGCAACAGGGGATAATAAAATTCTAATAAGGCAAAAGCACTAAGAACCAAATGAATGCATTTTATTTGGTTCTTAGCCTCTCGTAGGGTGCATGTAGCAACTTCTGACGCGGTGGTGCATTACGCACGAAACAGCTCCTTCATGGAAATCACACTCTGTTTTTGGAGCGGGAGTTGCGAAATGCACCATTCTCCTGATTTCTTCGTGCTTCATGCACCCTACGAATCTAATAAGGCAAAAGCACTAAGAACCCAATAAGATCGATTTGTTTGGTTCTTAGTATTTAGAATTTCGTATTTATCCGATCACAGATGAATAATGCCTCGTCGGAGGCCAATCGTCACTGCGTGGGTTCTGTCGGTTGCGTCGAGTTTCTGAAGCAGGTTCTGGACGTGCATTTTAATTGTGCCATCGGCGGTTCCGAGTTGGGCTGCAATTTCTTTGTTCGCGAGTCCCTGCGAGATCAGTTGCAGTACTTCCACCTCACGCCGGGTGAGGGCTGATTTCGGGAAATACTCGGTCAGTCGCTGCATCGCTTCTTCAGAGACCAGTGTTCCACCGGCATGAACCTTGCGAATGGCGTCCAGTATTTCACTGTGGACAGATTCTTTTAATAGATACCCTCGAATTCCAGCTTCCAGAGCACGATAGATTTCCTGATCCCCGTCAAAACTGGTGAGTGCGATAATTCGGGCGTCGGGGAACTCTTCCCGAATCTGTTTCACCGCACTGATGCCATCCAGCACGGGCATCCTCAAGTCCAGAAGCAGAACATCCGGTTGGAGATCGCGATATCGTTGTATCGCTTCCAGTCCGTTCTCCGCTTCGGCGACCAGTGCGATATCCGGTTCGTTATTGAGAATGGAGGCGATCCCTTTGCGTACGAGTGGATGATCGTCAACGCAAACGACGCGGATAACAGAGCGTAATACGTCTTCAGTCAAGACGAGATTCCTATGCTAATTGTTCACTTTCAGGTGAAACGATCACGGACGTGCCGTTCGGAATCGGAAGATCGATCTGTACGGTTGTCCCTTCTGTGGGGCCGCTGCGAATGTCCAGTCGCCCATGAATCTGCAGGGCACGTTCCCGCATGCCAATAATACCGTAATGTCCCTGACCAGGATGTTCTTCTC
>DATMFC010000117.1:0-1548 GCA_035556335.1 Planctomicrobium sp. | reverse complement strand
GCAGGAACTGTCTTCGAAAACGGAAGTGTTCGAAACCGGCATCAAGGTGATCGACCTGCTGACTCCGTTCGTGCGGGGGGGAAAAGCAGGACTGTTCGGAGGAGCCGGTCTGGGGAAGACCGTGATTCTCACCGAGCTCATTGCTCGTATCGCTCGTGAGCATGGGGGATATTCCGTGTTCGCCGGAGTAGGAGAACGCACCCGTGAAGGAAACGACCTGATCCTGGAAATGGGTGAAACCAAGATCGGCGATACCGGGCGATCCGTGATCGAACAGACCTGCATGGTGTTCGGCCAGATGAACGAACCACCTGGCGCCCGCCTGCGTGTCGCACTCACCGGGCTGACCATGGCCGAATGGTTCCGCGATACTACCGGGGCAGACACTCTGCTGTTCATCGATAACATCTTCCGTTTTTCACAGGCCGGTTCGGAAGTCTCCGCATTGCTGGGGCGTATGCCCTCAGCTGTGGGATATCAGCCGACCTTGGGAATGGAACTGGGACAGTTGCAGGAACGAATCACCTCGACCAAGAACGGAGCCATTACCTCCGTACAGGCTGTGTATGTGCCTGCCGACGACCCAACAGACCCCGCACCCGCCACTGCGTTCAGTCACTTGGATGCCTTCATTTACCTGGAACGGAAGATTTCGGAAAAGGGGATTTATCCCGCCATCGACCCGTTGGCCTCGTCATCTCGAATTCTCGATCCGAACGTCGTGGGAGAGCGGCATTATGCGGTTGCCCGCCGTGTCCAGAAAATCCTTCAGCGATATCGCGAACTGCAGGACATCATCGCAATTCTGGGCGTGGAAGAACTGGCGGAAGAAGACAAACTGGTCGTGCTGCGTGCCCGTCGTATCGAACGCTTCCTGTCACAACCATTCTTCGTCGCGGAAGTGTTCACCGGGAAATCCGGGAAGTTCACCAAGCTGGAAGAAACCATCACGTCATTCGAAGAACTGTGCGATGGCAAATGGGATCATCTGCCGGAATCCGCCTTTATGTATGTGGGAGGAGTCCAGGAAGCTGCTGAACAGGCCGAACGAATGGCCAAGGGCTGATTTGATCTGGCTTACAGGTGCATTCTCGATAAAATGGATTAAGGAGAACTCGGCATGCCTGCATTTGTCATCATGATCATCCCCCCTGTCTCATAAAAGACGGGGGGAGTAGCTCCGTGGTGTGAGCGGCGTTCTTAGAAAGCGCGCCTGTCCCCGATTCGAATCCGGGCTTCCCCATTTTTGAGTTGCAGTTCAGCCATGTCCACAATAATCAGTCCGGATGGGCCTGCCCTTGATGACCGCCCACCATTTCCGGTGCGGCGGTGGTCGCTTGAAGAATATCATTCACTCATCAACCAGGGGATGTTCGACGACGAACATGTGGAGCTTCTGGAAGGGTGGATTGTCCCCAAGATGACCAGAAATACGAAGCACGAAACAGGCCGGACCTATCTCGAAGAACAGCTTCGTCCGCTTCTGGGCAGTTCAATGTATCTCCGGATTCAGCAAGCCATCACAACGCTCGACAGCGAGCCCGAACC
>DATMFC010000116.1:0-8056 GCA_035556335.1 Planctomicrobium sp. | reverse complement strand
TTACTGGAATTGCAGCCGAAGACGGTCACAGTCAGACTCAGGAGAGCAGCCAACATCAGCCTTTTGTAATACCGTTTTCTGGCAGACATAATTCTCAATGGTTGTAAAAGGAATTTGAAGAGATGCTGTGTTTGTCCTTGGTTCAAGTTGTGGGCTCCTCTTGCTGACGTGCAGGGGATGGACATCTCCTGCACGTCATTGCAGTGTCACCGACCTTAGCAAGGTCAAGGATTACGGAAATGAGCGGAGAATTATGACCGTCAGTTGTTGGGCAATCCACCGACGGGGAAGCCATCGTCTCGTGCCGCAAGTTGACGCAGTACGTTGATATCCGTGTAGTCCGAAACGAAATGGACGGAACCGTCCCCCATGACGACATGAATACCGCCGGTGTGGAAGCTCCCTAACCGGTTTGCCGAGAGATGCCACGCACCGCTCGTGGCAATCGCAACTCCGTTCGGGGAATTGACGATGGCCGACATCGGACCATATTGCACCCAGTTACTGGCCCAACATGAATTCCCCCGGCCCAGGAATCCCAGGCGGCTGCTCGTTGTGTCGGAGTATTCAGGTATTTGCTCTCTCCGATGATAATGACGTTACTGGTTCCGTCTGTGAAATCCCGGAATTTGACGCCGGAATTCACAAACATCGCTCCATTGTTGAACCAGGTGTAACCGGTTGAGTTTGTACTTGAACATGGCCAGGAACTATTTGACACCTGGATGTTCCCTGCAGGAATGACTCCTCCTCCCATGATACCGACATAGTTGGGTGTCGCTACGGTTGGCGGAGTGTTGGGATCCGAGGGACATTGGAACTTCGGGTTTGAAGTGGCCTGCGCCGCGATATTTTGTGCAGTAGGTGTTCCACCGTTGGCACCATACGCGGTAACCACTCCGGTTGAGGTGTTGGTGGTAAAGACACTGGCCATCGGAGAATTGAAGTCGAACGTGTTGTAACGAGGGGTTTCATCAAGGAAAGGAAGAATCTTGATGGCCCAACTCCCGCGCTGAGAGACGCCGGTGCTCGTATTCGGATTACAGTTATCCGGTCCGGCAGGATAGTTCACCACCACGGTCGAGGAGGGTAGCCGTCCATGGGTATCGTGGTAGTTGTGCAGAGCGAGACCAATCTGTTTCAGTCTGTTCTTACAGTCGGAACGACGGGCGGCTTCACGGGCCTGTTGCACCGCAGGCAACAGAAGGGCGACCAGAATGGCAATGATCGCGATGACAACGAGAAGTTCGATCAGTGTGAAACCGGAACGAAGGGACTTACCTCGATACAAAAATGTTGAACTGGAAAATTCGGGTGGGGTACTTCTTGAGGATTCTTCAATCAAATGCGACAAACCAATCATTGGATCTCTCCCGCATGTCTGTTGCGCCGCAGTACCACATTTCTATTTAAGGAGACGAAGACGAAATGACTTACGGCGCGGTGAAGAACTCACAAAGAGATGAAATAGCGGAATTTCACTTCGCATCGCTCCCGAACCGCTGAATCTAACAAATAAACAGATCTACAGTCAAGTATTTGTTGATGCATTGTGTGAATGAGCATCGGAAGTGCGTTAGCTACGTAGAGACGCACCGTACGTCATGCAAGCAGATAAAATCGAATCTACAGCGTGAATTCCACCTTGGAGATCTCCGACAAGGTCGGCATCTCGGTCAGGTCGAAGTGCAGGGGGGTGATGGTGACGTAGCCGTCGAGCATTTCGGCGACGTCGGTACCCGGTTCGAGGTGGTGGTTTCGGAGTGGGTCCAGACCGCTCCAATAGTAGGGGCGTCCGCGGGGGTCGATTCGTTTTTCGATCGTGTCGGAACGCCGTCGGACTGCCATGCTCGTCACTTTTACCCCGCGCGGGCCTTCCGGGCTGGAGTTGGGGAAGTTGATATTCCACAAACTCCCTTTTCGGGGGGACTGTTTCAGAATCTGACGAATCAGGTGTAAGGCTCTGATGGCGGCCGCCTGATAATCGGGAGGGGCTCCTTGAGAGAGTGAAACGGCGATGGAGGTGATTCCGAAAAAGGCCCCTTCAATCGCTGCCGCGACAGTGCCGGAGTAGAGGACGTTGATGCCGACGTTCGCCCCGGAATTGATCCCACTGACAATCAGGTCAGGTTCGCTTTCGCAGAACTCGACGACTCCCAGCTTGACACAGTCGGCCGGGCTACCGTCGACGGCCCAGCCGTAATGTTCGCCATGTTCCTGAATCTCTTTCACCATGATTGGATGAAGGTAGGTGATGCGGTGTCCGACTCCACTTTGTTCGATCAATGGGGCGACGACTTGAACGTCACCCAATTCCCGCAGCACTTCAGACAAAGCACGCAGACCGGGGGCATGAATCCCATCATCGTTCACGACAAGAATCTTCATTTGTTGCTGTCTTTTTCCAGATAAGGCTGCGGAATGGTGGGGATCGCTTCTTTGGATGGTTTGGCTTTGGGGGACTTGCTTTCCGATTTCTTTGAATCCGGAACAGGGACCAGTTCGAAATCCCCCTCTTTCTCCGGGGCCACGTCTGATTCTCCCGGACTCACCAACAATGAATCAACCGAATTTTTAACTGGTTCATCCAGTTTTGCTGAAGGGATAATAATTGCAGGGAGTGATGAACGGGGAGTGGCTTCTCTTTCAGAAACGGATGGCTTGGGATGATTCATCGTGGGGCGGACAGATGGCTTTTCTCCCTCCGTTTCGATGTGACCGGAAGTCGGGCGCGGGGTGTAAGGAGGCGGAATCGGTTGAAGTCCACCACGCCGCGCGGCCAACAGGTGACGCAGTTCCGTCACTTCTTTTTTCAGTTCATCCACACTCTTTCGCAATTCTCTTAATTCCTGAAAGAGGCGTTCTTGATCAACGGACTCAATGAGCTGTTGTTCGTACTCGCGCGCCCGATTTTTGAGTTTATCCGCTTCTTCTTTGAACCCGGCCGCAGTCAGATTCTCGGCAGCCATTCTGAGATGGCGGATTTGCGACTGTAGGATCAGTTTTGACGAATTCCCGGTAAGATAAGGGCTGGGAGGCTCGGTTGAACTGCCCTCTGGAGTAGGCGTATAGACCGGGACTCGGGGAGATGGAGCGAATTCATCTCTGGGCGGGCCTGAATTGCGGTTCCTTCGAAAGTTTTCGAAACGCTCCCGCTGCCGCTCCCGAACCTCTTCAAGTTGCCGTTCGATTTCACTCTCTTCCGGAGAGCGTCGGCGAGCCGGTTCATCTGCCGTGGTTACAGTTCCGCTGAAAAGAATCAGACACAAAACCGGAACGGCGATTGCAAGAAGATTCCTGATCATCATGGCGCTCCTGCTGACGGGAACAAAGAGTTTTTCTTTCTGAGTTGATGCCCTGAGTTTAACGCATGAACCGGTTTCACGCGATGTCATCCGCTTCACGCCAGATTGCAAACGGCGTAGAATCAACTTCCGTACTTTTGAGGAATCAGGGAGAAGATTTCACGCAAAGGCGCTAAGGCGCAAAGATTTTAGTGCCATGTCTTGTGTGGATTCCCCGATTCAGTCAAAGAGCCATCGCCAAAATTCATTTGTTTGATTCGTTATATTCGTGGTTTCTATAGGATCTCTGTGAATGATCGATCTTGTTCAGTCAGCAATCATTGTCGGGAGTGGCGTGAAACTGATTTCTTTGCGCCTTAGCGCCTTTGCCTGAGTCTCCTCTCTTTCATATCACGGCCGATTGCCTCGCGGCACCAGAGTTCATTCCATGCACGACGTTCTTCAATTCAGTCCCCAAGTCAGTTGTCTCCCGGTCGTTCATGGCAGTGGCGATTTCGCTGTCGAAGTGCGTCGGGTGATGTTGTCGGAAAAGTTTGATTGCGTTGCCGTCCCGTTGCCGGCGTCGTTTCAGGAAGCGGTCGAGCAGGGGATTCAGCACCTGCCGAATATCACCATTGCGGTGCAGTCGGAAACCGGCCCGTTCTCGTCAAATGACTGGACGCCGGATTCCAGTCATGAAGAACAGGAAGAAGCGACTTCGCGTGTCTGCAGCTATGTCCCGATTGATCCCTGTCAACCGGTCATCGCCGCACTGCGACTGGCTGATCAGGAACGAATCGCACGGGCGTACATCGATCTCGAAGTGGAACAGTATGAGTTGCATGAAGAGGTCATGCCCGACCCGTATGCGTTGAAGCAGGTTCCTGTTGAGCAGTTTGCCATTGCCGTGTTGGCCGATTCGGAAGGACCGACCACACCGCAGCAACGGGCGAAAGTGCAGTACATGGCCCGGCGTTTACGGGAACTGGAACAGCATCACAAGTCGATTCTGTTTCTCTGTCCCATTTCACTATGGCCGTGGGTTCGAGAAGCCTATCGGACGAATGAGTTTGACGAATCGATCACTCCGGTGGATGTATACGACCCGGAATTGTATCGACTTGATCCGGCCACACTGATCTTTCTTCTGGGAGAATTGCCGTATCTCACGGGGCTTTATGAACAGACCCGATTTAATCTCGACAGCGATGAAAATCTCTCTGTTGATGGAGTCAAAGAGATGCTCCTCTCGGCAAGAGAGAAGTATCAAGAAGAACTTAAAAATCGGGGACGCAAAATCACGCCGCACCTGCTGGCGACATACTTAAAGTACGTGCGAAACCTGAGTCTGATTGAACGCCGGATGACGCCGGATTTATACACTCTCATCACGGCCGCCAAGCAACTGGCAGGGGATCAGTTCGCCATCGCACTGGCCGAAGTGGCGAAGGAGTATCCGTTCAACGAGGCATTGCCGTACGGCGAATTCAAGATGGGGATTGATCGGGGACAACTGCCGGACGGTTCCATCACGGAGATGAAAAGCCGCTTGCCTGGTTCTCCGGTCAGTTGGCGCACCTGTGAGTTGAATCGCAAACCGCTCAAGATCGATCAGCAGCAATGGGCCATGCGATGGAATCCGTACAGTCAGTGCAGCTGGCCGCCGGAGGATGTGGCGATTGAGCGTTTCCGCACACATGTGAAAGATCGTGCGCTAAGCATTATGGGGAATGATTTGGCGAAGACCGAAAAGTTCACCACCAGTTTGAAGGACGGTCTTGATATCCGTGAAACGCTACGAAACTGGCACACCGGCAATCTCTATGTGAAAGAAAACCCGCCGAGCCGGGGGAGTCTGGATTGTGTTCTTATGCTATTCGATTCCCCCGCCGACCCGCGTGATTATCCCTGGCGGATCACCTGGCATGCGGAGCATGAAGACGAATCCACACTTGCGTTCTTCGCGACCGCACCCGGTGACGAAATGGTTGGACCGGGGATCGCGATGGCGACTTACGGCGGAGCGATGTTCCTGTTTCCCCCCCGTCCGGTCCCGGATATCTGGCATGATCCTCGATTGGACTATGTTGACACTCTCGAAGAACGCCTGCTGGCGGCGGCCTGTCTTCATGCCGGGCAACGTCACATCGCCGTGATGTCGGCCGCGCCTCCGGGAGTCGGTTGGCGCAGGTTAGCAAAGCGTTATGGACGAAAACTGGTCCACGTCCCGATTTCGCATTTCAGTCAGGAGGCATTACAGCAGTTAAGAATGTTCCATGTGTTGAATGGCCGTGAAGTTCGTAGCTATGCGGAGCATTTTATTCGGAAGGCGTGATGTTGGTTCGGAATGATGCGTACGCAAGGGAGTAATCTGTTTCAGTGGCATCTGTCGCGTGAAGAACATCAATACCATTGAAACGAATAATTTTGATACAGGTTCCAGGACCCGTTCTCTCCTGAGGCTGCTGTCAACTCTGTCTCATGTTGCTTTGCCTGTTTCAGAAACCGTTCATTGGCGATCTGGCGTGCCGTCCAGTCTGGAACCGGGATGCTGTTCAGATCGGAGACTGTCGCGTTTAGAAGTTCTGCAATTCCGTTGCGAATGATTTCGTCTGGACAGCTCAACAGGGGAAAGAGCTTCAGCTTCCCTTCCACACTCGTCGGATGATGGGCGATCTGCACGCTGGGCTTCAGGTTTCCCGCCAGAATCTGTTGGACGTTGTAGTTGTTGACGAAGGCGTCGACCGGTAATACCGCATAAAGATAAAAGGCAAGCGATAAGGCGACCAGTTGGTGCCGGATCACCCATGCGAAGCGATGCCCGCATCGAATCTTGATTACCACCAGAATCACGCCGGCGACAACGGCGGAGATTCCCAGCAGGGCCACCACGCGCATTCGGGTCATTCCATTGAAGTCGATATAGATGAAAAGCCGGTTATACACTGCAGCGGCCAGTATCAGGTTTTCCACTGACCAGATCATTCCCAGTCGCTGCAGAAAAGGACGCCGGACATCGGTCAGCATGCCTCCGCGAAAGATGATGGAGAGCAGCAGTGTTGCCAGTCCCAGTGCCACCGTCAGCCAGGCCGCTCCTTCATGTGCGTAGCCGGCGTAATAGAAGCCCGGCGGAAACTCTCTGGTCCACATCGTCCAGAATTCGAAACAAAGATAGGCCGCGAATAAGGCGATCAACATCATCAGGGTGTTTCGAAAGGCCGGGTAAAGTTCACATGGCCGCTTGCCAACGGATTCGGCGGGGGGAGCTGAAACGGCACGTGTGAGCAGAACTGCGGTTGGTCGCATCAGTCCGGTTGCAAAGAGCAGGACAGATCCCCAGAAGAACACACGCCATGGAGAATCGATCAGTCGCGTGATCCACTGGTTGATCTGTTCGACCATGGATTGCAATTCCTCCGCCAGCCATTTCGAAAGGTCTGGATTTGCCATCACAAAGATGCAGAGGAATATCCCTCCGACTACCGGAGGGAGAACGTACTGCAACACCCGGGTGAATGCCGGAATTCCGATCCATTTTCCGATCAGCTTTCGTCCCCAGCTTTCGTAAACGAGCACGCTATACAGGCTCGATTGGAGAATGCTCCCGATCACTCGCAGGACTTCGGTGACGGTCACGACTCCTCCTGCCAGACTCAGCGATGTTGCTGCCAGTAACAGAAACCCGAATGTGACCGCGAGTCCGTTGCCACACCAGATCAGCCGTAGCGAGACCCCGAATATCATCAGTACGACAACGACCGTCTGCCATGAGAAACGTCGACGTGGCGCCCCGATCACGAACAGCAATGGAGCAAGACCGAAGAAAGCGGCCAGTCCGAAGTAGCCATGACTGCTGTAAATCGTCACGTCAGACAAAACGACCAACAGAAGAAGGACAGGGAGTTCCAGCCACCAGATTCCCGGGTCGGGGCCACGCGGAAATTTCGGCGGGGCAGGGCGATTGCGGACTCCATCAAGACTGGTGGAATACTCCGGATTCTCCAAAGCGGAACCGGGTGAAACAGGATTCGAAGAATCGGTTTTCGCGTCTGTATCTGTCATCTGCGGCCCTTTAGTTCATCGAAAGAATCAGGCTCACTGCAGACTACAGAGGTTCGCCGTTTCTTGCGACTGTGCCGGGTAGTTCACAGGCACGTTCTTTAGAGACGTACCTGACTGGAAATCTGATGTGACGTTCGTGGTGCATTCAGATGCCCCTGACAATCATCTTGGAACTACAAATTTTTAAGGCCCGAATGAATTAATGTCTAATCCATTCCGTGATAGAAAAATGGAGATGTCATCAGGACACGAAAATGTATGGCGATCATCACGACAGTAGGAGGACTCATCATATTGTTTGCCTGCTGGGCACTCTTCCCATGTCAGAATATATTCCGACTGATACTTCCAGACACTGACAAGACCTTCTCTCCCATTACTGGTGTACACAAGGTGATTTACTTTTCCAATTTCTAATCGTTCCTCAAATGTTTTATGGGTCATTGTTGTTCATGGCCCCAGTCAGCAGGTCAATGTGTGTCCCATCACCGGGTGCCGGATGTGGATGCAAATCCTCGTCACGATTTGCTTACGCATCTCAATTCGCATGCTTGTGCGTCAAAGCGGCATTTATTTTCCAACCGATGGGTCTAAAACCCTCGCCTTCAGGCGAAACCTTCAGGACGCTTTTTGACAAAATTTAAAGGATCAAATGTCTTGTTCGAAAATTGGTGCGTCGATTCCAACCGTTTGTCGGAGACCTCCATATT
>DATMFC010000115.1:0-22350 GCA_035556335.1 Planctomicrobium sp. | reverse complement strand
CCATACGACACGATCCATTGACTGGTTCAAGAACACCACTCGACCGTCTCCCATGAGGGCATTGACTCCTCCGGCGTGGTGGCTGTTGGGGCCAGTGAGGTTGATCCCCCAGCCATGCCAGCCGTGGATTGCACAGTTCTTGCTGTTGATGGGCATGGAGTGGGTATAGAAGTTCACCGCCTGCGTCCAGCCGGAAATCCAGACTCTGCCACGGCCGACGGAAATGTTCACATCGGCAGCCGCCCGGTATTTCCCTTGGTTAGGCCCGGATGGATACGTGCTCTGAATTTCGCAGGCATAGACAGCACGTTGCAGTGATCGCTGGTAACCAACGTTGGCACACCAGGTTTGGTGAGCCGGAGAGTAGTGGCGCATGGAACGCTCGTCATAGTCATCCGAGATCGGATTGGAGAGTGAGTAGATACTCCGTTCCGTGACAGCCAGCGTATTTGAAAGACCATCGGTGAAGTCTCGAATCGACACTTTGGGATTCTGCCAACTGCTGGGCTGGAACGGGTTGACTGTCCCCAGAAAGCCATTCTCCTGTTGCACGGAAGCGAACTCATTGTCGGTGGCTAAGCCCGTCGTGTCTTTGGGCCATCCCGCATTGGCGGTGTAGCTCCCCGGTGCGGGGCCTGCTGATCCGAGCAGGTTTTCCGCAATATAGGGATCGGACGGACATAGAAATGAGGAGACGACGGTGGCGGCGGCCCGGGCATTCGGATGCGCGGAAGAAATGCCGATCTTTCCGTTGTATCCCCATTCCGGAATGGTGATTCCAAAATCTTCTTCATTCCATTGTCCACACTGATCCATCATGCCGATGTTGAAGTTGATGGAGTTGTAGAGATTGCTCTGTTCCATCTGAGGAAGGATCAAGGCGAGCCAGCTATAGAACCCGTTCCCGCAACCGGTTCCTTCCGGTTTGCTGCTGGTGGTATTGATCGGGAACACACCGTGCGCGTCATGGTAGTTGTGGAGAGCCAGCCCGATCTGCTTGAGATTGTTTTTGCATTGTGTCCGCCGGGCTGCTTCCCGTGCCTGCTGAACAGCCGGGAGCAGCAATGCGACCAAAATCGCGATCACGGCGATGACCACCAGCAGTTCAATCAAGGTGAAGGCGGAGCGACTGCGTGGCTCCGCTAAGCATGGATGGCAATTCATGGGGAAGTTTCCTGGCAGGTCAATGTTGAGGAGAGTTTGTCCAGGCAGGGAAGAGGAAAGGTCATCTCTCTTCGGCCCGCACAAGATGATTTCAGGGGACTGGAGCACAGGTCCAAGACACCACCTGACACACGTTCATGATGGTCTATCTTACCGACTCCCCGTTCACATGCAATGTTATTGCATATAAATTTCGAGTGAAATAGATGCGTGGCGGCGGAAGCAAGTTGGGGAATTCTGTATGAAATGCTCAGGAAACGTCCCACTCTTCCATCGGTCGCTTCAGTGATTTCGCGGAAAGGGCGTTTCCTCCGCCCCATGACAACAGGAACGCAAAGAGAACCAGCCAGAGGAAAAGGTCTCCAGAAGTTGTTGACGGCCCAGGCCACCAGCGAGTCAACTGAACAGCCATCAGTCTCCAGCACAGCAGAATCGTGAGAGAAGCCAGTAAGAGGCTCCCCATGAGTTGTGCTGTCATTGAAATGTGGAAGTCGAGTCCGATGGCGTTCCAAGCCAGCAGGAACAGAAGGAGCAACAGAGACACGGCAAGAAGTGCCTGCCATCCCAGAACGGTTCCCACGATGGCGAACCCCATAATCAGGAACGTCGGTAAGCTGGGATCGATCCGGCGAAACCTCCACCAGACCAGACTTCCCAGGAGTCCGCCTGCCAGCATTCCCGTCACGGCCATGGTGAGCCCTTCCAGTCGGGACGGATTCCAACCGGAACTGCTTCCAGGCCACACTGGGACAAGTTGCAGCCCCGGCCAGAGAAGCACTGCCAGCAGGGCCAACGCCAGCATTCGTATCGCCGACCGGAGGGGAACCGTGTTGCCGTCATACGCAATCAGGAACCAGGTCCAGAGGACACAGAGCAGAAAGCAGTGATACAGGTAATAGGCGATCAGATCCCACTTGGTATAGAAGATCACCCAGACCACGCCAGTGTAGTTGTTCGGCTCCCGGACGGGAAGATTTGCTCCGCCTGAAATGAGTTCCACGTGATACAACAACAGGAACAAGCTGCCGGTCAGAAACTCCACAACTGGATACCGTGCGGAAATCGGAGACTGGCAATGTCGGCAACGACCGTTCAAGAGTAGCCAGCCGAGGACCGGGATGTTATCGCGGGTTTCAATGCGATGATTGCACTGCGGACAACTCGACGGTTTCCCGATCAGCGATTCCCGTCGTGGCACGCGATAGACCACGACATTCAGGTAGCTGCCGATCGTCGCTCCCAGAGTAAAGAACCAACCTGCGACAATAAAAGAGGTGGTTCGAATTCGGACCTGGTCGGCGAACGTCAGATCTTCCAGAACGCTGGAACGGGTCTTCGGTGGATTGATGGATTCCCAAAGAGCCGACACTGCCGGAATCAGAACCAGATAGATTCCCGCGACGAGAAACAACGACCACAGGGTGATCCTTTTCCAGTTCCAATGCCGCAACGCCGCTCCATTCCATTGAAGAGACAATTGCTTCCAGAGATCACTCAGATCGATCAGAAGCTGAGTTCCCAGCAGAAACAGGAACACGCCCGGAGCCGCAGGCCCATTGGTCAACCATGTTGGACAATTTGACAAGTACGACGTCATCACCGCGACTGTTCCCGACAGCAACGCCAGCGTCAGTAACGGAGTGATGCGGCTTCGTGTTCCCACTCCGGTGGACCGCATTGCGAGCCAGATCCCGGAGACCACCAGGACGAGTCCGATCGGTGCTTGCCCCAGATACGGAATCCAGGCGATTCCTCCCATCAACCCGATCGCCGCCATCAGCATCGAGACCGTTTCCCCCAGCGCAGAGGAGCGAATAATCGTCTCAGGATGAATGCCACTGCTGACCGCTGATTGAGGATTCCTGTTCATGGTGATTCCGTTCAGCTCCGTTCACTGAGCGTGCTCAGTTGCGATTCCCAATCACTCGACTCTTCCTCCCAGCTTCTGCGGCTGAGGAATCGCCAGCAGGCGGCAATCTGCCCGGCGTCACAGGCACGACGAGGCCACTCATTCAGACATGTTCTCCGGTAGTCCATTCCGGAATGCCGGATGACCCAGGCTTCATAGTCCGCAATCCAGTTCAGCATCCTGCGGCAAAGCTGATGGGCCCGTCTCCATTCGTCGGCCTGGCCTGGTCTGGAGAAGGCGGGGAGTTTTTCCGGCCAGTGAATCCCCTGGGCCAACGACTCCACGCAGGCCCATTGAGGCTGGAACTTGAACCGGCCGAGATAGAGCCCTCCCAGCTTCCGTTCCCCATAGAACAGTCCGAATCCCCAGAGGTTGATGTGCCGATGCTCATCGTCATACCGGTAGCAGGTGGACCCCGCCCGCTGAGACGAGTTTCCCCGATGTCGCTGAAAGCCGTATTCGATCAGCAAGTTTCCATGCGGTGACTTGATGTCCTGACCAAAGCACCAGATCTGCTGTGTCAGGAGGCGTTCCGCGAGTCGCTGGACTGGTCGCGGGTAACACCAGCCGCGTGAAATCTCCAAAGGAGTTGTTGCGATCGTCATCGGGCATGTATTCCTGATCGGTCACTTCTGATTCGGAGTGCCGGATTTTTCTTTTGAGGAGGCCACTCCCTTCTTCAAGGTCTTGATGGCGGTCTCAATCTTTTCTGCCACCTCGCTGAAGGTTTTTCCCTCTCCTCCATGAAGTTTTTCCTCGACCACACCGAAATCCGCCTGAATGGATTGGATCGCCTGTCGGAGGCTGGCTTGCTGCTTCTCATCCAGATTTTCCTTTGCGGCCAATGACGAGACATCGGACAGCAAGTGCTGAGCATCGTGGATCAGGTCATGCAGTTTCTCCTCTTCATTGGCAGCAGCCGCGGCGTTGATGTTTCGGATCAACGATTCGAGTTGGGCCACGGCATCCGCGTACGTTGTGGGATGTTCGTGGGCATGATCTGCTGCCCGATTCCTGGATGGCGTCTGCTTAGTCTCGGTCGCCGGAGTGGACGATGTGCAACCGCTGCCCCACAACATGGACATGCCGAGCAGACAGATGAAATGGAATTCGATAGCACGCTTCATAACGATCCTCTTTGAAGTGAGAACTGAAATTGAGTTTTGCAGAGTCTTTGTTCATCGCAGGAACCACATCCCTCCCCAGGCGAGCAGGATCGAAAAGCCGACGGCAAACGCCGCTTGCCGGAGCAGGAGTTTTCCGGTAACGGACCAGGAGATCTCTTTGCCAATCGTCAAGGCCGTCACCAGACAGGGAAGCAGCACTCCCGCCAGATAGACGGCAGTGAGTGCTTGCAACGCTGTCATGGGAACAGCCGCTCCTCCTTCGGACGCCAGCAGAAAAATGCCGTCTTTCCGGACGGAGGCCAGCACGACCGCCAACGCTGCTTCAGAAGGAAGATTGAAAATCTTCATGAGTGGACTCAATCCCTGAGCCAGCTCATCCAAAACTCTCAGCCGGGAGAGCAGCGACGCCACAATGCAAATCCCCGCAAAAATGGGGAGTGCCTGCCAGACGAACTGGCTGAGCGTGTCGCGCGCTTCCTGCCAGAGTCCTCGGAACGTCGGCCATTGCATGAACGGACGACGCGCCGTCAAAAGCAGATTGAGCGACGTTCGCGCGGCGGCGGGAGCCGTCAACCGCAGGTAGATCAGCGTGGTGGTCAGCAGATATCCCAGGAATAGCAGGGATAACTTGGTGGGGCTGGTCCCATTGGTTGTTGCGACGACAGACAACACCGCCAGTGTCGCGGGAAGCTGGTAGCTGCACGCCGCTCCGAACGCGATCGCGGAGACGGCGGTTCCCCGGGAGCAACTGGAGCAGGCCCGGGTACTGACGACGGCCGGGACATTGCATCCCAGCCCCATCATGATCCGCACGACGTCCCGTCCGCTGAGACCAAACGGTCGGACGTAGGGATGGAGCGTCACATTGATCCGTTCGACCAGTCCGCTCGATTTGTAAATGCCGAGGATCAGCGAGAACAGAAGGACCGTAGGAAGTGCCCAGACCAGCAGGAACGGCCCCATGTTGAGGAGGCCATATCCAAAACCTCCTTGCTCCGTCGTCAGAATCAGGCGGAGCCAGGAGGGAGCGTGGAGATTCACCCATTCGATGACGGGCTGGACGGCAGCGGCCACTGGAGGATGGATCAGATCGGCAAGCCGGTTCGCCCCGAAGACCGTCGCCAGAACCGGTAGGAGCAATAGGAGAACGGCCAGTATCGGGCCGAACCAGCGATGCTCCAGCCAGCCGGGAACCGGTTCGATCCGCCATCCAGTGCGGATCGTCGGGACTCCCTTCTGAAAGGTTCCCGGATTCGCCAACGCGGATTGCAACAGATCTCGGCGCTCCGGTGGCAGTAGACGGGCATCCAGTGAAATGAAGGGAACACCAAGATCACGCGAGAGTTTTTCCAGAGCTTCCTGTGCCGCCTCCCCCTGTTGAATCTTGTCCCAGTAGGTAACGGCGACGAGTCCCTGTTTCCCGACGACCAGTGGCAGCAGCTCCGCCAGATCGTCATCGAGTTGGATTGCCTGGGCGACCAGCAGTACGACGTCATGTTCGAGGAGGGCCGTCAATGCCCGTCGCGTGGTGTCGGTATCGGAGGTCCGTAGAATGCCGGGAGTATCCACGAACTCCCATTCCGGGGTGGGATAGCACTGGACTGCTACGGTCGAGCCCCGGAAATTGGCTTCCGTGGCGAAGCGTCCAGTCAGTTGGGAAACCAGTTGGGATTTCCCGACGCTTTCCCGGCCAATGACGATGATGGCTTTGGGAGGACTGCTGGAGATGGCCTGGATCATGGCACGTTCTCCGTTGTTTGTTTCGTGTTGTCATGTTCCGGCTCGCTGAGCGAGGGCGATGCTGGCCTTCTGGCCTTGAACAGGCACCAGCCTCCCCAGACCAATGCAGCAAAGAGGGGGAGATCGACACAGCCGATGATCTTGAGCGCCATCCGGTGGGGGATGTACTTCGTGGCTCCGGGAATGCTGAACGATTCAGAAAGAGAAACCACGCAGAGAATCAGAATCACCGTGAGGGAGAATAACAGCAGGCTGATTCCCACGATCCACCTCTGTCGTGGAGTTCCATGCTGCACCAGCCAGATGCCCGCCGGACTGAGGAGAACGAACCAGCTCAGGTGGCAGGCGATCACAGCCTCCAATGGAGCCGTGCAACCCCAGGGACCGCATAACGCACCACTCATTGAACTACTAATCTTCGCCAGCGACACCGTGCCGTAGAGCAGTCCCAGCCAGGCAGCCATCCAGAACACGGCCTTGCCGCTCGCCCGCCATTGCAGGAGCGAAGTCAGTCCGTGATGGAATTGTTTTGAAATTGGCATGGGATCGAGCTGGCTCGTGTCAGCAGACGCACGGCTCTCCGCAACAGGAGAGGTCATCCAGATACATTCCCCACTGGCGATAGGTTTCCAGTTCTTCTGCTGGGAGCCCCAACCGATCGGCAATCGCTTTCGCAACAACGGCGAATCGTTGCCGGAACTTGTAGATGAAGCAGAAAATGTGGTCGTCGTGTCGAACCATCGGTCCACAAAAGAACAGGCCGGGAGCCGTTGTGGATTCATCCTCATTGCTGAGCAGCGGACAGCCATCCTTGCGTGATTCGAACAGATCCGAAATCAGGAGATGACTGCCATGAAACCCGGTGGCGAGAATCGGTGGACCGGGAGATTGCCAAACTTGCTTCCCACGTACACGTACTTCGTAACCATTCCCCTTCTGAACAACCCGATACACATTCGCCTTGCCGATGAGTTCGATCTCTCCGCCGAGCTTGCGGACGGTTTCCAGCCGCTCTTTGGTATAGGTGGAAATAGAGACGCTGGGATCGGAGTCTTCACTCTCCCAGGGAGCGCCCCGGCTCAGGACGGTCACTTTCTTCTGGAGAGCCCCCAGTTGAATGGCCGCATCGATTCCGCTTTCGTACCCCCCGATCACGATGGCTTCGTCATGGGAATAGTCGCGGAATGAGGTGAACGTCGAAGAATGCGGGCACAGTTCGGCCCCCGGAAACGGGGAGCGGTTGGGGTACTGAAACTCTCCTGCCGCCCAGATGACGAATCGGGTCAGGATCTCTCCTTGATTGGTGACGATCCGGAATCCTTCCCCTTCCTGCTCGACTCCGAGAACATCCGTCCCGGATTGCACGTTCAGTTCGAAATAGGTGGCGACCGCTCGGAGATAACGAGCATAGGACTGCCCTGACGGATGCTCTCGCCCCAACGAATAAGCGGGGGATGTCCCAATGGCAATCGCATTCAGATCCAGCATCCCGACGGAATTCGTTGGAAAGGACGGGGTGAGAAAGGTCATCTCCTTCGGCCAGCGATGGAATGAGGCACCGACTTCATGCCGGTCGAGAATGACGACATCGTTCAGACCTGCGTGATTCAGTGCCACTCCCACACCGACTCCTGCGGCTCCAGCACCGATCACGCAGACGTTGTGTCGCGATGTCACTTTCTGTCGACGAACCATTTTTTCGGCCGTTTCGGTCTGTTGGCGCTTTCGGGAAGTCGGTGAAGTGGCCACTGACTGTTGAAATCAGAGTTGCAAACAATAGTATTACATGCAACTATATTGCAAATGATGTTTGTGATCAACGAACAGAGAGCATGACTCTTCGTTGTGTTCGTTTCACCTGCGACCGTTCTTCCAGCGAATTCATCAGCCAGAGACAAGAGATATGGATCACAAACCCGCCCGCCTTCCTGTCACCGTCCTCTCCGGGTTTCTGGGAGCCGGGAAAACCACACTGCTGAACCAAGTCTTGAATAACCGGGACCACCTGCGGGTGGCGGTCATTGTGAATGACATGAGCGAAATCAACGTCGATGCTCGACTGGTCAAAAACGGTTCCGCCAATCTCAGTCGAGTGGAAGAACAACTGGTGGAACTGAGTAATGGTTGTATCTGCTGCACACTCCGGGAGGATCTTCTGATTGAGGTCAGCAAACTCGCGGAAGCGGGGAAGTTCGATTACCTGCTCATTGAATCGACCGGCATTTCCGAACCACTGCCAGTGGCGGAGACGTTTACCTTCGCCGACGAATCCGGGCAGTCGCTCAGTCAACTCGCCCGATTGGACACGCTGGTCACCATCGTGGATGCCGTGAATTTTTCTGCTGACTTTGATTCCGTCGATGAACTCCGAGATCGGAAGATCGGGCTGGATGAAAATGATGCTCGCGACGTCGTCAAGTTGTTAGTGGACCAGATCGAATTCGCCAACGTGCTGGTCGTTTCCAAATGCGATCTGGTGGATGAAGACCGGATCAAATATCTGAAATCGCTGCTCCGTTCTCTCAACCCCACGGCCCGGATCATTCTGGCCTCTCAAGGAAATATCCCGGTCAGGGAGATCCTGAACACCCGTCTCTTCAGCGAGCACTGGGCCGAATCACACCAGGACTGGCTCTCCATTCCACGCGGTCAGGAATCCTCGGAAACCGAGGAGTACGGGTTCAGTAGTTTTGTCTATACCGCCCGACGACCGTTTCACCCACAGCGGCTCTTCGAATTCATCCAGAGGCAGGGATTCGGTTCGATCGTCCGTTCTAAAGGGCTGATCTGGCTGGCGACCCGCAACGATCTGGGTGGAGACTGGTCGCAAGCCGGGAACGTGTTTGCCCTCAATCCCGCCGGAGAATGGGCCGCAGCGACCCCACCTCTGGAATGGCCAGTCGATGAAATGTTTCAGCAGGAAATCGAAGAGGTGTGGGAGGAACCGTGGGGAGACCGGCGGCAGGAACTGGTCATCATCGGGCAGGATCTACAACGTGACCAGATCACTCAGACGCTCAATGGCTGTTTGTTGACAGATGAAGAACTGGCCGCCGGTCCTGCAGTCTGGGATGTCTTTGAAGATCCGTTTGATTCCTGGGACGACGAAGCGTGATTCATTCCTCGCCTGATCCAAAACACCTTCCCATTCTCCGGGAGGCGATGCGCTCGTTCCCGTACCGCCGGTCCGATGGGAAGGCGTCTCTCAACCTATCCGAACTACGCCGTAGCGGCGATAAAGAACGACCACCAAGGAGTTCCTGCGTGAAACTGTTGCCTGTCACAGTTCTTTCCGGCTTCCTGGGAGCCGGAAAAACAACCCTTCTCAATCACATCCTCTCCAATCGGGAGGGGCTGCGGGTCGCCGTCATCGTCAACGACATGAGTGAGGTTAATATCGATGGCCAACTCATTGCCGGAGGGGATGCGGCACTCCGCCGTTCCGAGGAATCTCTGATCGAAATGACCAACGGCTGCATCTGTTGCACGTTGCGAGAGGATCTGGTGAAGGAAGTCACGCAGCTTGCCCGACAAGGGAAGTTTGACTACCTGCTCATCGAGTCAACGGGAATTTCCGAACCGGCACCGGTCGCGGATACGTTCACGTTCGCGGTCGGTGACGATCAGTCCCTGAGCGACCTCGCCCGTCTCGATACGCTCGTCACCGTCGTCGATGCCGCCAATTTCCTGCGGGATCTCCGCCGGGGAGAAGACCTGCAAAGCCGGGGCGAAGGGGCCACGCAGGACGATTCCCGAACCGTGGCCGATCTACTGATTGATCAAGTGGAATTTGCGGATGTACTGGTCCTCAACAAAACCGATCTCGTCAGTGAGGACGATCTCACCCGCATCGAAGCGTTTCTTGATCAACTCAATCCCTATGCGCTCAAAGTCCGGAGCGAACAGGGACGGGTGCCATTAAAGACAGTTCTGGGAACCGGACGCTTCGATGTTGAACGCGCAAAATCCTCCAAAGGCTGGCAGTTGACGCTGCGTGACGACGGCGCGAGTGAAGCGGAGGAATACGGGGTTAAGAATTTTGTGTACCGGGCCAGACGACCGTTTCACCCGCAACGGGTCTACGACCGGTTGAACCAGGAGTGGATCGGAGTGTTGCGGTCCAAAGGATTTTTCTGGCTGGCGACACGGCTGGACAAGATGGGGATCTGGTCCCAGGCCGGATGCGTGGCAAGGCTCGATGTCGGGGGATTCTGGTGGGCTGCGGTTCCTCCGGAAAAATGGCCGGACTCTCCCGGCCTTCAAGCCGCCATTCAGAAACACTGGCATCCGGAAGTGGGGGATTGCCGGCAGGAACTGGTCTTCATCGGTATCGGGCTGGATGAAGCACACATCCGCTCGACACTGGACGAGTGCCTGCTCACCGATCGGGAACTGGCGCTGGGACCATCCGTCTGGCAAACCTTTCCCGATCCGTTCCCTCCCTGGAATGTCCAGCGGAGTTCCGCAACCCAACCGGATGAGACTCATGTCTGAGGGGAACGTCATTCCCAGAAGTTATCAGGAATGGAAAGAGTGCATTATGGTCCGGTGTCAGATCAATCTGACCCGGGAATTTGTCACACGTCGTCTGGGGGAACTCCGGAACCCGAATGAGCTGTCTACCCGAGAGTTCGTTCGGAAGTATGGGCAGGACTATACCGATCAGGTGATTGGCTGGTTCGCGGCGGCCGATGCTGAACTCGCCCCTCGCAACGGAACCCCTCTCAACTGATGGTCTCTACGGACGTCGACAGTGGTTGCAGAATCCACGAAAAATGGCTTCGTCGATTTCCCATCCAGCCAGATGAAGTTCCAGATTTTTGACTTCTTTTTGCCATTCAATGCATTGAATTCGGCCACATTCCCGGCAGACGACATGAGGATGAGGCGAACCGGGAACGGAACGTGAACCCGACTGGTTCCGGATTTCAAAGCGCCACGCGTGATCCCCGACATCGAGTCGTACGAGAATGCCCGCGTCGACGAGATCGTTCAAAGCACGAAAAATCGTCGAGCTATCGAAACCCTGCCCCATCAGTCGTTCACTCATTTCTGCATGAGTCACCGGCGCAGAGTATTGAGCGATGGACTGCAACACGCTGACCCGTGTGAATGTCCGTCTGAGCCCATGAGCCTTGAGAACCGCATTCGCTTGCTCACGGCTCAGTTTAGATGGATCAGATGGCATACGAGGACTGTCTGTCGATCTTGATGCGTCAAAGAACCATAGAAACAACCACACATTCCAGATTGCCATGGAATACTTCCATAGAGTCCGGAAACTGATACTCATCTTTTTATGTTTATTGCATAATAAAAGTTTGTGCAATTTACTTGCACATGTTTTTTGGATATTTTTTTGGGGACAGTCCGCGATCAAGATTCCTTCCGTTTGAAGCAGCCGCCAATTCCCAGGTCAAAAAGCCATGGAGTTCGCTCGGAAAATCAATCAGACCTTGGGGCATTGACCATATTGCCATCTCTGCTGTAGCCAGATGACCTGATCAGCAGGGAGTCCAGTCAGCAGCCGTTCTATCCAGTACCGGCACTTGGCTCCCATTGTCATCTCCCGCCGCCAATACATTTTCTTGATTGCCAGAGTACATTGGAGTGACTCGTGAACATGTCGGGATTTGACACTCGATGAGTGAAGCCGATAGCGGACTTCACAACTGGAAAGATTGGCAAATCGATAGCCTGCGAGAAGCAGGCGGCTCCACAGGTCATAGTCCTGGCAAGGACGCCCAGAAAATCCATAACCGCCGACCGATAACACTGCTGAACGCCGAAACATCACCGTCGGATGTGCCAGCGGGTTATAGTATGGGGTCGTGGCGGCAATGGCATCGTGAGTTTCCGGATAACGTCTGGGGCCGACGACATTGCCGTTGCTGTCGATGATGGTCAGTCCCGTTCCCAGAACATCAAGATCTCCATCATTTCGAAAGGTTTCCAACTGCCGACTGAGACGTTGAGGTTCATTGAGATCATCGGCATCCGCCCTGGCAACGAATTCCGATCGACAGATTTGTAGGCCGTGATTCAACTGCTCAGTCAGAGAGACCGACTTCGGCATCGTAATCTGCCTGATCCTCGCATCGGCAAAGTCATAAACGGATTGGGAGATCGCGTCAGACTCGCTGGCATCGAGGACCAGGATCTCCAACTCCACCGTTTGTCGAAGCAGGCTTTCCAGCGCCATTCGAAACCAGTCGGACGGCGTTTGCTTTACTGGCAGGAGAACGCAGACTTCGGCGGCCATCAGAAACACCCTTGTTCTGGCAGGTCGGTGTCGCTCTGCTTCCGGCAGACGACAACAAGGACTTCCGGTTCGCAAGTGCCTGTCCAATGGCATGGTTGGTGCTTCGCCGGTGTGTCAAAAACGCTCAACAAGAGACGCATGGCTTGTCGGGTTCGAACGGCGAGCCACTGCGAAAAATTTCCGATCGTTGAGAGCATCCCCCTGGACGGAGAAGAGTAAAAGGTCTGCCCATACCAGGAGAGTTGGCAGTCCGATTTCCGAAGGAGGTTTTCCAATTCCGAACGTGTCCATTCACGCACATGAAGCGGGTTGGTCGGGCGACTTTCGAAGGACGTTCCGGCATTTGTGATGGTTCGATTCGGCGTTGACAGGAGAATCCACCCGCCCGGTTTCACAACGCGGCTCAGCTCTTCCACGAATCGACCGGCATCCTCAACATGCTCGATTGTTTCCAGAGCGACGACGACATCGAATTCACGATCGTTAAAGGGCAAGCGAGTGTCTGTCTGATGAAGAAAGCGGATCGTGGAGTCGGCCCGTTGATTCCGGGCACGTCGAATCGCCTCGCCATCAATGTCAATCCCCACGGTTTCCGTTGCTCCGCCTGAGGCCAGCACACGAGTTCCGTGTCCCGCTCCGCAGCCGACTTCCAGAACGCGAAGTCCGTTGACAAAGGTTCTGGCCCATTCATATCGAGTGGCCTGCTGATGACGCAGCCAGGGGGGAACCCAGCCACAGGTATCGATGGTCTCATGCACAAAACGGCGTGTCATGCGGTCCCCTTTTGAGCGGTTTCCAACGCTCCGGCATGTGGTTTCCAGCCACTTCCCAGGATGAGCCAGACGATCCCGCCCGTTGCGCCGAAGAACATGCCGACCAGAAACACTCCGAATGACAAGGCAATGCTTTCACTGGCAGTCATTCCATAATGAGTCAGGACGGAAAAGTAGGCGAACTCCCGGACTCCCAGGCCGTTGATCGAAATGGGAAGAGCGGCCAGCAGAAGTGATAAGGGGGTGACAAAAGCCAGAGCGAACAGGTCCGTGTTGAGTTGCAGGCTCCGCGAGGCGGCAAACACCACACAGACCAGTCCCATTTGTTGGAGAATTGCTCCGATAACAGCAAGCGAAATCATCCGGCCATACCGGGAGTCCGTCCGCAGTGAGCCCTCAGGGACAACAGAGTCGCGCGTTCTCTCCAACAGATAGAAAATGGCACCATAAAGAGCAACGCCAAGAAAACTGCCAATGAACAGTATCCAGGGCAACCACCATTCGCTCTGAAATCGAATCCAGGGGAACAGCGTCATAACCGAGACGATGGCGACGCACAATCCGGCCAGCCGTTGAATGGTCAGAATGGAACCAAACGATGTCCACGAAACGTGAGATGCACTTTTCGTAATGAGTTGGACCCGAATAACATCCGCAAGAACTGCGCTCGGCAGGAATTGAGCGGCAAACAATCCTCGCAGATGATTCGCCAGAATCACCCCAGGACCAATGGAGTAGCCGTGATCTCTGAGGAGAAGCCAGGTTGTCGCACCGGAGGTGAGATGGACCATCGCGCAGCAGAACAAGGAGATCACCAGCCATGTTGGTTCCGATCTCATCAGAACCGCTAGAATCTTCTCGCCGACAGCCTGCCTGAGCAGCCAGGTCAGCAGCAGAACCGTGACGACAAGCCGCAAGACAAACAGACCGGTTTGGCTGCTCCGGCGGCGGCGATGTGATGTGATCATGATTGATGACATCAGGCGGCTTCCTTTTGGATGACCACCACGAATGCCTTGGAAAGACACCACAACCAGGGACAGGCTTTGAGAAGTCTCGCTCCATACCGATACCGCGCGGTCTTTCCCTGGGTCGCCAATTCAATTTTGTCCGGAACCGTAAAACGGTAGTTGACCCGCTCCAGAGAATTCAGCAGCCGCTTGAGCTTCCAGATCGTGGAAGCGTAACTGCAATCTCGATAGTCCCGGCCCCGTCCCGTGAGGCGCAGATATTGGTTCGCAAGCGGCAACGGTAAATAACTGAGGAAAGGCAATCGATAGTGAACTTCAACCGGCCACAGTTTGTTGGGTGTCACCAGATAGCAGACGCCTTCCGGCTTCAGGAGCCGCTCGACTGCTCTGAGTGCTCCCGGCTGATCAGGCAAATGCTCGAACACGTTATCCAGCACGATGAGATCGAACTGCCGTGTGTCTGTCCAGGTGGAAATTTCTCCAACGTGAAACTGCACGTTCGTCTGGTTGCGTCGCAGGGCATCCTGTTGAGCTTCGGAAATCAGGCGCATCCCGGGATCGATCCCCACCGCCGTGCGGACATGTCGCGCCAATGCCAGAGTGGTCCCGCCGTAACCACACCCGACGTCCAGGATGTCCCATTCCGAGACAGGGGATTGCGAAAGAGATTGCCGCACGACGGAGAGCAGCAGTTCGGCGAAGTCCTCCGCGCGGGTGGAACGTGAGTCCTGCATACTTCGCGTGGCGGTTTCATAGGATGGATTTCCTTCATCGATCGTGGCGGATGCGGTCGCCATCATCTCTCCAATACAGTTTATGGAACGAGTGTGATCAGCAAACAGTTTCGTCGCGATTTGTCTTTCCTCCATGAACCGCTTGAGCGAGGGCATCCTGGCGGATCAATTCCGTAATGGTCCGTTCAAGCTGAACGGTTCGGGAATAGAGATGAAAAGAAATGGCGATGAAGGCAAAGCAGGATAGATACAGGAGTAAATCGGTTCCCCGACCGATGCCGAGAAGATGGGCAACGCGGGTCGTCAGTGAAGGAGATTGAATCGTCACGATCATGGCCAATCCCAACACGATGCGGACCATTCGCATCCGACGGGACTCGTTCGAGCGGACAATTCGGACCAGTTCCACAGCGACAAAAAGAAGCAGTAGAGGGATTGCCAATACCTGAAAGATGATCATGGAACGAACCTTCCCAGTAGAAACTGACTGACGATTCTCAAGGCATTCCAGGAGGACTGCCCTTTCCGAAGTGAATCGGCCGAATAACGAATCGTCACCGGGACTTCTGCGTATCGCAAATGATGGAGACGAATCTCATCCAGAATTTCGGAGGCGTGGGCCATACGATTCTGGCGAACGCGAATTGAGCCAGCGGCTTCTCGTGTCATCGCCCGTAGACCATTGTGGGCATCCGTGACGTGAATCCAGGAAACACAACGGGTGAAGAGGACCGCCAGGCGAAGAATCACTCCGCGATGCCATGGCATATTGACTGTCCGGCCGAGGAAACGCGATCCCAGCACGACATCGGCCTTCCCTTGCCGGAGCGGTTCCAGAAGACGCGGGAGGTCGGCCGCATCATGCTGGCCGTCCGCGTCAAATGTCACGATCCAACGAGCCCCCTGTTCAAGTGCGAACCGGATTCCGGTTTGAAGGGCCGCCCCCTGCCCGCAATTGACGGCGTGTCTCAGCAGCCAGACGTTTTGACGGAGAAGGATCTCATGCGTCTCGTCGCGTGAACCATCATCAACGGCCACGATGGAAGCTCCGGTCGCAACCAGTTGGGAAATCACATTCTCGATTCGTCGAGATTCATTGAACACGGGAACAATGATCCAGACATCCGCTGTGAGTTGAATCATCACCAGGGCACTCCTTCCAGAACAGGAATGCGTTCGGCCTCTTCGACTTTGGGAATGCCGCCGGGGCCGCGAATTTGTCGACGATAGGGACGCCGTTCCCGGTACATGGCCAGTTCCTGTCGGAGAGCGACCGCCATCCGGTCTCGTTGGGATTCGCAGGCGATTTTCAGAGCTTCTTCCGCAAGCCGGACTGCCGTTGAAAAATCTCCTTGTGCCGCAGCGACCGCCGCGTTCACCTGTCGCTGGCGATTACTTGTCGCTGGTCGTTTCCGGGCGGAGAGAAGAAACGCCTCACCCGCCCTGACCGGATTCAAAATGTCGTCGTCGGGACTGGTGGCAAAAATCCAGGCCAGTTCCAGGTAGGCTCTGTCATAGCGAGGGCGATTCAGCAAGACCTCCTCCAGGAGACGGACCGCTGCTGCATCGTCTCCGCGTCCGCACAAAATCGTCGACAGGTTGAATTTGGACTCGATATGGTGAGGAGCGGATGACGTAGCCGCCCGCAGAAGTGGTTCGGCTTCATCAGGTCGGCCGGTGCTGATCAGCAATGCTCCCAACTCGATTTGTGTCTGGGGCATGAGAGAGAGGTCATCAGACTTCAGCACTTCCTGAAAAAGACGCTCGGCAACCTCCGTCTTTCCCCTGAGCCAGTGGCATCGTGCCAATCCCAGCACTCCGCGTTTATATGCCGGGTTCAGTTCCAGAGATTTTTGAAACGCCTGTTCCGCTTCATCGAGACGGCCTCGGAGTCCCAACTCCGTGCCGAGATTTCCAAATCCTCGAAAGTGATGTGGAGCATGGATGGTGACTTGCGTCCAGATTTTGATGGGATCGGCATAGTCTCTGTTGCGTTCGATCGTGCGCCAGACCGATCCAGCCAGCACGATAAGGAACAGGGCAGAAAGAGAAAGCATTCTCCAGTGAAGCGATCGATTTTGCCTGCGCATCAGTGGAACGATTCCCGCTACTGCCGCAATCACGACTCCGGTGATGAGAAACGCCAGCGGGAGATACATTCGATGCTCATAAGCAAGATCCGCGATCGGAACGATGCTGGAGGTCGGGGCCAGAACGAGAAAGAAGGCACAAAGGCAAAATCCCCATGCCGGGCGAAGCAGGTACAACACTGCCGACGCGAGGAGGAGTCCACTCACGACGCTCGCCGGAATCACCCATTCGCCGGGTGTGCGAGCCACGGGCCAGCCATAGTCCAACAGGAGAACATCCGGACAAACTGACAACTTCAAGTAGTGCAAAATGACGCTCGGCTGGTTGGCGAGATATTCCAGTGGCGTCACACCCGCATATCCGAATCCCATCGTGGGAGGTCGTTGCTGGTACGAGGGAAACAGGCGAAAACACCACCAATAGGCAGGGAGTAACGAGGCCGCAAACCGCCAGCGTTTGGAAATCACTTCTCTCCAGGAACAGCGAAGGAATGCCCGTTCATAGAGTGCGGCCACGGCAGGAGCCGTTGCCACGATCTCTTTAACATGCATGCCGATGTAGAAAGCCCCCGCCGAGAGAATCAGCCAGGGAAGGGAACGCGCCCCAGGTTCTCCCGCTCGGCAAACTCCGTAAAGAACTCCCAGATAAGCCAACGTCGCGAGAGATTCCCCTCGCTGCACAATGTAAGTGACGGCCTGTGTCGTCAGTGGATGTGCCAGCCAGAGAGCCGCAACGGCGAATGCAGTGGCATCGGCTGCATTCGCGGACCAGCCGTCGCCAGGAAGCCGTTTGAGCGTTCGTCGTACCAGTCCGAAAATCAGAAACCCGTTTGCCAGATGAACCGCTCCATTCAACAAATGGTATCCCCAGGCATCTCGTCCCCAGAGGGAATAGTCGATGGCCAGAGAGAGAAACCAGAGGAATCTCGGGCCGGCTTCACCGCTCCAATTCCAGGTCCACAGTGATTGAGTCCGTGCTGAGTCAGCAATATTGACAATGTCGTCGAAGACGAACTGGCCACCGAAGGAATTCGCGTAGGCCATCCCAAACACGACCGCGAGTCCCACCAGCCAGGTGACGAGGCTCACGGATGATCTGGAGGCTTGATCGGCGATCGACATTGTTCCCACTTCAACTGACCTGGCGCAAGCATTTCTGGAAGACAGACGGATCGATCCCTGATTCCACAATGACGATTCTGGCAGCGTCCAGATTATTTTGCAATCTTTATGCAAAGGATAATTTTAAGCAGTTGACTTTGCTGATTATGAGGGCATAGACTCCTCCTCAAGTGGAACTGCTCATGCAATCGTTGTGCGAAAACATCTCGGCAACGTCGGCAGAATCGCTGTCATTGGCCTGAACGGATTGGGCGGGCGATGCTGAACAGGGCTGGTGAGGCGCCTCACGGAAGTCTTCATGAGAGTTCATCGGCATGGCCGGGAGTGTTTCCGGTCAGCAAACGATTTGGTTTCCCTTTGGGAGGTGACGACGTGACAAAGTTGCTGAAGTTGATCAAGGACAAAAAGGGGCAGGGATTGCTCGAATACGCTTTTCTGATCGCCGGAATTGCATTCATCTCGCTGGTGGCCCTGTCCGTCTTCGGGCACAAGGTTGCTGATCAATATGCGATCGCAGCCGGGATGCTGCCGGGTGGGCACGATGAAGACAACCTGCCGATCGCGACCACCGAATGGCTTGAGACCACCGATAACGGCAGTGGTGCCATTGTCGGCACAGGCGTGATTTCCTGGCAGAGCATCACCGGAGTGACCGGATCTGCTCAGATCAACAACGTCGGTGCTCTTGGTGTCTCTCCTGAGTCCTTCGTTGCGGATTAATCCCGGTGTCGAACGTCAGGTATTGATGTTTTACGACACTGCCTGAATTTCCTGACGGGAAATCAGGCAGTGTTTTCAACCTCAAGGAAAGCTCCGAAATTGAGCAGCGTGACACTTTGGATGCCCCTCTGCCTGCTGGGGATCGCTGCATTGTACGATCTGCGTGATCGTGAAATTCCGGACACGATTCCATTACTACTGGTAGGAGGGGCCATTGTGACCAGTCTGTCGGGAGGATTGCCGATCGTGTGGTGGCAGAGCCTTGTGGGGGGGATCCTGGGTGGTCTTGTCGTTCTGCCCTTTTACCTAGCGGGAGGATTTGGCGGCGGAGATCTGAAACTGTGCGCTGCCATCGGATGCTGGCTCGGACCAGTCTGGCTGTGGCCTGCTCTTTTTTGGATGGCAATGGCCGGAGCGGTCCTGGCTGTGGCCGCCGCACTTCGGGGAGAAAAGGCAATCGCTTACGGACCTGCGATTGCCAGTGGGTTTCTGATCCAGTTCTTCTGCCCGAATTTGTTGAGAACCTTTGCCTTCGGAGCGGGAACGGCTTCCTGGTGATTCATCGGTCTCGGACTTCGCGCACAGGAAACCCGTCAGAGCGAAGCTGAAATCACTGATCATTTGGAAATACATTTGCATTAGATGATCTTGTGCATTTTAATTGCTCATGGAGGTTCACTAGAAACTGAAGCAGGTTGAGAGATCATGGCACGGCGTCCTCGTTCTTCCGGTTCATTGTTGGCGACCGTTTCCGTCGTGCTGGCCGTCGTTTTCTTGGGAGGTACGGCGACCTACGGAACCCTGTTCGCGATGGGATACTTACAGCCCGCCGGGAAACCTTCCCGAGCAGGACTGTTTCCTCTTCCCAAAGCCGTTCGTCCCATCAAGGCTTTCACACAGATTCGTCGGGAAGATGTCTATGACCTGAAGCTGGGAGACGACAGTTATTTCTGGTTGCCGAAACAACAGGTCGAGGCCCATCCCGAATGGTTTCGAACCGTGGATGATGTCGTTGGCCGAGTGATGGCACGCGATAAGGAAAAAGACTACCTCTTCAGCGAGAAGGATTTTCTTCCCAACGGGACGCGGCCAGGTATCGCGGGAGGAATTCCCGCCGGAAAGCGGGCGATGGTGGTCGCAGCGGACAAAATCGAGGGGCTGACCTCTCTGAAACGGGGGGACCGGTTTGACCTGTATGCCAGTCAGACCGCCAAAACGGAATCGGGGCGGACTCCGCTGGCGACGGATTTCAGCGAGAGTGACAGCCTGACCGGCGGTCTCAAATCTCCCGGAGCTACGGCCCTGGAACTTCAGAAACGGCTGGGGATTCGATTGCTAGTCCGGGACGGAGCACTGGTCGAGATCACCCAGGTTCCCCCCACCGGCCGAGGGGGACCGAAACAAAACGTCACTCTGGCGGTCGCTCCGGAAGAAGTGATCTCATTAACGCACGCTCTGGGAGGAAACTATTCGGTCTTCTGCGCATTTCGATCGGGACAACCGGAAACGACCGGCTCCGCTTCCGAACAGCGTGATCCCTTGACGTTAGGGATGATTCCTTATCCCGTCCGGACCGTTCGAATTCCCGCCTACACCCAAATTACACCGGACTTGCTGCGGGACGCTGAGACAGGACAGACTTCCGTTTTCTATTTTGAACCGGGGAATGTGGAACCGGGATGGATCGCCAATCCACGGGAACTGATCGGCCGTGTGACCGCCCGGAATCTCCATTCGGGATATCTTTTCGAAGAGTCCGATCTCTTGCCAAAGGGAACCCCCGCCGGAATCGCCGGAGCGGTTCCGAAGGGAAAGGTGGCGATGACGGTTCCCGGAAACCGGATTCAAGGGCTGGATCATCTCTTCCCGGGGGATCGGTTCGTCATTGTCTCCGAGCTTCCACAAACCGCTCCTCTCCCTGCTCCTCAGATCGAGTGGGCGACCTTACGGGGAGGAATTCCCGATCCCGTTGACGAACAACGGTCGCAGGAACTGCGAACCGGCGTCAAACGGCTGGCGAACGATGCGATCAAACTTTCCGGTAATGATGAGGCAGCGGTCATTGCCGTCGATGCGCCCCAGTTGGTTTCCCTGACACAGGCAATTGGATCCGACGTTCCTCTGCGGGCGGCGGTGCTATCACGACAGGACGTTACGGAAGGCAAGGAATCGGGCAGACGTCCGGACAGCGACAAGGCGCTGCATCCCTATCCTGTCTTGACGCGCCCTGTCGCCGCACAAACTCGTCTCCGAATTGAAGACTTCATCGATCCAGCAACAGGAAAGCCCCGGCTCTACTACTTCAAAGGGGAAACGATTGAAGAGAACTGGATGGCCGACCTGGAGTCCTTGATTGGACGGGTGACATCCCGGGCCATTGATCCGGGATTTGTGATTCGAAAGGAAGACCTGCTCCCGGAAGGAACACGTCCGGGACTGACCGCCGGAATCGAACCGGGATCGGTTGGAGTCACCGTTACGAGCGAACAGGTGGACGGCCTGTCCGAATTTCAGTCGGGAGATCGCGTTATGCTGGTGGTGGCTCGGTCGTATCGACAGTTCAGGAAATCAGATGAAACATTTGGAATCAGCGGAACCGTAGATGATTTTGCCGACACAACGGTTCTGGCCGATGATGCTTTGTTATTAAGCACGGAGGTGCGAGAAGTCATTCGTCCAATCGAACGGCGCACTGATACTGAGAAGGGAATCGTTTATGACGTTCAGTTATTGAATCTGAAACTGAACGTGGCGGTTCTTTCTCTGGCCCCGGAGGCGGTGACGAAGGTGAACGAGGCCATTGCGACCCGGGCCAGAATCTTCGCGGTTGCCCGTTCCGCAAACGCGGATGACGATCCACGTCCCCCGTTACTGGCGGAAGTTCGCGCCGGGAAGATCGAGCACATTCGGGGTTTAAAGGATCGCCGGGTGCATTACTACCGTCCGGAACAACGAGAGGAATAACAACCATCGCCAGTTTGCAAATTCTCACCGTCTCCCGCGATCGTCGGCTCCACGAAGAACTGCGGCAAATTCTGGAAACATTCGAAGAACTCTGCCCGGTGATTCGAGCGGTAGTGGAACCACTGCGCGTTGGTGATGCGGCAAGAACCTGGAGGCCGCAGGTGGCCTTGGTGGAGATGCCTTCCGATCTCTCGGGATTGACGGCGATCACGACCGAGATTCATGCCGCATCCCCCGAAACGATTGTGGTGGGAGTGTTCCAGTCCGATCCCGTTTCGGTCGATTCCACGGGAAGCGGCTTCCTGATTCAGGCGATCCGCACGGGGGTCCGGGATTTTGTTCGCCGGCCGATTTCCCGGGCCGACGTCGGACAGATGCTGGAACGGATTCATTCCGGCACGAATCGGGTCTCCATTCGCCCCGCCACCATCGTTTCATTCATCAGTAATAAAGGAGGAGTGGGAAAGACGACGCTGGCCGTCAACACCGCCATCGGGTTGGCACATCACGCACCGGAACGGGTTCTGCTGATCGATGGATCATTGCAGATCGGCCTTTGCGCTCCGCAATTGGGACTCAAGCCGAGAACATCGCTGCTCGATGCGGTTCGTGAACGAGACCGGCTCGACGAGACGTTGATTCGTCAGCTCACGACGCGACATGAGTCGGGGCTCGATCTCCTGGCCGCCCCGGCGGATGCCATTGAGGCCACCGAGATCGATGATGACTTCATCGCACGCATTCTGACGCTGGCCCGTCGTGCCTATGATTACG
>DATMFC010000114.1:0-1982 GCA_035556335.1 Planctomicrobium sp. | reverse complement strand
GACGAAATTTTGATTCAAAGAATAAGCCCTTGCCAGGAGGTCGGATGTCCCGAGATCAACGCCGGGCCGCTATCGCAGCCAATGCCAACATTGCCGTTCGAGACTTCGCGTGTCGGTAGAGGCCGATCAGTATCCGGGCACTCACTCGGGTGTTCCTCCGTGCCGGTTTTGGCCCATCAATGGGTAATGGGTCGGATCGTTGAGGATAGCCATTGAAAGCCTACCAAACAACTCCGCGCAACCGTTGATCCTTGGCTCGACATTGCGATGAAATCATGAACTTGGAGGCAATTTAAAGAAAATAACGAGAAAAATCTAAGTCATGTTAATGGTTGGATATGAATGATCGTTTGTGTAGTTCGATTGAGTTGTGGACTGCAAGGCATCGAGGTTTTTCTTCCTGGGAGCACGGGCGTCCCGCCCTCATTTGGAGAGGGCTAGTTGCCCGCGCTTCCGGGAAAGGTGAAGTTGGACCTAATTCTCCCTGCGAATTCTTGCAGGTTGCCCACGAGGATTTTCTTCAATGATCTTGCGAATGGATTCTGTGCCTGTGTTGATCCTGCCCTACTCCTTCTATTTCTGAAGGTTCGTAAAACGGGTCGGTTGAATTTCACGGCAAGAGTTCTAGCTTGAGGTCTCCGTCAAGCTTGAGCTCCCTTTCCGTGGCGTCTGGGAAAACCATCTTCACCACCAACTTGGCTCCAAAGGCTCTGGCAAAGTCTCTCAGGGTAGACACGTGAAAATCAGACCGCGCCTCTGTGCGGGAGACGGAAGCTTGCCGTTTGCCGAGCCTCTTTCCCAGCTCTTCCTGGGACAGCCCGAGTTCCTCGCGGAGCTCTTTTAGTCTGACTTGAGGAGGAGCCACGGAGGTCTGCCTGCATGTGAGAAGTTTGACGATTCGAGGAAGCGCCTGGTCGAGATCCTCGAACACCTCGTGGGCTCCTTCCCCGTAACCGTGCTCGTCGTCGGAAACGACGCCGAAACCCTTACCGGCCTGCCAGGCAACAGCGAGGTGGTAATGAGGGAGAAACACGTTCATCGACCAGACACCGTCGTTCACGAGAGGCTCGTCGAGCGTGACTTTGGCGTCGGAAAAGGCGGTGAGGAGAAACCGTTGCAGCTTCTGGATTGGGTTCATTCCCATACTCCTTTTCCGTTAGCGCCTGGTTTCTCGAAGTGAACCGCTCCCGTGGCGATGATTCTCACTTCGATGGCACCGTTGCTCGCGATGAATGTGTCATGTTTGAAGCTGTTGTAACGCAGGACTTCAGGAAACCCAGGGACCGCATGGACTCGGTCCTTTTGTGGAGGATAGAGCCGTCCGTCCGTCTGCCAGCTCGGAGGGTTGTTCGGCACACCGCTGTACTCGTCCTCGACTGTATTCAAGATGGTCGAGATCAACTCATATGCTTCCAGGTGTGTCCCTGCTGGCAATGCTTCTCCTAGCCGTTCGTAAAAAACTGCTAATCGAGCGCTTTTGTTCATAGACGACTCCAGGAATTACAGATTTAGCATACACTCAAGGGAATATGCAGTCAAGGTGATGGTCGTCCCGTTCTTTGTCGACCTCGAGTCAAGTGTCTTGAGACGCAACTTATTTTGTGGGAAATATTTATGTGATCCTGCGTTTTCTCGGCGGCTCTTATTCGCGGGAGTCGGAACTCGTCTAGCCAGTCCCGTCTCCAGCATGGAACCCGTGGTTCGTGTGTCCTTTACCGATGTCCACGCAATTCAACTCCCAAGCGATCTCCTAAAGAATGCGGTCGCGAATGCTCCCGCGTTCATTGAATTTCGTCAGGAGTATCGGGAAATAACGAAAGGCAGGCATGGATCGCATCGCGTGATTGCATGCGATGCGATCCATGCCTGCCTCTTATCAGGGGTTTTCCCTGAACTTCGGAGCGCTCTACGAAAGGTCTGTGACCGGGGCCTTGGGTAACTTGGTTTCGAGCCCCGCGTACCGTTCTCCCGCTTTTTTGAAG
>DATMFC010000113.1:0-2178 GCA_035556335.1 Planctomicrobium sp. | reverse complement strand
AGGGAATGATTGTTTCAATCACCGAGGACGCGGATGAGTTCTTCTGTGGTGGTCAGGCCGGATTGGATTGCCTGCTGGGCTCTTTGGCGTAATGGAATCATTCCGGCAGCAACGGCACTTTGATGAATCTGAGTGGTGTCGTCCCGATTGAGAATAGCGCGACCTAATCCGGAGAGTTCCGGTTCCAGTAATTCGCAGAGCAACAGACGTCCCGAGTAACCGGTTCCTCGGCACTGTTCACATTCCGGGAAAGAACTGTCTGATGCCTTATTCAGGCAGGAACAGCGTCGTCTCAGCAGGCGCTGGGCAAGAATTCCTCTGATGCCGCTGCGGAGGAGGTAGGGTTCAATCTCCATGTCGGATAAGCGGCTGATCGCTTCGGCAGCACTTCCTGCATGAAAGGATGAGAGCACCAGTTGACCGGTGAGTGAGGCCTGAAACACAATGGCCGCGGTTTCCTGATTCCGGATCTCTCCCACAAGAATCACTTCGGGATCCTGTCGTAACAGAGAGGCGAGTCCGCGCTGGTAGGTCATCTCGCCGTCGGTTTTGACTTGAGTCTGAGCGACGCCGGGGAGGAGCGCTTCTACCGGATCTTCCAGTGAACAGAGGCTTCGTATGGGGTGGCTTCGTATTGGCCCAGTTCCAGTTTGCAGATACCGCATCGCCGCATAGAGAGTGGTGGTCTTGCCTGATCCTGCCGGTCCGCAAACCAGCAACAACCCGGTGGTTTGTCCCAGTTGCGAAATGAGGCGTTTGTGGATGTCGTCAGGGAGTCCGAGGTCGGAAAGTTGCTGAAAGTTTCCCGACCCGACAAAAAAACGGACGACCGCTTTTTCACCGTGGATGGTTGGAAACGTGCTGACCCGCATTTCGAGATCGGTTTGGCCGGTGCGAATGCGTCCTTCCTGCGGAATATCGGTCCGGTAAGTGAGCAGGTGTGAGAGAACTTTGAGTCGGGGAACAATCTGTGCGGTCGATTGCATCAGCCTGCCTGCCAGATGCAGAACTCCGTCAATTCGATAAAGCACCTCAATTTCCTGCTCGCGCGCGGTGGGAAGCAGGTGAAGATCGCTCGCCTGAAACTGACGTGCGATGTTCAATAATCCGTCGGTGGTTGTGACCGCGAAGGAACTCTCACCCGGAGGAGAGGCGGTGACCACTGATGAAAAGGCCTGAGCCAAAGACTGAGTCATGCGGTTGGGTGAACTCATACTCGAGTGTTTCATCCTGAAAGCTGGGAATATCCGTGATCGGAACCTGAATCTATTGAATACGCAATTCCAGCCATCGGTGATGGAAAGAAAGTCGTTTCTGTTGATATCGTCACATGGCTGAAGGTTTTCGATTGTGGAGACTGGGTAAGATAAGGGAAGTCCTCTTCTCGTGACGTTTTTTTGGGGGGACTTCCGGGAAAAGTGACGGAGAGTGGCCCTGATCTGAGTATGAAGCGGAATGATGACCGATACAACAGGTATTGGCTGGGATGCCCCTTTCTCCTTCAGTTCTGCGTTCGATCATGGCTGCTCATTTTGCTGGATCTGCCAGCGTCAGTGATCGACGTCGTCGACGTCTCGCTCAGGAAACAGACCGAACGCGGCCCCTGCCGACGGCCGGTCTGTCTGGTCGTGCGTCGCGAAGTGGATCTTCAGAAGATCATTCGTCTGACGAGACAGTATCTATCACTCCCGTATCAAAAAGAACAATTATTCCTCGTGATGGGCGGATACTGGGTCTGTTTTGTGCCCTCAATCTGTTCGCGTGGGGAATCGTGCTCTGGCTGGGGCTTTCCAGTTGGGCGGAGAATCGTGGTCTGGAACAGTTGACCACCTTGAAGGATGGCCCTGTTCTCCGCTATTTCAGCACGATTCAGTTGCTTGCGGCGTCTCAACTCTGCTTCCTGATTTACTGGCATCGTTCACGAAGTCGTAAAGACTTCATGGGACGTTATCGAATCTGGAGTTGGGCGGGGCTCTTCTGGGGAGGAGTCTGTTTCAGCCTGGCGGCCCACATCGATTATCACTTCATGTCTGCTCTGCTCGAACGCTTTTCGCTGGATGCATGGAGACCTGAGACGATTTGCTGGCTCTTGCCGCTGTCGGTGGGAGTGATTTCGTTGTATCGAGTATTACGGAGGGAAATGCGGTATTCCTCTGCCAGTCTGCTCTGTTGGGAAAT
>DATMFC010000112.1:0-15028 GCA_035556335.1 Planctomicrobium sp. | reverse complement strand
GACGAACGTGGCGTAGATTCTGCCGGTCCGGAAAAAGGCGATATTGAACAGTCTGAAAAACCAGCCGAACAGGAAATCCCAGATTTTTGTGAACCAGTCTTTCTTGGCACCGTGCGCCGGCAGTAACAGGGCACACAACGCCGGACTGAGTGTCAGCGAGTTGAAAGCTGAGATCAGAGTGGAGACGGCGATCGTCAGAGCGAACTGCCGATAAAACTCACCGCTCAGACCGGAAATAAAGGCCGTCGGAACGAAGACCGCAGTCAACCCGCAAGCAATGGCGATAATGGCCGGAGTCACTTCCGTCATTGCTTCATAGGCCGCCATTCGAGGAGAAAGTCCCCGGGCGATATGCCGTTCGACATTCTCGACAACGACGATGGCGTCATCCACAACGATCCCGATCGCCAGCACCAGACCGAACAGCGAAAGCATGTTAAGCGAAAACCCGAATGCGGACATCGCGATGAATGTCCCGATCAGCGAAACGGGAATTGCGATCAATGGGATCAGTGCGGCGCGCCAGTTCTGCAGAAACACCAGGACAACGATCACGACGAGAATCGCCGCTTCGAACAGGGTATGCAGCACCGATTGGATCGACTCACGGACAAACGACGTCGGATTATAGACGATGCGATATTCGAGCCCTTCCGGAAAATTCTTCGAGAGCCGTTCGATTTCCTTTTCAACCGCGTCCGAAGTGGACAGTGCATTCGAGCCGGGTAACTGGAAGATCGCCATTGACCCGGCCGCTTTGCCGTCGAGATAACTGTTAATGGTGAACTCGCGTCCTCCCAGTTCGACACGGGCGACATCCCGCAGACGAATCACCCGGCCATCTTCTCCGGTACGCACAACAAGTGATTCGAACTGTTCCCGTTCCAGGAGGCGACCGAGAGTCGTCACCACCAGTTGGAAGTCGTTTGGCCGTGTCATCGGAGGTTGGCCGATCACACCAGAGGCCACTTGCACGTTCTGCGACCGCAATGCTTCTGCGACGTCCCGCGGGGTCAGCGAGAGGAAGGCCATTCGGTCCGGATCGAGCCAGACTCGCATACTGTATTCCCGTAAACCAAGCTGCCGGACACTGCCGACGCCGTCAATTCGGGAGAGTGAGTCTCGAAGTTGAATCAACGCATAATTACCGATATAGAGCTGATCGTAACGGTTATCCGGAGAGACCAGATGGATCACCATGAGCATATCCGGAGAAGACTTGACGGTCGTGACACCCAGTCGTCGGACATCTTCCGGTAAACGAGACTCTGCAGTGGCGACACGGTTCTGGACAAGGACCTGTGCTTTGTCCAGATCGGTCCCTAATTTAAAGGTCACCGTTAACTGCATCTGGCCGTCGGTCGTGCACTGTGAAGACATATAAAGCATGTCTTCAACGCCGTTCACTTCCTGTTCAATCGGAGTCGCAACCGTATCTGCAATAACCTCTGGAGAGGCACCGGGATAGGACGCGGAGACCACAATCGTCGGTGGCACCACTTCCGGGTATTGCGCTGCCGGCAATGCCAGATAAGAGATCATTCCAATAATGACAATCACGACGGAAATCACCGTAGCGAAAATCGGACGATCAATAAAGAAATGAGCAAATTTCATAGGAACTCAATGGTGGAAAATAAATTCTAAATACGAAATTCTAAGAACCAGACTGAATTCGATAATACGTCCGTTTGGTTCTTAGTCTTTAGAATTTAGTGTTTCTAGTTGAGCGGCGCTTCTGATTCGCTGGACGACTGGTCTCCTGCCAGCATTCCTTTGGGCGAGGTAGTCCCGGGCATCGGATTGTATGCCGGTCTGGAAATCGTCTTGTCGTCAGGGATCGGATCAGCCTGCTCAGGCAGAGATTCATTATTGAGCGAAATCGCTTCATGAGTCGGATCGACAGATACCCCCGCACGAACCCGTTGCATCCCTCGCAGGACAAATCGGTCTGTTGGAGACATCCCTTCACGAATGATCCGGTTTCCCCGGTAAAGCGGACCCAGTTCGACAACGCGGCGCTCGATCTTGTTTTCATCATTGATGACGAGTACGAATTTTTCCGACTGATCGGTTCCGACAGCAAAATCGGGAATCATCGTTGCTTCGTACCGGCCACTTCCCGGGATTCGGACTCGTGTAAATAAACCCGGAGTCAGGAGATGGTCGGAATTTTTCAGAATCGCCCGAAGACGCATTGTCCCTGTGCCTGGGTCGAGACGGTTGTCGACGAAGTTCAGATATCCGGCATGAGGAAACTCGTTTGGCTCGTTCGCCAATCCAATGTAAACAGGATGCCTTACGCTTCGGGTGTCTCCCAGTTTTCCTTCTTTCGCCAGTCGTTCATATTTCAGGAACGAGAGTTCGTCTGCATCGAATGTACAGTAAATCGGATCGAGAGACACAATTCTTGTGATCAGCGTCGATTCCGCCTGACCGCCACTGATGAGGTTTCCTTCAGTAACCAGTTTGGAACTGACCCGACCAGTAATGGGAGCCCGTACCTGAGTGTATTCCAGGTTCAATTTTGCGGTCGCCAGAGATGTTTCGGCGGAATTGATCTGGGCTTCCGATGACGTGACAGCGGTTTGAGCCAGCAACAGCCGGGCTCTCACGGCTCGCAGGTTTGCTTCCGACTGACGCACTTCCGACTCGCGAACGTCGTACTCATCCTGTGAAATTGCGTTTTGCTGAACGAGTGAGCGGGATCGGGCCAATTGTTTCTGGGAGAGTTCATGTCTCGCTTCGGATTCTTCGACTTCGGCCTCGGTCTGGGTGACCGTCGCGGCAGCCTGTTGTCCCTGAGAGACAGCCAGACGCACTTCCGAGGTCGCCCGATTCACTTCGACTTCAAACGGTCGAGGATCGATCACGCACAACAGGTCTCCCTGTTTAACGATCTGGCCTTCATGGAAGTTGATGGAATGGAGATATCCGCTGACTCGGGCACGAATTTCCACGAAATCAGTCGGTTCCAGCCGACCGACGAATTCATCCCATTCGACAATCTCCGTGTGGATCGGGACGCTGGAGATGACTTCAACTGCCGCCGGAGCCTTCGCCGCCGGGGCCGTCGCTGTCGCAGCAGGACAGCCGGAGAGCATCAGCAATCCACACAGCGAAAATCCACACAACCAAAATCCAGACAGCGAAACGCCGGCACGGATTGAATGAATCGGATTGGACAAAGGCAAACGCGGGATGGATCCCATTGCTGAAATCATTTCTGAAGGAGTGCCGTGTTACAACCTGATTTCTGGCCTGGCTTGCGACTGTTATCTGTCTTCAGTCTGCGGGGCCATTTCAACCAAAAACAAGCCATCTAAAATACAAAGCAGGGCAAATGCGGAGGGAGGATGCGGTCAACCAAATTGGTTTCACACACGGAGTCTCGGTGGCAATTACGGAGGGAACTTGAAGGAGATCGATCTCACTTGCGAGGTTCGCCTGAGAGATGGATCTTTTCCGGGACCGACAGTTCACTCGATTTCTCAATCTAACGTTACCATAAAGATACGCAGGTGACTATCAAAAAAATAGTCACATGCGTACGATTGGTTAAATGTCGCGAAAAAGAAATGAACAACACGAGTGTCCGGTGGCCCGGTGTGTCGATCAGATCGGCGACTGGTGGTCTCTCCTGATCTTACGTGATGCGCTGACGGGTGTCTCCCGTTTTGATGCATTTCAGAAGAGTTTAGGAATTGCCCCTACGATGTTGACCCGCCGTTTGGGGGGGTTGGTCGAAGATGGGCTGATGGAACGGCACCGTTATCAGGATCATCCGCCACGTGACGAGTATCTTCTCACCGAAAAAGGGCGCGACTTCCAGCCGGTTTTGTTCGCCTTGCTCGCCTGGGGGACGAAGTATTTTTCTCCGGAAGGAGCGAGTGTCGTGTTGATGGACACCCGCACGAAGACCATTGTCGACCCTGTTCTGGTGGATGAGACGACCGGCGTGCCACTGATCGGACCCGACTTCCAGCTGGTCTGTGGTCCTGCGGCAAGTGAAGCATTGAAGAAACGCTATCCCGACGGCGTTCAACTTGCCCGAAAATCGGGTTCCTGAATTCAGGACGCTCTTTAACGGCTTGATGAATTGGCCAGTGCCTTGAGCTGGTCGTAGGCCACTTCAAGTTGGGCGTCGTTGTCTTCAATCTTGCGATTGGTGTGTTCGATTCTTTTGATATAGAAATCGATTCGATCAGACGGCAGATCATCTGCGTGAAAGAGTGTTTTGCGAATTTGCGACAGGTCGTTGTAATGTTTCAGATTTGCTTCTGCGAGACCAGACAGGGCAGTCACAGGTTCTCTGAACTTCAATGTTTTGAGAGTATCATACCGGCGTGCTGCATCTTTATAGATCGCCATTCGTTGTCGACCGAATGTTACGGTCGTATGAATGGAATGAATGTATGGGGAAACTCTCTGGGAGTTGGTGATTTTTGGTGGTGAAGTTTTCGGAAGAGAAGGGGGCGGAAGGGGAGGAGATTGTGGGAGATGGATATGGACCTGGATCTCCGGCGCTTCTTTGTTTGGAAGTGGCTGAGAAAGACTCTTCTCTTGAGAGGAAGAGTCCGGCTCGGTCTCCTGACTTGGAATCACTTGAGATTCCTGCGGCAAAATGATGCCTTGTTCATGATCTGTTCTGGCAACCATTGAACGGGAGAAGCCCCCGCCACCCCAGAACCCGGCCCCGGCGCCAATCAGTATGAATAGCGCAAATGTTGACAACCATTGTATCTGCATGAAAGGCCCACCAGCGTTAATGTCGCCTCCCAATGCTGGCAAACGGAAAATGCCATGGGAGCATTCATATCACCGACGTTCTTCAAAGAACAACGTCACCGCTGGAGGGAACATAGGTCATAAAACAGAGCCCGTGGTGTTATTTTCAGAACAATCAATTAGAACCTCTAACAAAACTGACACCGGTCCGCTCGCGGAAAGGAAATATTCATCGTTTGAGAGGTTTTGTTCGCGGCTCTAAATTGTTCGAAACAAACGGAACGATTTGCTCTGAATTCCTCCGCCGTGTGGACAATTTTCACCAGGAGGAAAAAGGAATTGATCCCACGCAAAGTCGCCAATCAAAACTCTTTGCGCCTTGGAGACTTTGCGTGAGTCTCTTCGTCTTCTTCTTCACGATCAACTCGACTATCCCCCGAATTCCCCTTCATCTTTGAAGAGCTTGTATTCCACGGCATCAACAAGTGCCAGCCAGCTTGCTTCGATGATATTTTCGCTGACCCCGATTGTGCTCCAGACGTCCTTGTCGTCGGCGCTTTCGATGACCACTCGAACGCTGGCTGCGGTTCCTCCCGACGAGTTGATGACACGCACCTTGTAATCAACCAGCTTCATTGTGGCGAGATTCGGATACGTTTCCACCAGAGCTTTACGAAGGGCCTGGTCCAGAGCATTCACCGGTCCATCTCCTTCAGCCACTTCATGTCGAACCGCTCCATCTCCATCGATTTTCAGTTTGACGGTGGCTTCCGTGAGTGGCTGTTCCTGCCCGGCGGTTTCAACATTGACGCGATAATGCAGACGCTGAAACTTCGGTTCGTAGGCTTGCGCGGTCTTCTTGACCAGCAGGTCAAACGACGCTTCGGCCGCTTCGAACTGATAGCCGATATTTTCCAGTTCCTGAACCCGGGCCAGGATCGCACCCATTAAATCAGGGTCTTTATCAAGTTTCAGCTTCGTGGTTTTCGCGACGATGTTAGATCGGCCGGAAAGCTCACTCACCAGAATACGACGCTCGTTCCCGACCACTTCCGGATTGATATGTTCATAGCTATGTGCAAACTTATTCACGGCATGAACATGCATTCCCCCTTTATGGGCAAAGGCACTTCGTCCGACATAAGCCTGACCGGAACGGAAGTTCATGTTTGCTAATTCATAAACATAACGTGAAAGCTCTGTCAGGTGAGATAAGCCGGCCCCCTGCGTCAGGACTTCATATCCCTTCTTTTTGAGGGCAAGGTTTGCCGCAACACTGATCAGATCGACGTTCCCGCAGCGTTCCCCAATTCCGTTGATGGTTCCCTGAACCTGCACGATGCCGGTGTCGACAGCGGCGAGGGAGTTCGCGACTGCCAGTTCGCAATCGTTGTGGCAGTGGATGCCTAGCGGGACAGAGAGTTCTTTCCTGACTTTGGAGAGAATCTCGACGATCCGTTCCGGCATGCTTCCTCCATTGGTGTCGCAACAGACGATGGTGTCGGCTCCCGCTTCCTGTGCGGCCCGAACCACTTGCAGGGCATACTCCGGGTTGGCGACGAAGCCGTCAAAGAAGTGTTCGGAATCGTAGAAAACGGTTCGTCCCTGTGACTTCAAATAGGAGATGGAATCACGGATCATCGCGAGATTTTCTTCCAGACCGACTCGCAATACTTCGGTCACATGCAGATCCCATGTCTTCCCGACAATCGTGCAGACCGGTGCTTTGGAATCCAGCAGTGCAATCATTCCGGTGTCTTGGTCGGGGGTGACCCCTCGTCGTCGGGTCATGCCGAATGCACAGACTTTGGCGTGCTTCAGGTCGAGTTTCTGCACTTGCTGGAAGTACTCAAAATCTTTCTCGTTGGAGAGCGGGTAGCCTCCTTCAATGAAATCAAAGCCGAGTTCGTCCAGTTTTTTCGTGATGAGGAGTTTATCCTGAAGAGAAAAGTTGACTCCTTCCCCCTGGCTCCCGTCGCGGAGCGTGGTGTCATACATCTGGACGTACATAAAACGACTCGCTTTCTATGTGATTAATACATCTTGGAAGATGATTTTCAGCGTTCTCCAGGCGAAAAGTGAGGCCTTCGCATGTCGAAACGTCTCGATTCTCCTGCACCCGTCAGAGCACGTTGCGCCAACGAAAAAACCCCTTCCGGATCACAGGGACCTGAAAGGGGTTGGTGGACAGTTTCCAGTCAGACCTCAGTTCCCGTGATGCACACAAATAATTCGAATCCCGCCAATCAGCGGGCTGCGAATTTCAATTGTGCGACAAATCAGGGAGGTCATTACAATTCTTTGGTGAATCAACTTTGGGGTGCAAACAACAAACATTCGTGAGATTTCTGCTCTCCAAAATACGCATGTCAGGTGATGGTCGTCAATCCCGATGCCAAATTTTCATGCGATCTCAAGTAAATCCGGCAACTCCTGTCCCTGTGATCGAAATAACCAGACACTCTGGAAATCAGACCGGAATCCCCATGAACGGACTCATTGAAGAGGGTGGTCAACTCCTCTGATCCGGAAAGTTCGAATTGACGGAGGCGCCTGCATTAACCACCATGGTTGTGAACCACGATGATGGTTGTGATTTCTGCTGAAAATTGATGGTGGAAACATTGATTCTGAACGTCTGAAACGATTGCTGTCTACTCATGTCCAGCGCTGTCCGATTTGCGAGTGAACTGATTGAGTACGATTCCGTCAGTTCGAAAACGAATCTTCCTGTCACCGAACATGTTGCTCAGTGGTTGCATGACTGGAAGTTTGATCTCGAACGGGTCGACTACGTGGACTCTGCAGGAACTCCCAAAGCTAACCTGATTGCACGGCTCGGGAGCGGAACAGGCGGTCTGGCTTACTTCTGTCATACCGATGTGGTTCCTGCCTTGAACTGGTCGATTCCCGACTTCGGGCCATTTGAACCACACGTCCGCGATGGACGTTTATATGGTCGGGGAAGTACCGATATGAAAGGGTCGCTGGCCTGTATGCTGGCCGCGGTCTCTCCGTTCGTCGGGACATCATTACGTGAGCCCATTTATATCTGTTGCACCGCTGATGAAGAAGTCGGCATGTTAGGGGCGGAATATGTTGCTGCCAGATCATCTATTTATCGAGAGATGGTCGCAGGGCAAACCAGAGCGATCATCGGCGAACCGACAGGCTTCGGCGTCATCTATGGACATAAAGGGGGATGTGGCATTCGAATCATTTCGAAAGGGATTGCCGCCCATTCCAGCACGAACCTCGGTATGAATGCCAACTGGAATATGATTCCTTTTCTTAGCGAAATGAAAGAACTCTACGCGGAACTGGAATCGTCTCCGTTGTGGAGGAATGAAGAATTTATTCCTCCAACCACCACAATGAACCTGGGGATAAACGATCATAATCCGGCATTAAATGTGACCGCTCCACGGAGTGTCTGCACTCTCTATTTTCGTGCCATGCCAGGCATGGACGTCACGCCGATTCTGGACCGAATTCAACAGGCCGCTGTCAAATATGGCTTGGAGTATGAACCGATCTTTCGCGCGACTCCGTTTTATCGTGACAAGAATTCCCCCTTTGTTACGGAATGTCTTGAGTTCGCTGACGTTCCTGTTCCACGAACGGTGGCCTATGGAACAGATGCGGCACGATTTAGCGAGTTGACGAACTGCGTGATCATGGGGCCTGGACATATTGCACAGGCTCACACCAGCGACGAATGGATCCTGCTCGACGATTTGCAAAAAGGAACAGAGATGTATCGTCGGATGATTGAACGCTGGTGTTGATCGCATTCGAGTCTGGCGCGAAATTGTTTGTATTCTCTCTTTGATCGTGATCGCAGTAAGACTGAGGGTTTGTCATGGGGATGTTTTCCGGAACGCCATTTGATCGGCCTCCGCATTGCGCGGTCTGCGAGAAGCTGGAGTCGGAGTGCACCTGTCCTCCCGCTGCTGAACCACGAACTCTCCCCGGCAAGCAATCTGTCAGGCTTTCTTTGGAAAAACGAAAAGGAAAGCGGACTGTAACCACGGTGCGTGGGCTTGTGGATGAAGGGACACATCTCACGGAAACTCTGACTTTTCTGAAGTCGACATGTGGCGCCGGAGGATCGATTCAGGACGGTGTCATTGAACTGCAGGGGGACCAGCGCGAACGGGTTTTGACAGCCCTGGCCGGTCGCGGATATCGTGTGAAATCCTCTTGAGACTGGTGTTTTTTCTCGTATGTGCGTAATTCTCACGCATTGCCAATAATCTTGCTCCACCAGACAGCGTCCTCTCTCAGTGCAGGTTGATGCGAGAGGTGTGTTCGCCGTGAGAAATCACAGGCACCCGCGTAATAAGACGGACTTGCTGTCATTTTCGATGGATTTTCTGATCTCAATCAACCAGGCATATTCAGTTTGTTAACGACAGTGTATCGATGCTTTGATACTGGCGTATTAATACGTGCATCTCATGCTTTGAAAATCAGCGAGCGGTGAGATTCGCCTTCATGCACGTTGATTGTAAGTGTCCTTACGTCAGTACGAGCGCATCATCGTTGCCTATGGTGGCGACCTTTAATACTCGTTGATCGCTGATCCTCTGTTCGATATTGGGGTTACGTTCAACTCGCTAATAGCGACTTTATAGAATGTCACTATTTTAATAATGAACAGCGAAAAGGGTTCTGGTTGGAACAGTCATCTTCAGGACCATCCGGATGAACCGACGCTTTGTTCGATAAAGTGTGGCAGGTTGATGCAGGGGTTGCACGACCATGCCTTGGAAACTCTCTCGACTACCTGTATGCCGTCGTCAATATGCTAATGACGGTATGTCGATCTGGATGCTGAGAGATTTCTGAAGCGAGCAATTTTGATAAGAAATGGATAGGTTACCAATGACTTTCGGAGATCGTATCAAGTCGACGTATCGGCTGATGCTGGCCATGGGAGCAATGGCTGGTGCTGCGGTTGGTACTGTCGCGAAAGCACAGGATTTTGAACGTTACCGCCCTCAACCCTTACCGGTTGCTCCGCCGTCATCCCCGCAACTCGATGCACCGCTTCCACCGGTGTCTGGGAGTGAGAAGGAGCTTTTGTCAAAGCTCGAGACGATCATTGTTGTGGATCACATTGATAAAGTGGATCCGGACGGCGTTCGTTCAGAAGAGACAGGTCTGCTCTATAATTTCGCGAATACCAGATCGCTGGTTTTTTCCCCCCAGTTTCAGGAAATCGCGAGCCGTCATCTGAATCAGCCTGCAACGCTACGCAGTTTAAACCAGTTGTCACGCGACATTATTCTGTTGTACCGTGCCAATGGGCAACCCGTTCTTGACGTTCTGATTCCAGAGCAGAAAGTGACTGGTGGAGCCGTTCAGATTATTGTGATCGAGGGAAAAATCGGTCATGTCCGCGTGGAAGAGGGCCGCTTCTTTAGTGCCGATCAGACGGCAAGGTGGATTGATAGCACCTATTCAGGGAATGCGATTTATGAACCCTGGCTGGAAGATGATCTCTTCTGGTTGAATCAGAATCCGTTCCGTCGGGTCGGAGTCGATCTGCAGCCGGGAACCGGTGAAGGACTGACCGATGTGTTGTTTACGGTCGAAGACGTTTTCCCGGTTCGTGCTTATGTCGGATATGACGACACTGGTGTTCGGGCTCTGGGACTGGAACGTCTTTCCGCCGGGTTTACTGCCGGGAACGTCTTCGGACGTGAAGGGCTTGCCAGTTATCAATATACAACTGATTCCGATTTCAGACGTCTGCATGCCCATGCTGCCACTTATGAAAGGCCCATTAATCGAGACTGGCGGTTTCAAACCTATGGAAGCTGGGCAGGGGTGATGCCGACCATCGGTGGGGGATTTAATCAGGAAGGGGAAAGCTGGATTACCGGTTTCGGTCTGGTGAGAGTTCTGGAGAAGAACCGTTATGTTGATGAAAATGTTCGCGTCGGGTTTGATTTCAAATCGACCAACAACAACCTGGAATTCGGTGGAGAAAATGTCTTCGGATCCCGGGCGGATTTAACTTCGATCAATGTTGGCTATGCCTATCTGGAACGGGATGATTTCGATCAGTATCTGATTGTCAACGCAGATACGTGGATTGGTCCTGGTTCTGGATTTACCGATCATAATAACGCAGCGTCATTCAGTACGATTCGTCCTGATACAGCTCCGGAGTTTATTTATGCTCGATTACGTTACGAGAGAGCTAAGAATATTGGAGAAAACTGGCAGCTTGTCTTTCGTGGAATCGGCCAGGTTTCCTCCGATCGACTGCTTTACAGTGAAATGCTGGGATTCGGGGGCTTTGATAGTATTCGTGGTTATGATCAGAGAACAGCGAACGGAGATCACGGTTGGCAAGCCAGTTTCGAACTGGGGCCTCGCCCGATTCATCTGGACTTTCGAGGAGAAGAGGGACGCCTTCGAGTGTATGGATTCATGGATTCCGGGGAGGCATTTATTATGAATCCACAGCCAGGAGAAGTCGGAGACCAGTTCATGATCAGTACCGGTTTCGGGATGCGACTGAACGTCGGACCAAGTCTCGCCTTTCGGTTTGATTATGCTTACAACTTCAAGGAAGTGCCCGGGGAAGATATTAATCAGCGGGTTCACATCGGTCTGATCTGGCAGTTCGGTCCATTGCCCCGATGATGTCCAGTCATCGGATCAAATGTCGACAAACACCTCGGGAAACCGGGGTGTTTTTTGTTTTTCAAGGCATCCAAACCCAGATTGATCCCGACTACCGACCGAAGGTTCGCTGAAAAACAGAATGACAAATCCTCTTTCGCTTTCTGGGGCAATCAATATCATGGACTCATCTTGAACGAGGGCAAACAGACTCGACAGAGCCTGTTCAATGAGATCCTTTATCAGAAGAATTCACCATGGACTGGATTGTCCCGCTATTGACCTTGACGGCAATGGAGATCGTGCTGGGGATCGATAATATTGTTTTTATCAGTATCCTCTGCGGAAAATTGCCTGCGGCTCAGCGCGCCCGCGCTCGATTCATCGGGCTGTCGATGGCAATGGGCATGAGAATTGTCCTCCTGCTTTCACTGGGCTGGGTGCTGGGGTTAACGGCCCCGTTGTTCTATTTGACCGATTTGGGCGTTCCAGAGTCCTGGGTTTTGCCGGAAGGTTATCAGCATGTCGCAGAAGCGGATCCCAAATCACCGGTCCCTCCTGCCGGTCATGGACACAAGCCCGGACATGGGCCGGATGAAATCAACAAGATCTCGATTCGCGATCTGATTCTTCTGTTCGGAGGTCTGTTCCTGATCTGTAACAGCGTGCTGGAGATTCACCATAAGCTGGAAGGGGAGGAAGAACATCATTCCACTCCAGAGCAGGTCACCTTTGGAGGGGTACTGCTTCAGATCGCAATTCTTGATATTATCTTCTCTCTGGATTCCGTGATCACTGCCGTTGGAATGGCCCAGCAGGTCTGGGTGATGGTGACTGCCGTGATTATCTCCATCATTGTGATGATGATATTTGCCGGGGCGATTGAACGGTTCGTTTCAAAATATCCAACGATAAAGATGCTGGCATTAAGTTTTCTGATTCTCATTGGAGTATTGCTGGTGGCTGAGGGAATCGGTACGCCAGTCAATAAAGGATATATCTATTTTGCAATGGCATTTTCTCTGATTGTTGAGTTGTTAAATCTGAAAATCAGAGGAAGTGGTTCTGCAAAGAAGGCCGTGTCCTCTTCGACGGTTACGACATGATCTCTTCCGCTTGCTCTGCGGATCTTTTTCTTTTTTTAAGTATGAGGAACAGTGTGAAAGCATTAGTTAAAAAGTATTCGGAACGTGGCCTGTGGCTGGAAGATGTTCCTGAGCCGGAGGTGGGAGTCAACGACGTTCTGATTCGGGTGGAAAAGACCGGGATCTGCGGCACGGATCTGCATATCTATAATTGGGACTCCTGGGCGCAAAAGACCATTCCTGTTCCGATGGTGGTCGGTCACGAATTTGTCGGAGAAGTGGTGTCGGTCGGATCGAATGTAAAAGATTTCTACCCCGGGGAAATTGTCAGTGGGGAAGGGCATGTCGTGTGCGGACATTGCCGGAACTGCCTGGCTGGCCGCCGTCATCTCTGTGCCGAGACACAGGGAATTGGTGTCAATCGACCGGGGGCATTTGCGGAATACATTTCGATTCCACAGACAAATGTCTGGCATCACGCTCCGGATATCGACCGGGAGATTGCATCAATCTTCGACCCGTTCGGGAACGCAGTCCATACGGCGTTGTCATTTGATCTTCTCGGGGAAGACGTGCTCATCACCGGTGCCGGCCCAATTGGATGTATGGCGGCTGCCGTTGCACAACATGCGGGAGCCCGATATGTCGTTGTGACAGATGTCAATCCCTGGAGACTGGGACTCGCCAGAAAGATGGGAGCGACGCTGGCTCTGGATGTGCGTGAAAGTTCAATTGCCGATGTTCAGAAAGAACTCGGAATGAAAGAAGGATTTGATGTCGGTTTGGAGATGTCCGGCAACCCGCAGGCGTTTCAGGACATGCTCGCGAACATGTGTCACGGCGGAAAAGTTGCCATGCTGGGGATCCCGTCACAGCCGATTGCAATCGACTGGAATATCGTAATCTTTAATATGCTCACGATTAAAGGGATATATGGTCGTGAAATGTATGAGACATGGTACAAGATGACGGTGATGCTACAGGGAGGACTTGATATCAGTCCTGTGATTACGCACCGTTATCCTGCTGCGGAATATGAAAGAGGATTCGCCGCGATGAACTCCGGCGAATCCGGAAAAGTCATCCTCGACTGGACACAGTTTTAAGAGGTGTCAGAGGAATACTCACGCAAAGGCGTTAAGGCACAAAGAAATTCAGTCGCTTCAAGTTTGATCTTGATGGAGACAAGGGGGGGATTCACGCCTTTTACTACCCACTATTTACTCCCCACATTTTTCCGATTCAGATCATACTTGGAACGACTGAATTTAATATAAATTCTTTTTGAAATCTTTGCGTCTTGGCGCCTTTGCGTGAGTCTCTTCTTCCTCACTTTGACAGCTTATGCCGGGGAGCGGTGGAAGTGGATATGTTTCCACTCTCCGTCGATCTTCTGCCAGATGCGGGTTTCATCGGCCGTGACGGTGATCGGGGCTCCGTCGGCGCCGAGTTTCTGAACGAGTCGGGCGTAACAGACGATTCCGATATCGCCGATCACACGGATGTCTGGTGAGGCCGCTGATGACAGGCGGGGAGTGCCACTTGCCGGCAGGTCAAAATAGAACTTGTGGAATGGCAAGCCGACCACCAGATGTCCGTTCGCTTCCGGTTCAAAGCAGGTGATGTTTTCGGAGCAGAAACTGGCGTATTCCGCCCAGTTTCCGGCATCGATCGCCTTCAGCAGTTTCAGTGAGAGTTCGAGCAGTTCGGATTCGGCAGCTTGTGTCATGATGCGTTCGTATTCTAAATGGATGCGTGGAGTTTGTTTCGTTCTGGTTGTTTTGCGTCCGGAATTCCGACACAATCAGCCAGAGGTCGCGAGCAGTTCGAGTTGTTTCGTCTGTCTTGCGGCCAGTGTAAAGATGTCACAAGTTGTGCGCCGTTTGTCAATTGATCGGCGGCAATGTCTTTCGTTTACGGATCCGGTTCACTGGTGCCGTGTCACGGCTTGGAATTGGGGTCGCAATTGCAGTAACGTCCTCCGTTGTCGGACTTACCGATTCGTCCTACCCCTCTTTTAAATCGTGGCAGAGCACTCGTTCTGCAAGCAAGATCGAAATTCGACTCAATGAAAACCAATCCAGTCAAAGCGGCACTTCAGTCCGGTCGTCCTCAGATCGGAACATGGCTTTCTTTTGGTGATATTCTTGCCACTCGACTGATGGCCCGGGTGGGGTTGGACTACCTGACAATCGACCTTGAACATGCCCCGATTGACTGGAATCAGGCGGCAGTTCTTTTTGCGGTCATTTCCGATGCGGGCTGTACGCCCCTCGCCAGGGTTCCGGAAGGACGTCACGATTACATCAAACGGGTGCTCGACGCCGGGGCTCATGGCATTATCTGCCCGATGATCAACACCGTTGAGCAGGCGAAACACTGCATTGCCGCAGCGAAGTATCCCCCAGTGGGAAACCGATCGGTCGGCGGGGCTCTGCATGCGGTGAACTTTGACGCCTCCGCCGGGGAGTATTACCGTCGCGCCAATGACGAAGTGATGGTGATCCTTCAGACAGAATCTCCTGAAGGAGTCGATAATGCCGAGGAAATCTACAGTCTTCCCGGCGTCGATGCGA
>DATMFC010000111.1:0-1540 GCA_035556335.1 Planctomicrobium sp. | reverse complement strand
GATACGGCCGAGCGCAAACGACCCGCACCTTGATCTGGTACGCGGGATCCCAACCGGCATAGCCATCAACACAATAAAGCCGCTTTCGGGTGTTGAGATAATCAATCGCCCGTTCTCGATTCACCATGAAAGAACGTTCATTCAGCGGGAAATTGACCGGTCCCCACCAGACATCCCCTTCAGAATCAGCGTGGCGGACAATCCGTTTGTCCTTAGGAGACCGCCCTGTTTTTTCCCCAGAATGGGCAATCAACGCTCCCCGGTCAGAGATGGCGGCGAGCGGCTCGTGACGAATGGAATCTTCGTAAAGAATCGCCGGAGAGGGATTCCGCCGAATCAGTTTTACTGACAGTCCATGTCCGGACAGATTGAAATCCGTCATCCTGACCTCTTTTTCTCATGTCGCCGAAAATTGGTGAACGTCAAGCAGGGCTTTCGCTTACTTAAAACCGTCTCGGGAGGGCGAGGCTCCTGCTGAGCCGCAAACGACAGACAGCGTTATCTCACTTGCGGCTCAGCAGGAGCTTCGCCCTCCCGGGGTTTGCCGATATTGAAATCTGCAAAAGCCCCGTCTTGAATGCTTTTTACGTTTTACCTCATTCGGCGAAATGTCAAAAGAGGGGGTTTTCCGCTTTCAGGCAATTCCTGAAGACGACCGTAAACAAAGCATTTCCACAAATCGCATGACCGCTCAGGCCGATCACGTACCGATTGTGAGTCCCTGATGCGAAAAATGCGACAAAATTTCGCCGCGGAATGTCATCGACTCACTTTCTTCTGGTCCGTCGATTGTCCAGAATAGTCGTTTCCTGCCTGGCTCCCGCTTTTCTGATCATGCGGAGATGACGCGGAACTGTCGGGGAAAAATCAGTGTGTCTCAGTATGTGTCATCGTGAAGTGGGGCTTCAGCAAACAGACCGTTGCCAACGGTCTCCACGGGGTTGATAGTGATTATCGTTTTAAAGCCGGATTACACCGAAGAACAATTGCAGCACATCTTCGACAAACTCGAAGAAATGGGCTTCCGCCACGAACTCAGCAAAGGGGTTCAACGGACGTTGATTGGCGTCATCGGAGAAGAAGATCAGCTCCGCAATGCCCCGTTGCGAGCGATCCCCGGTGTTGAAGACGTCATGTCGATCCTGAAACCATACAAACTGGCCAGCCGGGAGTTTCGCAAGCAGGACTCCATCTTTGACCTCGGTCACGGCGTCCAAGTCGGTGGCGGTCACCTCATGATGATCGCCGGCCCCTGCTCCATCGAAGGAGAAGAGATCCTCTTTGAAATTGCCCGGGACGTTCAGGCGGCCGGAGCAAACGTTCTCCGCGGCGGAGCTTTCAAACCCCGCACCAGCCCTTACAGTTATCAGGGAATGGGAGAAGAGGGCCTGAAAATCCTTCGCCGCGTCGGAGATGAACTGGGAATGCCGGTCGTCACCGAAGTGATGGACCCCCGCCAGGTTGAACTGGTGGATCAATATTCCGATATCATCCAGATCGGTGCCCGGAATATGCAGAACTTCAATCTGCTGACTGAAGT
>DATMFC010000110.1:0-7436 GCA_035556335.1 Planctomicrobium sp. | reverse complement strand
GATATCGCGATGCACGATGCCGCGACTTCCGGCTTCCTGCAATGCAGCGGCCACCTGACGCATCATCATTAACGCCAGCGGCAAATCGAGAGGTCCCCGTTTCTGGAGCAGTGCTTTCAGGGTCTGGCCGTGCACATACTCCTGAGCGATGAAATGCTGCCCCTTTTCACAACCGACCGTGTACACCTGCACAATGTTGGAGTGATTCAATCCGGCCGCTGCTTTGGCTTCCGTCTGAAAGCGTTTGACGTAACTATCGTCTTCCATCAGTTCGGAGCGGAGAAGTTTTAAGGCGACGTTCCGCTTCAGACTCGTCTGTTCCGCCAGCCAGACTTCCGCCATCCCTCCTTTTCCGAGGCGTCGCAGAAGTGTGAACTCTCCCAGCTGCATCCCCACAACGCGGGATGAAGAGACGTCGTTCTCACCTGATTTGTCTGAACTCACCGGGAGCCTCTACTGAAAGACATCTGCTGAAGAGTGGATCGGACTGCAGACCCGCAGCGTCCTGATACTATCGCAAATCGCTGCACCAACTGCAAATTTCGTTCTTCCAGATTACCAAACAACAGGTACGATCACCGGAACATAGGGTCATTCCCCAGTCAGGGCTGCTATTCGGCGACGTAACAGATGTTCACAAGTCGAGAATCTGTCTTGTGAAGATGCTGTCGACTCCCTCCTGATCGTGGTTTGAGCCGGGATTTCGGCCTGATTTTAACAGGGAAACGCCCCCCTTCTGATCCGTGTGACCGTGTCTGGTCGAGTCAGCAGGAACTGAAATCCATCTCGCTTTATGGTGAATTATGGGCTATAATTTTGCGTCTCAATCAGAGGTGTTGCAACAATTGTGATGCCGTAAATTCCGCGTCGCTCTCCTGCCTGCTTGATTCCCTCCAAAAAGGAAATGCTGATATGCGTCCGTTGCTGCTCGGTTTGTTTTCTTTGTGCCTGCTGACGCAATTCGCTGTTGCGCAGGACAGAGCTTCAAGCCTGTTTGAGTTGAAAAACGAACCGGCCCTGCAAGGGTTTTCCTCCGCAAAGCCAGAAGTGAGTGCGGTCCTTGTCCCAACTGGACGGCCGGGGGAAGTTCAACTGCAGGTGAAACTGGTCCTCCCCTCCGGCGGCAACAGTTATTCCATGGATCCCAGCTTTGCCAAGCCGACGAAGATCACGCTGGAAGAAACCGGGTGGAAGGCCGTTGACGGCTCTTACGGAATCAATCCTCCTCCCAAGAAAGAGCATGACGAAATCTTCGATCAGGTGGTCGAAAAACTGTTTGGAACCGTGATTTTTTCACGTCGCTTTACAATCCCTGCAGGGACCAGCCTGTCTTCAGCGACACTCTCCGGAAAAATTGACTTCCTGTACTGCGACAAGGAAAGCTGTATCCCCAAGAACGCTCCGTTCAAAGCCACGGTCGTCGCTCCTCGAAGAGACGAAGTGGAAAGCGAAGTTTTCCCTCCGGAAGTTTCGTCCAGTGAATCGCCTGCTTCAGAGACATCGGTCTCGATCACAGAAGATTCCTCGTCACCCATGAAATTTGGCTACGAGCTTGTTCCTCAAAAAGGGGGAGCCAACGGTCCGGTTCGTTTACAGTTTGAACTGTCTCCCTCCTCCGCCCAGCCGGGGGAGAAGGTGACGGCCGCCATTACCCTGATTCTGGCAGACAACTGGAGCACCTACGGTCTGGAGAAATTCGATCAGACCCAAATTGAGACCCCCACAACCATTGACTTCATTCCCACCAACCTGACCGCCGCCGGAGCGACGGTCTCCGTTCCGTCACCGGTGGTTCACATCACCCGGTTGCCGAACGGAGATCGTCGCTCCAACACCCACACCGGTCGGGTGACATGGAAGAAGGAATTCGAAGTGGCCGCAAACGGCCCTTACGGAGTGAGCGGAGCAATTCGCTATCAGGTGTGTGAGAAAGACAATAGCTGTCTTCCCCCAAGAACTGTGGAGTTCCAGTTAGGAAGCGCCCAACAGGAACTCATTGCCGGGGCGACGCCGATTGTGACCTCGTATCTCAATTCGGGGCCGGATGAGCCCGCTCCGTTCGTTGTGGAATCGGCCGGACAGGAAACGACCCTGTGGAGTGCCATGGGAACCGCGTTTCTGGCCGGGTTTCTGATGAACATCATGCCCTGTGTGCTCCCCGTGCTGGCAATCAAGATTCTCAGCTTCGTTCAACAGGCAGGTGAAAAACGATCACGGATTCTGGCACTGAATCTGGCCTATACATTCGGGGTCATGGCGGTGTTTATGGTGTTCGCTTTTCTGTCGGTCATTCTCGGCCAATCAATGGGAGCGGTCTTTCAGAACACTCCCTTCATGATCTCCATGGCCTGTGTGGTCTTCGTGATGGGATTAAGTCTGTTCGGGGTCTTTGAACTTCCTGTTCCCGGGATCATCCCCAGTGCGGGACACCATCAGGAAGGCTACCTCGGAGCCATTAACACGGGCATTATTGCCACCGTTCTGGGAACTCCCTGTATCGCTCCATTCGTGGCGACGGTCTTCACCTGGGGACTGTCTCAGCCCCCGGCAATCGTGTTCGCAATGTTTGGACTGATGGGACTGGGAATGGCATTCCCGTTTCTTCTGACTGGAATCTTCCCGGCACTGGTCAACTGGCTACCGCGACCAGGGAACTGGATGGTGAAATTCAAGCAGTTCACCGGTTTCATCATGATGGGAACGGTGATCTGGCTGTTGTTCAATGTGGAAATGGAATGGCGTGTCCCGGTCCTGCTGATCCTGCTGGGATTGGCCCTGTTTGTCTGGTTATGTGCCAATCTGACGTCCCCCGCCTCCGGGTTCATGAAACGACTCGGCGGATGCATCGTCGGTGCAGTGATTGCCCTGCCGGTCGTCGGCAGCGGGCTCTGGCTGATGAAAGAATTTCAGCCGACGGAACTGGGGCAAGCGGTGATTGCCGCGGAATCGCCAGAAGAAAGTCATCACAGAATGCCCTGGGAACCATTCGACTCTGAGCAACTGATGCGACTCCGTTCAGAAGGGCGTCCGATCCTGATCGACTTCACCGCCAACTGGTGCGTGATCTGCAAAATCAATGAGAAGATTGCACTCGACCGGGAGGAAACCATCGAGTTCGTCAAAACACACGGCATCGTTCCCATGATGGCCGACTTCACGAAAGAAAATCCTGAGATCCTGAAATACCTACGCATGTTCGGTCAGGACAGTGTCCCGTTAACGGTGATCATCCCGCCAGGCAAAGAGAGCAAAGTGGTCGCCATCCGTGGACAATACACGAAAAGCATACTCATGGAGAAACTGCGGGAAGCCATCGGCTCAAACACTGGTCAGGATGCGAACGAACCGGCTTCAACCGTCTCCACAATGGGAGCCGCTCCGGTCGCTCCCACACGATAAGACATCAGTCCGTGCAGCGGAGAGCTTCGGGTTTCGATGAAATCATTCAAGGACTCAGGGTGGCCCCGATTGCAAGCAATCGCGGCCACCCCAACTGCGCAACTTCTTCACTCAGCGAAAATATGACCTTCTTCCTAAGATTTCACGGCTTGGCTGCCGGTTGAAACTCTTTCAGTACAAGTTGTGACCCCTTCTCCCCGACCATGATCACCTGTTTCACCTTGCCGATTCCGGGAGCGTAGAAGTAGGTGAAATTCATTTCGCCGCTGGGAGATTGAAAGCCAGTCCCCTGAGCAGTTTTCGTCTGATAGCGCCCCGTCGGAGTGGTGACGGTCGCCTTCCCGGCTTTGAACTGACCGGAAACGTCCACGTCACCTACCTTCGATTTCACTTCCCATTGTTCACCGTCACGTGGAGAAAACCTGAAGAACCGCAACGGCGGCACCACCGGTTCCCCACCGATCGTCACCCGGTAGATTCCGTCCGGCCGAACCGCGTGATGCTCGAAGGAAAGAACTTTGCCGTTCACCTGAGTGGTGACCCGCAAGCACTGCTCCCCATTGATATCATCAATCCCGACAATCTCTTCAACGACAGTGACCGGTCCGGCATCGTAGGTCCAGCGTGATCCGATGGCCATGGGAAACGGCGGCTCAGCTCCCTGAACCGTTCCGCAGGTCACCATGATCAATGCCATTAATGCAACTGAAATCCCGATCCTTGAGCCGGTCATGACCAATCCCTTGAAGTTTGACTTGATCGCAATAATTAAGAGGAGACTCACGCCAAGGCGCAAAGAGTTCACATCAAGCCATTCTCTGAGATCGTTGCGTCCTCGACAATGCGAATCTTTTCAACCTGACAATCTGAGGAACCACGGAAAAGACGGAAAACGCGGAAAAGAAAAACAAGGAATGGCAATGTGCCGATCACCAGTTGCCCTGCGGCCACCTCGATTGCTTGCAATCGAGGTGGCCGCAGCCATTGGAGGCCATTGTTCACGCTTTGCGGATTCCTAAGCAGTCTGAAAACAGATGAGGAACGTTCTGAATTGTGAGACTCACTGGGTGGAGAGCATCAGATTTGCGGCCTCTCACGGCTGCGCCGCCCCGATTGCAAGCAATCGGGGCCACCCTGGTGGTAACGGGAACAGATCGTGAAAGGATCTGGTGATTCTCTGAATCAACATCTGCTTTCAGCACCTCTCCGTCCGCTTCTTCTTTTCCGTGTTTTCCGTCCTTTGATCCTCGTTCCCAAGCTCTGGCTTGGGAACGCACTTGCCTCGAAGCTCTGCTTCGCGATTCACATCGAAGGTCACTTCATTCCCAAGCCCGGCTCGTCGCCTGGGAAAGAAAAGCAGGGACAACTCGTTGAATGGCCAAGCAGAGCTTGGCGTCGAGTGTGTTCCCAAGCCGGAGCTTGGGAACAAGGAAATTCATCGTCACGTGGCTAAAATGTTACCCAGATTCTTTTACGATCTATCCGCTTCAGTCTGCCGAGTCTCATTTTTCTCCGGCAGTGGTTTCAGTTCTTTCCATTCGGTAAGGGGAAGCTTCAGCGAGAACACTCGCGAGGGCTTCTCCGGAACCGGTTGCACCAGATGGACTTCCAGGTCCTCATACTTCGACAGGTCCTGATGCTGCTGGGCGAGATGATACAGGTTGATCGCCCGATTCAGGCTTTTCGCCTCATCGCCGAGAGGATCGAAATCGTCAGCGGACTGCTGGAGAACGATTCTCAACGTACTGGGAGAAAGATTGAGATGACTTTTCGCTTTCCCTCCGACCACATACGGTTGAGCAGTCGGATACGCCTGAGCAATCGCCTGTTGAAGAGGTCGAAACGGACGTGTGTACTGATCCCAGTAAATCCACAGGGCTCCGACCAGAGTCACCCCGAACAGCAACATCCCGATCACTGTCCAGCGACCGGCCGAGAAGCGCGAGACCGGGACTCCCGAAGAATCATCCGTTGCGAACTCTTCTGCGGAATCAGTGGGCGGTTCATCATCAGGAAGAGAGGCACGGATCACGTTTACTTCGCTCCGGGACGTTGTTGTCGGTAGATCTCCTGAAGCAGTTCTTCGACCGATTTGAACTTCCCTTTGGTGTTCTCGTTCGCCTGATCGATCTTGTCACGGGCGTCAATCGCCGAGTGTCCCAGTGCCAGCAGCGCTTCATACGCTTCACTTGTAACGGAGTTTGACGTCACCAGTTCGGCGGGTGCCGACGAATCAACCATCAATGCAAAACGGGTCATTTTGCGTCGCAGTTTGGCGACGATCCGTTCTGCAACGGCCGGTCCTACGCCGGGGAGCGTGGCCAGTGTTTTGATGTCCTGTTCTTCAATTGCCGTCGCGATATCCCGGACCGGGCGGACCATCGCCTGCAGTGCTTTCTTCACGCCGACGCCATCCACCTGACAGACCAGTTCAAAGAACTGCTTCTCTGCCGGATGAAGAAAGCCGACCATTCGGGGAACCAGCTTTCCTTTCTGAGGATTGCCGTCCATGTACTGAATGGTCGCCAGACTCACTTCTTCTCCCACCTTGGATTGAAGTTGTCGCCGAACGCAATCGGGAATCAGAACCTCGTATTCCAGTCCGCCGACTTCGATGAAGACTTCCTGAAGCTCCACACCTGTCAGACGTCCGGTGATCTTTCGAATCATATGTGAAATTCTCGGTGAGCAACGGGAAGTGAAATCGATGATGAGATGATAAATTCGAAATTCAAAAGGGGAAAATTTCAAAACAAATTCAAAATTCGAAATTCAAAAAATGAAGTCGTTTTCGGTTGATCTGTTTTGAATTTTGAATTTATTCCTCTCGAATTTGTTTCGAATTTTCTTCTTTAGAATTTCGAATTTCCTCTTACCTACTCATCTGTCACGCAGCCTTCGCTGGCGCTTTTGACGTTTTTAATATACTTGTAGAGCGTTCCGCGGGTTGCCGGCAATGGCGGAGCCACCCAGGCGCTGCGGCGTTTTTCGAGTTCGCTGTCCGATACATCGACATTGATCTCGTTCGTTTCGGCATCAATGGTGATGAAATCTCCATTCTGCAGAAGACCGATCACTCCCCCTTCCTGAGCTTCCGGGGTGACGTGACCGATGATGAACCCGTGCGATCCCCCGGAGAAACGGCCATCGGTGATCAGGGCCACCTTGTCTCCCAGTCCGGCCCCCATCAGTGCGGAGGTCGGGGTCAGCATCTCCGGCATTCCCGGTCCCCCTTTAGGACCTTCGTACCGAATGACGATGACTTCGCCTCCTTTGATTTCTCCCTCTTCCAGCCCGCGAAGCATCGCTTCTTCCCGGTCGTAACAGAGAGCGGGGCCATTGAAGAGAAGCCCTTCTTTCCCGGTGATTTTGGCGACGGATCCGTCCGGAGCAACGTTTCCTCGCAGAATACGAATGTGTCCGGTCTGCTTGATCGGGTGCTGCAGGTCGTGCACCACTTCCTGACCTTTTGCCAGTCCCTGAACATTGGCAACGTTTTCACCAATCGTTTTCCCGGTAACGGTCAGGCAATCTCCGTTCATGAAGCCTTCGTCGAGAAGATATTTAATGACGGCCGGAGTTCCCCCGACACCATGCAAATCTTCCATGACGTACTTTCCAGACGGCTTCAAATCCGCCAGGAACGGAACCCGATCGGAAACTTTCTGGAAGTCATCCAACGTCAAATCGACTCCCACGCTTCGGGCAATGGCGATCAAGTGCAGAACCGCATTTGTTGAGCCCCCCAAGGCAATGGTCACCACCATGGCGTTTTCCAGAGCGGCACGGGTAATGATGTCACGAGGCTTGATGTCCTTTTCCAGCATTGCTTTGATCGCTTCACCAGCATCAAAGCATTCTTTCATTTTGTCGGGATCAACGGCAGGAATCGAAGCGGAATACGGAAGCGACATCCCCATCGCTTCGATGGCACTGGCCATGGTGTTTGCGGTGTACATTCCGCCGCAAGCCCCGGCTCCCGGACACGATTTCCGGACGATTTCCGCCCGTTCTTCGTCGGTGATGGCCCCGGCCAG
>DATMFC010000109.1:0-46079 GCA_035556335.1 Planctomicrobium sp. | reverse complement strand
CAGCCTCTTCACTGGTTTCGCCTTGTGGAGCACAAACCGATTCCGGTTCTTCCTCCCATTGTCGAAACAGACGAGGCTGCTTCTGGCGAATCTCGGAACGGGATAACCCTTGCCAGAGTCCCAGATTCACATTTCCGAGCTGGTCCAGCACTTTCAACGGAACGTCCAACGCCCGGGCAACGTGCTGCGCTGCAGACAAGGCTGGCTCGTTCGGTGAACTATAAATGAAATCGAGTTGACGACCCCGCAGGGCCTCGATGATCTCGGCGACCTGACATTCTCCTCGATGAGTCATCGGGAGGTTCAGATCACCCTGGATACGATCCTGGACGTCGAAATCCGTCTCGCCAGGCCGAATCACAAAACGTGACATGTAAGTCCATCCAAAATCGCCGTTCAGGTTCGAGCAGCGACCGCCAGACTCACCATTTCTGAAATGGCGGTGTCGTAGCAGTTCTGATCAAAGATCGAACTTCCGGCAACAAATACCTCCACACCTGCTGCGGCGACTTCGGGAACGGTCACAGGACCAATCCCTCCGTCAATCGAAATCAGCACGTCGGAGCCGAACAACTCGCGAACCTCTTTGACCTTGTTCGTCGAGTTGGGGAGAAATTTTTGCCCACCAAATCCGGGATGAACGCTCATCACCAGAACAAGGTCGCACTCGCCGACACACGACTGCAGTGCGCTGACCGGGGTTTCCGGGTTCAGGGCTATTCCCGCCAGACGTCCCGCTTCCCGAATTTTTCTCAGGATTGGAACCGGGTCTGGGCAGGCCTCAACATGAATTGTAACCCAATCGCAACCGGCGCGAAGATACTCGTCCAGCCAGCGACCAGGGTCATCAATCATAAGATGAGCATCTAACAGGAGATGGGTTCGTTCTCGAATTCGTTCGATGACCATAGGGCCATACGTCAAATTCGGAACAAAGTGCCCATCCATCACATCCAGATGCAACAATTTCGCTCCGGCATCTTCCAGCCGCGAGATCTCCGCTTCCAGATTGCCGAAATCACATTTCAGCATGGAAGGAGCAATCAATGGTCCGGATAAGCCAGGAGAAGGCATGTGCAACGTTTCTCGAAAAAGTGATGCGTGTATGAGCCAGGAACCAAATTAGAAGAACCAAGAACCAAGGATTCTGAGCTCGATACGATCACAAAATGTTTTGGTTCTTGGTTCTTCTTTTCTCTGGTTCTTTATCAGAGCAACCTGAGTGCATCCACGCCACGCGACGAACAGTGTTTATTTGTTCGAGAACCGTGCTGCGCGGGCACCTGGTAGAGCAAACTGCTCTATTACAGCTTGGCCAGTTTGGAAATCAAGTCTGCGGTTCGGTTCGAGTAGCCGTACTCGTTGTCGTACCAGCTCAGAATCTTGACCAGATTTCCGCCAATCACCTGGGTCCAGCTTCCGTCAAAGATGCTGCTGTAGGTGCTGCCGATGATGTCGGTCGAGACGATCGGATCCTCGGTGTACTCGAGGATCCCTTTCAGTTCTCCTTCCGCGGCGGCTTTGATTGCGGCGTTGATTTCCTGAGGAGTGACGTCCTTGGAAAGAACGGCAACCAGGTCGGTCACTGAACCGGTTGCAACTGGAACGCGGAGAGAGATTCCGGTCAGCTTGCCATTCAATGCCGGCAGAACTTCACCGACAGCTTTGGCGGCTCCGGTCGACGTGGGGATCACGTTGATGGCTGCAGCGCGAGCGCGGCGTGGGTCGCTGTGGATCTGATCCGAAACACGCTGATCGTTGGTGTAAGCGTGAACGGTGGTCATCAGACCTTTTTCGATTCCGAACTTCTCGTGCAGAACCTTGGCAACAGGAGCCAGGCAGTTGGTTGTGCAGCTTGCGTTGGAAACGGTTTTGTGTTCGGCGGTCAACTGGTTGTCGTTGACACCGCAAACAACAGTCAGGTCTGGCTTGTCGGAAGCAGGAGCCGAGATAACGACTTTGCGAGCCCCGGCGGCGAGGTGACTGTCGTAACCTGGTTTTCCTTCTTTCGCACGACCAGTGAAGAATCCGGTGGATTCGAGAGCGACTTCCACTCCCAGGTCTTTCCAGGGAAGCTTGCCGGGATCCCGTTCGGCGAGAACTTTCACCTTTTTGCCGTTGATGATGATGGCGTCCCCTTCAACACTGACTTCGCCGGGGAAGCGGCCTTGAACGCTGTCGTACTTCAACAGCATGGCCAGCGCCTTCGGGTCACCCAGGTCGTTGATCGCCACGACATTGAATTCGTCTCCACGAGCCAGCATGGCTCGCAGGGTGATTCGTCCGATTCGTCCGAAACCGTTAATACCAACTGTAACTGCCACGTCCACATTCTCCAGTAAATAAAGTTGTATGCGAATTCTACTTTCGCAATCAGTTCACTTCACCTTGTTTGCGGAAGGAGAGCGCTGATTCTGAAAAGTTTTCTTCGCGGCTTTCAATGCGCCTTCGTTGCTGCGAACCTTGCCTTTCGATGAAACGAAAGATTCTTCACTACGAGCGAAGTGCGGTCCGGCTTTCCCAGAAACTCTCGTCGTCCCTGTCGAACTCGTCCTTAATTGAATTCATCTCTGTTGAATCAAGTGTGAGTCGCTGGTCGATCTCTTCTCCGCCGAGCGGAGTGTCTCACCTGAGTGCCGCGTGCGGTCGATTCCTCATTTGTTTGGAATTGCGCCAAGGATTGTATCGGCGGGAATTGCGGGTCTCAACCTCGTTACCCCGGTCTGGCTCCGATTTTTTTCTGACCCAGAAAGTCCCCAATCATCAATCTTCACCAGGAATTCCCAGGAAACTTTCAGGAATGACACAGAAATGAAAATAGTTTAATCTCCATAGGGTTACGTAAATTTTGACCTGCAGGAATCAATGCCTGTCAGTATGATAGCCGTTGATTGATGGCACATAATCTGCCGTGCGAATAAATCGAATCCCCCGAAAGCCATTCCCGAAAAGACGGTCTTCCTCGCATGTCTCCGCAACTGGATGAGGCCACACTGGAGCGTCTGGTCAACGACGTCATTCATGGCGATCGCACGGCCCTGGCCCGGTTGTTTGACTATTATCGCGAGCGGCTCTGGCGGATTGTTCAGTTTCGAATGAACAAACGTCTGGTCGGCCGGGTGGATGCTGACGACGTGCTTCAAGAGGCCTATCTCGACGCCGAAAAACGGATCGAACATTTTCTCTACGATTCGCCGGAGTCGTTCTTTATCTGGTTGCGACTCATCGTCAATCAAACTCTGATTGATGTCCATCGCCGCCACATGGAAACTCAGTCACGTGACGTTGCGCGGGAACGCCCCAACTCAAGGGGGTGGAGTCCGGAATCAACGTCGTTCTCCCTATCACAACACTTGCTGGGGGAAATGACCACTCCCAGTCAGATTGCCTTGAAAGCGGAACTGACGGAACAGCTCAATGTCGCGCTGGAGGGGATGAATGACCTCGACCGTGAGGTTCTGGCGTTACGGCATTTCGAAGAACTGACCAACGCGGAAACCGCCCGGGCGCTGGGAATCTCAGAACAGGCCGCCAGTATCCGCTATGTCCGTGCGATTGGTCGCTTGCGACGTGTTCTGGAAGCGTTACCCGGCTTTCGGGAACGAACACAACAGTAGACGGTCTCAACACCCGCACACGCCCTGCGTCTCCCTCCCCTCAACGGCAAGCGTTTGATCCTCGGCATGGGATCTGCTCTTTCCATGCTGACGGACCAGATTCAACACGTTTTCTATATCGGGCCTGCTATTCCTGCGAGGCCGGGAGCAAGAGGGGATAGACGCTTATGTCAAAGGGCAATTCCGGAAGTTTAACGGTTGTCATTTTCGCGTTGCTGATCGGTTTGGGAGGAGCATTCGTCGTTCGCCAGCAGGTGAACCGCCCACAGGGGCTTCCGCCACTCCCCCCTTCGAGTAACGGTCCCCAAACGATCTATGTGCCGACGGCCGCACTCGATCTGGGAAAAGGGCATGTGTTAACCCTGGCTGACATCTCGATCCTCTCGTTTACACCTGAGCAACTCGGTAAGTCTTCCTATGCCGGAAAAGTGTTCATGCGAGACACCGCACAAATGGTCGGACGAGCGGTCAAAGTCCCTGTTGCCAAAGGGGGAACATTTATGCCCGATCTCCTATATCCGGAAGGATTAGGGATGGGGATTGACGAGCGGCTGCAGCCGGGCTACAGGGCCGTCACTGTTCCCATCAAGGAAGTCGGAGCACTGGTCGGGTTTGCGCGCCCCGGCTCGATGGTCGATGTCCTGTTTCGAGCCGATTCCGAGAAAGATCGCCCGGAACAGACGTTAACACTTCTGGAACGAATTCAGGTGCTGGCTCTCAATACGGTTGTCCTCCCTGACAGCCAGGTCGACCTGAAGCAATCAGGAACAGTCACTCTCGCGGTGACTCCCTCTCAAGCCAAGGTTCTGAAAGTGGTTGAAGGTCGTGGGGAATTGAGTCTGGCCCTGCGGAATCCAAACGATACTTTTAACTTCTCCCCGGTCGATTTGAGTGATCTTGATCCTCGCATTGGTCAGGTCAGTCACCATAGTGGTGCCTTGGCCCGACATGCCGTCGAAGCGAGAAACACATCCGACGCCGACACCATTGAACGCCTGCTCGCAGATGGAAGCGAACGAGTCACGTTGAACGACCTGCTTGGAATTCCACGCCCAAAGCCGAAGAAAGAAATTGAGATCTATCGAGCCGGGAGCAAGGAAATATTGGCTTTTGATATCGACGATGACAGTGATTTACAACTGCTGGATCGCGGCGGTCGAATTCGGGTTCCCATTGCTCACGACCGTCCTGGCATCACACCCGGTGGCTTGGGTGCCGTGAGAAATTAGAGTGATTCTGCAACTGGCAGACTGAATCAGCCAGTCACCTGTCTCATAATTCTCTCTCCTTTGATGAGAGATGGAATTGAACTTGTCCCGTCAAACTACTGGGACAAGCTTCTGCAAAATACCATGCCCTAATGATTGGCAAACGATGAGTTCCATGCAGTCACGTACACTCCAGTCCCGCACATTGATGATCGCTCCTGAAGATCGGGACGACAATGTGGATGCTGACGAACTGGCCTATCAGAAAGTCAAAGTCCGCATTCATGAGAAGCTGGTCGATTCGCTTGATTTGTCGATGCTGGCACATGTCCCGCAGGAGGAATTGATCTCCGAAGTACGGGTCGTCGCCGCGGACGTCATCGCCGAGGAGGAGCCACGGCTCAATTCCACAATCCGTGAACGATTGCTGGAAGAACTCTTCGACGAAGTCTTTGGACTGGGCCCTCTTGAACCGCTCATGCAGGATGACACCATCTCCGATATTCTGGTGAATCATCCCCATGAAATTTATGTGGAACGTTTCGGTCGTATTGAATCGACCAACGTTCTCTTTGCTGACGAGCCGCACCTGATGCGGATCATTCATCGGATCGTATCACGGGTTGGGCGACGGATTGATGAAGTCAGTCCAATGGTCGATGCCCGGCTTCCGGATGGTTCCCGCGTGAATGCCATCATTCCGCCGCTCGCTCTGGACGGCCCGACGTTATCGATCCGGCGATTCGGCAGAAACCCATTGATGATCGAAGATCTCATCGAAAGCAATTCCGTCCATAATGACATGGTGGAATTCCTCGCTTCAGCGGTCGACTGTCGAGTCAGCTTTCTGGTTTCCGGGGGAACGGGAGCCGGAAAAACGACCATGCTGAACGCCATGACGAAGTTCATTCCCGCCGACGAACGAATGGTCACCGTGGAAGATTCGGCGGAATTGCAGTTACAGCACCGACACGTGGTGCGACTGGAAACACGTCCTCCCAATAACGAAGGAGCCGGAGAGATCACTCCCCGGGCACTGGTGCGAAACAGTCTGCGTATGCGACCGGATCGAATCATCGTCGGGGAAGTTCGAGGAGCGGAAGCTCTCGACATGCTGCAGGCGATGAACACCGGTCACGAAGGATCGCTGACCACAATTCATGCCAACGACACCCGCGATGCACTGGCCCGACTGGAAATGATGGTCGCCATGAGCGGCTTTGAACTGCCGGTGCCGGTGGTTCGGCAATACATCGCTGCCGGGATAGCACTGGTCGTCCACCTGTCCCGTCTGAAAGGTGGGGTTCGTCGAGTGATGCAAATTTCGGAGATTATCGGTGTCAAGGAGGGAGGCTTCCATCTCGAAGACATTTGCGGATTCGAACAGACCGGCGTCGACGAACTGGGGATCGCTCAGGGAGAGTTTTACTTCACTGGTTATCGCCCAATGTGCCTGAGTCGTCTGCGTGCTGCTGGGGTGAGACTGCCGGATGAATTGTTTGACAAGCGTCGACTTCCTTTAAGAAATTTCAAGAACCCTTGACCTGCTTGCAGGGCTTTTGCTTGTTTCAAGATGGGCAATTTCCGGGAGGGCAAGGCTCCCGCCGAGCCGCAAACCAAGAAAAGCGTGAACACTCATGCGGCTCAGCAGGGACTTCGCCCTCCCTGTCGATTTTCAATAATGCGAAATCCGTAATCTGCTTGTTCCTGCTTTTTTGACAGAACCGAGAATTCGATGGTCGGAACAGATACCCTGACAATGATTGCCTTCGGGTCGACAACACTCCTGACTCTGGGAGTATTGACGGCTGTCCGTGAAATTTTTTCGCCCAAAGAAATCATTACCGAAAGCGGCAAACGAATTCGTGGAAGCCTGAGACGAACCGCCACTGTCTTTGATCAGGCTCCGGCTCGCGGACTGTTTGGCCGGATTGATCAGGGATTCGACCAGCTCATTCTGGAATCCGGATTTGAGATGGCTCCGGCAGCCGCGTTTCAGTGGCTGATCATCTTCGCACTTTTGGGAGGAGGGGGAGCTTATCTGGTCAACGGAGATCCTCTGGTTGGTGTCGCTGGAGCACTGGCCGGAATGGTGCTGATGCTGCTGATCTTTACGATCCGTCGAGCCCGGCGTCTGGCAGCAATTCGTGAACAGCTTCCTCACGTTCTGGAAATGCTGGCCAGAGGAACACGAGCCGGCCAAAGCACCGAACAGGCCATCGCACTGGTCGGGGAAGAAGCGGGGGGAATCCTCGGAAAAGAATTCAAACGATGCACCCAACAACTGGAAATGGGACGTGCCTTCGACCGGGTGTTAGCCTCACTTGCCAGTCGTGTGCGTCTAGTCGATATCCGGATCCTGACCACAACGTTAATCGTTCAACGACAGGCAGGAGGGCATCTGTCCGAAACACTGGATCGGATGGCCATGGTTGTTCGCGACCGTCTCACCGCCGCCCGTCAGATGAAAGCCTCCACTGGGGGAGGCCGGATGTCGACCATGATTGTCGCCGGGATTGCTCCCTTCGCCACGATCGCGATTTACATGCTGCATCGTGAACACTTTACGTTGCTGTTTGAAGATAGCCTGGGGCGAACGTTACTGATGACCGGAATCGTCCTGGAACTGATCGGCCTGGTCTGGGTCTACACATTACTGCGACAGGACAACTGACGTTCAGTTATTTGCGTTTATCAACCGGACTAAAGCCATGTCATTTGATGCCATTACTGTTATTTCTTTCGCGGTGACGTTCCTGACAGTCTATCTGGCTGGAATGACGATGATTCGGGCTCGGTCCCGGGTGCGAAACATCGCCGATGTCCATGCCCGTTCGAAGACAAAACGGCCGGGGTCATTTCGACGTTCTCTCGCCGGAGCCATTCCGATGTTTCCTGGAGAACAGGATGCTCTTGAACAGGATCTGCGACGGGCAGGGTACTACAGCCCGTATGCTGCGATTGAATATCTCGCTGCGAGGAATCTGATTGTCGTGATGATTCTGATCGTCGGAGGAGGCGCAGCAGTGGCCGCCGATCCCACATCAGCTTTGCCAAAAGTCATTCTGATTGCCACTGCGGTTGCGGCATTTATTGGCTATGTCGGTCCCCGATCAATTTTGTATCGACAGTCTTCAAGACGATTGGGACGAATCCAAAAAGGGCTTCCAGATGCTCTGGATATTATTCGGATGTGTCTGACCGGGGGCTTGCCGTTGCGTCATGCATTGGAACGTGTTGCCGGGGAAGTGGAATGTTTTCACCCGGAAATCGCCGTCGAACTCGAAGTCGTGAGACGACACGCCGAGGCCGACACTATGCAGAAAGCACTCAAAGAATTCGCTCGACGTATGAATGCTCCGGATGTGAATGCACTGGCATCGCTGGTCACTCAGACGGAACGAACCGGGACACAAGTGGCCAACGCCGTGATGGATTTCGCCGACGGAATCCGTCGTCAGTACCGCCAACGGGCCGAAGAAAAGGCGTCTAAAACAGCCATTAAGATGCTCTTTCCGGTCGTGTTGTGTTTGTCCCCGCCGATCTTCATCCTGCTGATGGGGCCACCAATCGTCCAGTTGAAGAACTTTGCCCGCGACGCTCACAAACCCGGTGGAGTCCTCGATCACAACGTGGATTCGGCGAATCAGTCCATCACTCCCTGATCGCTTTCTTGAACGTGGGGCATGATCCTCGATTTCCGGGAGGGCGAAGCTCCTGCTGAGCCGCATGAAAGGTCACGCATCCCTTTGGTTTGCGGCTCAGCAGGAGCTTCGCCCTCCCAATCGCTGGTCCATCGAAAATCGGAAAAAGCCCTGACAGTCTTTTCCTCAGCAAATACAGTTGCGAATACAGTATTGCCAGTCGAGATGATAGACTGAGCCCCCCCTGACAAAACCTTTGGCGATCCGCTCGCGGAAAGGGAATTCTCATCGTTTGAGAGGTTTTGTTCGCGGCTCTAAAACTTCTGTCGCTCGAAACTTTTGAAGGAGGAATCCATGATGCGTCGCTCGTTCGGGATCCTGTCAGGAATTGGTCTCTGTTCACTGGCTCTGTTGATTGGTATTGGATCGAATACTGTTCCGGAACAGACAGCCGTCGCCGACGGAGGTGACAAGAATGCAGGTTCCGCACGGTCGGGTGAGTATGTTCCATCGTCATTGGAAGAAGCCCGGGCCAGAGCCCGATTGCTGTACGAGACCATTGATGGGGCGTTGCAGGTCATGCACCGCGATCTCTTCGACGACGAGAAGTCGCTGATTATTCCATCCCGATCTCTTGAAGATGTCTTTCGGGTGCTGGAACGCAAGCATCACGTTTCCCTGCGATGGCTGGCCGTGAATGCAAACGCCATGAGTGTCGACCATACTCCGGAGAATGATTTCGAACGAGCCGCCGCCAAAGCCATTACCGCCGGCCAGACCGAATATGAGGCCGTGGAGGAAGGGACATTTCGTTATGTCGGCATGATTCGACTCGGATCAGAGTGCCTGAAATGCCATGTCCCGATGCGAAAAAGCCTTGAAGACCGCTTCGCCGGTCTGGTCATTTCCATGCCCTTTCAGAAAAAATAGAGATGTCGTTGCACTTGAACCAGAAGATAGGGTTTGATTGAAGTTCTCGTGTTGATTGCTGGGGGGCCGGCCAGTGTACCCTTATGTTTTTACCCACATTTTTCTCGTTACCCTTCACCATGGGAATGAAGAGCGGGTCTTCGCAACCATCTGCCCTGAAAGGGCTTCACAACACAGCCCAGGGTTCGCTCACGAAATGAGCGAACCCTGGGCTGATGGAGACCCCATTTCGAGTCGACCCCGAAGGGGGTGTACAATCAGACTCCCTTGCGCAACCCCTTCAGGGTTGGCTAGGGCGTGTGGACAATTGACGGGAGTAAACATGAAGGAATGAATCTCACGCAAAGGCGCTAAGGCGCAAAGGATTTTCGATGACGTCTGTTCTTGTTTGTGTGGAGATGTGATTCATTCAAGCCCCACAATCCAATGAATCCATTGTGATCATCATCAAAGCAAGAGCCCGTCTTGGAAACGTAATCTGATCATTCTCCTTCAATCTCCCCCTGAATCACAACCCGATGAATTTACACAAGACATTCAAACAAACAACTTTGCGCCTTGGCGCCTTTGCGTGAGTTCTTCTCCCTCTCTTCTCTCGGGGAATGTCCACACGCTCTAGTGTTGCGTCAGCATTCAAAATGAGGGTGGAAGAATCGAAACGGGAGCGGCCAACGAGCCGCGGAACATGTGAGACAACCCTCAGTTTGAAGCCTGACAAGGCACTAGTTCGCGATCTCGAAAGGCGCGGATTACTGGAAGAAACACTGGTGGTGGAGACCACCGAATTTGGTTGGACACCCGCAGTGAACAAGATCAAACCGGGACACGACCATCACCCCCATGCAATTGCAACTTGTCGGCGAATTGGGAATGAGTTCAAACACAAAGGCATTTCATTGCCTCCTGAAATCATATCGTTTCTTTCGTTGCAGGTGGGGTGTCTTCCGTCCGTTCGCGAACAATGGCGTGCCAGGTCCAGCGCGATCCCTGATGAAGTTGTTTATTCTCAACAAACAGACTCAGCGAAGCTGCAACGCCTATTGTCGTGAGGCAAGGGATAGCGATCGCCAGCAGGATTGTCGGCTGGGTCGTGGTTTGAAATATCTCCCGGCTCCAATTCCAGGCAACCGCCGTCAGCAGTCCGATGGTGACGGCGACGGAGACCGAACGGGCAGTGCATCGTGGCAGAAACATCCCGATAAAAAACATTGCCGCCAGAGGGCCGACGAAGAGATTGAAGAACTTCGGCATCAGATCAATGATGGTCATGTTCCCGGCCAGGGCTAGACGAGCGACAAAGAACGCATTCAGAGAGACGATGAACGTCACCAGAATGCTCAGCAAACGAACGAACAGCAGCGCCTTTCCGGGACTGAGCTTTTTGGTTTTGTTCGGCTTGATCAGATCGGTTGTGATGACTGCCGTAATGGAATTCGCCCCCGCTTCCAGTGTCTGAATGGCGTCACACAGGAAAGCGGAGATCACCAGTCCCGCACATCCGGCGGGCAACTGGCTGCTCAGAAAATGGGGAAACAGCTTGTCCGCCGAATTGGCCAGTGTCCATCCCTCGGGAAGCAACTGGGGGTTCAGAAGATAAAACGTCAGCAATGCAAACCCACAGATCGAAAGCAGCCCGACCATAACCAGTTCGGTCGCAATGCTGATGTAATAGCTTCGTCGTGCAGACTTCAGGGAAGACGTGGAAAAGTATCGCTGCAAAACAACCTGGTCCGAGCCATGCGTGCAGATTGCCCAGAAGAAGTGGTTAATCATTGCCGTAATAATGGTCACCCGCAGTGTCAGGTCCCAACTGAACAAGGGGGGAGAGACATGGCTGGATTGCTCTTTGACAACGGTTGCCATCCAGTCCGTCGGCCCCGTTCCACTGGCATTGACGACTGCCCCGATGACCATCACTGCTCCGACCAGAAGCAGCAGGCATTGCAGGACATCGGTCCAGATTTGAGCCTGAATCCCCCCGATTGCTGTGTAAATAGCGGCAATGATTCCGATACCGGCCATCCACCAGTACAGGTCCGGACCCGGCAGGATTTCCAGGTCAGGACCTTTCACCTGATCAAGTGCCAGTGAGGCGACGAAGACGACCATGCTCATCCAGCCTAATCTCAGGAAAATGAACAGGATCGCTCCGACTCGCCTTAAACTGGAGTTAAATCGCAGCTCCAGATATTCATAGGCACTTGTTAATCCCAACCGCATATAAAAGGGAATCCAGAACCGGGTGATGACCAGCATGGACAAGGGAAGCGCCAGATATCCGCAATAAAATCCGATTCCATGTTTAATCACTTCTCCCGGAGTTCCGAGATAGGTTAACGTAGAAAACAGCGTTGCAAGAATGCTAAGTCCAACGGCGAACCAGGGGACGTGCCGTCCTCCGACAAAGAAGTCGTCGGTATTATGCTGCCGATGACCGAACCACAGAGCGATCCCGAACGTGACTATTAGATAAATAACAACGGCCACAAAATCGAGAAACTTCAGTCCGGATTCGATTGGAATTCCGGTCTCAGGCATAATAAACTCAATTCAACACGAAAGACGAGATGGGAATCAGGATATCGACAGACCTGTTTACTGCGGCTGCCGGTCATAAAGCCAATCGAGCCCGAATCGTGTTACCTTGGTGATGCTCAGTCCATTGTCGGTTCTCCGGTCCCCGGCACAGTGTCCGAGAAGGACGGTCTCTCCGACGAATTCAATGGCCGTATAGCAATACCATCCATGCGGATTGGTCTCGAGATCCTTCACATGCCGCCAGGTCTTCCCTTCGTCCTGCGAAACGGCCACGGTGAACGGTGTCCGCTTCCCTTTGAGTTGGGGCGAGATCGCTTCATGATTATTCCAGACAAGCAGCAGGTCTCCGGTCTGCGGAATTCGGGCAATACTTGCGGGAGACAGCGGTGAAATGATGTTCGAGGGCTGTGGATTACTCCAGGTGTCTCCCCCATCCGAGGAATAAGACAGCATCTGACTTCCGGAGTCTGACCGGGAGAACATCACGATCCGGCTGTCGTTCAGTTCGATGACTCCCGGCTCCTGAACAAATAATCGCTTGCCGGTATCGTCTTTTGCAGTCAGCGTTGATTTACTGCGACGCCATGTCTGTCCTTTATCATCTGATAAATAGGAAATTAGCTCGCCCTGCCAGTCCCGCTTATTCGCTTCTAATGCACGATGCCGACAAACCGGCAAGACTAATCTTCCCGACTTCAGCTGAATGGCACGATTGTTATTCAGCACATAGTAGTCGACTTCATCTGTAATACATCGAATCGGTTCTCCCCAGGTCTGCCCTTCGTCGGTCGAAAGACGCATCTGTGGACGACAGTCCGAAAGGGAAACTTTTGCCAGGTAGAACAACGCCATTTCCCCTGATTGCAGCCGCAACAGGGAAACCGACATGACATTGAGCCCCGAATTCGGCTTGACCACCGTACGTTCTTCATTCAACCAGGTTTTGCCACCGTCCAGCGAGACACGTTCACGCAGTTCGGCGACATCATGATCGCCGCCGGTTCCTTGTCCGAAGTGGGAATAAATGAACAGCAGACGGCCATCCCGAGTCTGAATAAAATCCCCTTCACTGTTCCGGGAATTGCCGGGAGCGGGAGCCAGCGTGAGTGTCGTTTCCGGAACGAGAAGACCGGTCGCGGATGGCTTATTCTCAGTAACTACGGCCATTAACCTGGGGGTTGCCGAAGGTTTGGATTGTTCCAGTGTGAGCAGTCCCTGAGCGGCACGAACGGTCACGTCCAGATGGTCATCATCGAGCAATGCAATGAGTTGCTTCCTTGCCGTAACACTCCCGGCACTGTAAGCCGCATCAGCACGAATGACGGAATCGTCCTGTTTGAGATTGCTCAACAGGAACTTCCGACCATCTGCATCTCCCAATAGAGCTAACGCATGTTCAAAATGGGACCGATCCTGAGGTGTCTTCTGATGAATCAATCCGCTTCGCAGGGCCGGAAGATCCTGCTGGTCTCCGATCATCCCCAGAATCCAGGCAGCCACCCAGCTATGACGAGATGTCGGCTGATCCAGTTCCTGCCGAATGAAGCTCATGGCAGTTACATTTCCTGCTTGTGCAAGAGCCGCAGCCGCCATGAGCGCTTTCACTGAGGAAGATTGGTCTTGCATGGCCTCTCTCAGCAACACTCCGTCGCCGGTCTCCTGCACTTTAAACAGGGATTCACAGGCATGAACATGACCATAGGGATCTGAACTTGCTAAGACTTCGAATAGAATTCGTGCGTGCTCTCGTTCCCCCGCCCGAACGAGTTCACGGGCAACCCCGCAGCGCTGCCGGGCGTCGGTGACGGTTTCCAGGCGAGGACGGAGTGCGTCGCGTACAAGAGAATCGTGACCGGCCAATGTCAGGGCTTCCGCCGCGTGCATGGAGGGCCAGAACTCCTGGCTGTTGATTGCCGATTTCAGAATTTCGAGACATCTCTTCTGAATGGGGTCAGACTCCTTTTGCGGAGCGGCGGGCGTCTGAGCAAATGCAACATCTGTCGCAACGAGAAATGTAGTGACGAGAAGCATGGAACGCAGTCCAGACATGAGAGGAGCCTTTCGGGAAATTCAGGGGGCTTCTTCAGTGGGAAAGTGGAAAGTCGGTACTTAGAGCCGCGAACAAAACCTCTCGAACGATGAATATTTCCTTTCCGCGAGCGGATCAGGGTCAGTTTTGTTAGAGGTTCTTAATTCTTCGACACGAACGCAGGCGGTTGTCGAATGGCCTTTTGAATGATCGCCGCGCCGGCGAACTCCTCCTGTTGTTCCGGAGTCAGGCGCGGCATCGGGGCAGGGGCGATCTTTCCCGGAATGCCGCGTAATCGAAGCACTTCGTTGGCGGCCGACAGAACGGGAGCCGGAAACTCCAGCAGGAACTTCAGGAGTTCCGACAGATCACGTTGAAGATCACTCAACTCATGCCAGTTCTTCGTCTGGGTTGCCGACTTCATCTGCTCGATCCAGGGGGGAACCAGACCGAACACGCCGTCCAGGTGCTCTTCAACTCCGGACCGTAAGAGCACGTCCAGCAACGTCGGTTGTGCCACAATTACCCGTTTCTGATCTCCGATCGCATCCAGAATCGGTCGAGTCGATGTAAAATGGTCGGAGCATTTAATACCGGCGATATTTGGATGACGCAGCAGTGTCAGAACGGTCTCGACTTCCAGCTTCGTCCCTGTCGTTCCGGGCAGGTCATAAAGAAAAACCGGTTTGGAACTCAGGTCTGCCAGAGACTGAAAATAATGAATCAGATCCTGCTGACTGAAATTAAAGAAGAATGGGGAGATAATCACGATCCCGTCAATCTCGAGATCTTCAACCATTCGGATTCGCTCCCGGGTACGAACGAAACTGGTGTCCCCGACTCCAATCAGCAGTTCCGCCTGACCCGCATTGAATTGAACGCTGTCACGAACCAGATCAAGATAGGTGGAATCCGTCAGAAGCTGCATTGCTCCCATCGTTCCGCCGACCAGCAGGCCGTCAATCCCATGCTGAAGCTGATCCTGAATATGACGTTCTAAACCTTCCTGGTGAAGCTGTTCATTATCAGTGAGCGGGGTACATAACGCAGTAATCATTCGGGCGGCTGCCATAGACATGTCCTTTATTCTAAAATAAACAATATGAATCAGGTGGTTTGACGCTGGAATTCCTCCAGCGTGACCGTGGGGCACTCACTTCCAGGAAGCATTCGGTCGACTGCGTGGGGATCTTTAAACCCGGTCCCCGTCACGAGACAGATGACCGTTTCTTCCGAGGCAATGAATCCCTGTTTTCTGGCTTGGAGTGCACCGGCCAAGGGAACCGCTGCGGCAGGCTCACAGAAAATTCCTTCTTCCCGGGCCAGGCGGGCCTGCAATTGATAAACGGTCTCGTCATCCACCAGGAATCCCGTTCCTCCAGAAAAACGGCAGGCCGTGACGACCTCATGGCCATCAATCACACTCGGCACCTGGAGCCCGGTGATTTCGGTCGTGGAGCGCTCACAAGGACTCGCGGTTGCCGCTCCTTGTTTGAGCGGTCCGGCAATCGTGTTATTTCCTTCGGGTTGCACACAGTGGATTCGAGGACCATTTTTTAATGACCCGGAATGAATTATTTTTTGAAATCCTCTGGCGACTGCGAGAAGCAGTCCGCCTCCACCGGAGCAGACAAAAACATGGTCAATTTGTTTTTTTATGAACGACATTTGTTCAATAAGTTCGATGCTAATCGATTCCACTCCCGCCATGCCGACAGGGCTATGCTGATATGCGGAAATCTGGAGTTCCGTGTCGGGAGCCCGACCGAGAAACGTCAGGTATTCGATGACCCGTTCCGTCACTTGAGGATCAAAACCAAAATCCTGAATCCTCCAAAGTTGTGCGCCATACGCCAGCATCTGCTTCAGCTTTCCTTCCGGAGCACCTGCGACAACCGCGATCTGACATACGATTCCTGCCGCCGCACAATAAGCCGCCAATGCTGCTCCGGCGTTTCCACTCGACGAGGCGACAACTCTTCGCTTCCCCGATTTCAACATCGCGTTGACGGCAGCAGCGGCAAAGCGGTCCTTATACGATCCCGTCGGATTCAATGACTCCAGCTTGAAGTACAGATTCTCCAGACCCGCTGCCGGTCCGATTCGACGGGACCGAACCACCGGCGTCATTCCTTCTCCCAGTGAGAGCGACTCAAACATCAGTCAATGGCTTTCTTGATTTCATAAACTCCTCAGGCATCTGCATCTGTTTTAGCGCATAAGGAGTGCACTGATGAGACCAGCCTCCGTCGATTTCAATGCAGGTTCCGGTGAGATAACTGGCGGAATCACTGGCCAGCATTATTAATGTTTTCGCAATTTCTTCAGGATTTCCATAGCGTCCTAAGGGAATCATCCCTTCGACGTAATTTCTCAGCGATTCGTCACTCTTTATCGATCCATGATTTTTGCTGAGATCGGTGTCGATAGCCCCGGGATTCACGCTCAGAACACGAATTCCTGCTGCCCCATAAAGAGCGGCAAGTTCATATGTTAATGAGTCAAGTCCTCCTTTCGCGGCGATATAGGCAGGACTGATCCCACTAGTAAACCGTGACTGAATACTGGAGACGTTTAGAATGACTCCTCGCCCCGTTGGTTCCATCACTTCCGCACACCATCTCGCCAGAAAGGCCGGAACTGTCAGGCAGATCCGTAATGTCTTCTCCCAGGAAGAAAGCTCGATACGGCGCATCGTGACAATCTCTCGCCACGCAGCATTATTCACCAGAACGTCGATTCTCCCCCATTGTTCCTGACAGCGTTCAACTGAATGCCGGGCAAAGTCGAGGTCATATAAATCGCCATGACAGATAAGTGTTTTTGCGTCCAGCGCTTTTAAACTGAACGCAACTTCATCCAGACGGTCTGATTCATCAGCGACGAGAACACAATCGTAACCGTGCCTGGCGAACTCTCTCGCGGTTTCCGCACCGATACCTCGCGAGGCGCCGGTAATAAAGGCGACGGGACGTTCATTCATAATGGAATTCCCCGTCACCATCCGCTTCCAGAACTGTTGATAAACAGTCTCCTGGATTTACGGAGGGAATGACTCTTAATAAGATGACAATCCCCTGATGTACGGAACGAACGGCCGTTGAACGATCTTCAGCGACCGAATGAACCCAACCCAGAATATCGCCGGGTTGAACATGGTCATTGAGTGTGACGACAGGTTCAAAAAATCCGGCATGGGGGGCGGGATAATTCTTCTGAAAGATGCCGCTTTCATAACGATGGTCTTCGACACGGCACCGCGCCTGATTTTCTGGCTGTGGATGGTGGATCATGTTGAGTTCCCGCATCACATTCAGACAGCCGTTTACATAATCGCTGACTCCCTGGGGATCGCATCCCGTCCCACCTCCCCATTCCGCATAAATGGCAGGAATATTGGCGTCACGCGCAATGGATAATGTGCGACCATTTAACTTCGGACTTGTTCCCCAGATAATCGGCAAATTAAAAGCTGTCGCCATTCGACGTTGAAGATTCAACACGTTCGGATCTTCATGAAGCAGATATCCGGAGAGAGGACTGATTTGCATCGCCAATCCTCCGGTATGCAGATCAATTAAATAGTCGCAGTCATGTATCAGCTTTGCCGTTTCCCAGGCAATCTGTTCTGTGATCGATCCGTCTTCCCGGCCGGGCATGGTTCTTGCCAGATCGAGTTGATCCGGTCCGGTTCGTGACACCCGCTGAAATGCCGGATGGTTCACAACCGGCACGAGCGTCACCTGACCGGAAAGGCGTTCGGCATCGATAGTCTTCAGCAATTGACGAACCGCTGCGATCGGTTCGTATTCATCTCCATGAACTCCGGCGAGGATCAACAACCGGGGACCACTCTGATTGCCGATCATCGTGTGATGTGGAGTCGTCGTTTTCATTATCCAAAATTACTTCGTCAGAGATTGATGGGACTCTTGTGGCCAGCGCACCGTGCAATGTAAATCGGTCCAATTGATCTGGCCTGCAGAGTCGTTCAGAGTAACTTTGACATGATTCGTACCTGGTGTGAGCTGGGCGGGTTGTAATGAGAATTCAAGCCAATTGTTGACTTGCTGAGGCATCTCTAATAGTTCGCCATTTAAAGCGACATTAAGATTGCTGGCATTGGCATTATCGAATTGCAAACGTAACGAAATTTTGGGCACAGCCTCCGACGCAGCCCTGTCCAATTGACAGGCGAACGGAAACTCGACCTCTGCTGGCTTTCCGGGCTTGATCAAAAGAGGATTTTTCGGATTCAAGGTCGGAGCGTGCTGGTAATCGCGATGTGGTAACGTCCCTCCTGCGGCAGCCCCGACCCCTCGGATACTGGCGAAGTAGTCCTGATCGAGCTTCTGCAACATTTCGGGATCCCCAAGTTCCCGCCAGATCGGATCATGAGGATTGAAGGCGTTGAACAGATACACCCCATCCATTCCTGCTTGCCGGGCCGCAAGTGCCCGGCCGCGATATGACGAGACACTCATCCGCAGCTTCTTCGCAGCATCGTCACGTACCCGGGATTCGTCCAGCGAAGGATAAACAGGGACACTGTACTTGCGGCCCAGTGCTACCGAGGTCTCCCAGTTATTGAGCTGAAAATAGCCGGAGACTGCCAACAGATCGACCAGGTCGTCACGGAGCCATGCCTCGACGTCTAACCCGATGTCGCGGCAATACGCGACGGAATCGGGAATCCGAACACCAAATAGAATGGGCCGGTTCCGTTTCTGTCCTTCAACTTCAGTGACCGTGCGCACGCGGCGAATCATCTCCGTCATCAGTCTTCGTTCTTCATCGTTGCAAGGCGTGCCTGTCTGGGCGGCTCGTTTGAAAAAGACCGGATGACGGAAGAAATCAATCTCAATCCCGTCGACGTTGTAGTTCCGACACACCTCTTCGACATACTTGACTGCCAGATCACGAATTTCCAGGCGAGTGAAATCAACCGCACTCCAACCGCCATACTTCGGCCGTTGCTTCGGCGTGCCGATCAGCCATTCCGGGTGTTCCAACTTGAGAGGATTTGCCCGCAACATCACCGGACCGTAACCAGACAGCCCAGCATCGTGCGTGTCATTCAAACGGAACGACCAGAAGATTTCGATATTGTTCTGCTTGCCAAAGTCAACCATGACCCGAAGTGGATCGGTTCCCGCAGCCAGCATTTTGTCAATGATATTCTTGGAGAACAGATCTTCCTTAGTGTTAAAGACGTGTCCGATCTTGGTGTCATGCGTAAACATCCCGAAGCCACTGCTCCAGGTGCAGTAGAAGATTGTGTCAACGTGTGTCCCGGCGAGCGGTGCGGTACGGTGCCGAAGCAGTTCTTCGGGGGTGGTGTCCCGGCACAGATAGATTGGCTCATTGCCATCGTTGTTGAAGATCACACGCCGCTCGCGCTGAGCCGCCTGCTTGCGGGCAGCACGCAGTTGATCGAGCGATATGGATTCCGCCTGAACCTTCCCCGACGAAGAAAGCAGTTCCGCTGACAGAACCATCACGGGAAACCAGAATGCAAAGACGCTCCAGATGAGCATTCGCCCATGTGCAGAAAACAATGTGGTTAGCAACGACTTTAATGTTGATGACATCAATCATTCCTGAAGTAGATAACATCGTATGTCATCTGGTTAATTCATAGTTGATAATATGCGGATTATATCCTCGGGGGATGGCGTCCTTCAGCGTGGTTTCAGTGTTATACCTGGCAGGAATGACTACGCCAGAGGAAGTCACAACGGAAGAAGTATCCTGTCCTGAAAGAATGTCGTCTTCACTCAATTTGGAGGTGTCGGCCGCACTTGTAATTTCAACTCGAACTGCACCGATGGGAACGCCTCCCTTATTGGTGACGCGATACTTTCCATCTTTAATCATCGCACTGGCAACTGGACCACTTGGCTCTGGGAAAAAGCGAATTTCGCCAGACTCAAGTGGTACAGCACCATATGTCACCATCCCCTCCACAATTCGACGCGCAGGCGCATCCTGACTGCCGAATCCCCCACAACCGGCAGATATGCCCAGGATGGAACAACACAGCATGATTCTCCATTGCACAGTCATGCGGCACCTCACTCGAGATCGATCAGCAATATAGAAACAGAAACCTTAATGCTGTCCTAGAATGCGCCGACCGCCTCAGCTCCCTCACGTGTGGTCAGACCGGTAAGTATCCCCTGATCGAGGTTTTCGGATAGAAACCGAACCGATCCGTCGCAGAGAACGAAATGAGCACCACCCACATGAAAGCTGGAAAATCCTTGAGGACGAAAACCCCATGCGCCTCCGCCGGGAACAGTAGCGGAGCCATTGATCCCCCCGGACGTGTCGAAGACGTCATACATCACGTAGCTGTTTCCCTGATTGTTGTTGGGATTCCCGGTGATTTCTCCAGCCATCAGTGTGTTGCTGGTCCCATCGGTGACCAAGGCGAGTGAGATCTTCGAGATATTAAACAGGACACCATCACCAACTCCTGTCGGGCGGACGTCTACAGTGCCATTTGCCAGCCGGCATCTCCAGTTGACGGAATCAGCGACTCCTCCGATGTCGGTTCTGGGAACCAATCCGTCAGGAGCATTCCCGGTCAGACCACCGATCAATGCTGCCGACTGAGGATTGCTTGGACAAAGAAATGTCGAAATCGGACCGAGGGCGGTACTTGGATCAAAGTTAGAAATTCCGCTGGTGGTCAGAACCGTATTGAAGTTCACATTGCTGTATCGAGTCGATTGTTCAAGGAACGGGAGAATATGGACTCCCCACGAAAGGACATGAGGAGCAGCTCCTGTTGGAGGAGTAAATCGGGGAACGCAACTGCCACCGCCAAGACCCGACCCCATAGGAAACACTCGGTGCGTGTCATGATAATTATGAAGTGCCAATCCGACCTGCTTGAAATTATTTTTACATGACGATCGCCGTGCCGCTTCCCGGGCCTGCTGAACAGCTGGGAGCAGTAATGCAACCAAAATTGCGATAATGGCGATGACAACCAGTAGTTCAATCAGCGTGAAGGCGCGATACGATCGCCTGAAGACAAGGAAACAGTTGGACATCTGGGAAGACTCCCGAAGTAAAATGCCTAATGAAGGGTGAAATACTGCTGCCAGAAGCAAGCACCGCAGCACTCATGAAATTTCCAATCAAAGCAGTTATCTTCTGAACCAAATCCACTGAACGCTGTGTTAACGAATCGCCTTCAGGCCAGCTTTCGTTGCCAGAAGATGTTTTTCCAGGCTGGCAATGGCTTGATCCGCGTCTCCAGCCTGCACCAGGCTTAAAATATTTCGATGATCACGAATTGTGCTTAACTCTGCCTGCCGCCGCTGTTCCCCGGTCACGGGAGCGACGACAAAAATCAACTGGGCGGAGTGAGAAAACATTTGTATCAGTGAAGAGTTGCCGGAAAGTTCCAGCAACTTTTGATGAAAGAGAAAGTCCGCTTCTGCAAACCCGGAAGCCATTCCGGCCTCATGGCATCGCTCCATCATGTCGCAGACATTTTCCACCGGCTGAAATGCCGCAGAGGGAAGATTTCGCTGACAGGTGAGCTTCACACCCCCGACTTCCAATACGATTCGTGCGTCTACAATACAGTCGGTATCAATCTCATCCAGACGCGGAGTGAAGAATCCTCCGCTGGGGCGACGCAGGAGTAAACCGTCGTGAACGAGCAAAACCATCGCCTCACGAAGAGCCGCTCGTTGAACTCCCAGTTTCTCTGACCACTCGACCTCTCGCAGTCGTGTCCCTGGGGGAATCTGACCGCAAATCAGCATTCGCCGCAGGATCTCATAGCAACGCTCGTTGCTGCGGTTGGAGTGCTGTTTTCCATTTTGGGACGACAAAGTGATCATGAAGATGATTTTGCATGAAAATGTGTACAAAGTCAATAGTGCATCAGTAAAAATTTAATCGAATTTTTCCTTGAATTTCAATAAACACTGACGGAAAAAGCCTTTCTTGTCTTCAGTTTTGCGAATTCGAGATGGGTGTTTTCCGATGTGGCTGGGAAAATTTGAGGATTCTTTATTATCTGTTCTTCTAAATTTTGTGCACATTATTAATATGAAGGTGTTTCCAAAACAGGTTCTGGAGATTTCGAAATGATTCAGTTTGATGTCAGTGATTTGCATTCTGCGGTGGTCAGTGACGCGTTGGATACGCTCGGTTATGGTGGGCAATGCGCCACACCGGGACTGGCCCCGTTGACGGTCCGTCGGGCATTGATCGGCCGATGTCGCACCACATTATGGGGAGACCTGTTTCACAAAGATCCTGAGCCTTACGCCAAGGAATTGCAGGCGGTGGACTCGCTGAACGAGGGGGATGTCGTGATTGCGGCAGCTTCCGGTTCCATGCGTTCCGGGATCTGGGGGGAACTGCTGACAACGGCAGCCTTGAATCGGGGGTGTCGCGGGGTGGTTGCGGAAGGAGCAGTACGCGATCTCGCCCGGATGAGATCCTACGATTTTCCCGTCTATGCCCTGGGAACCTGTCCCCTGGACAGTCAGAACCGGCAGCGGGTCCTGGATTATGATGTTCCGGTGGAAATCTGCGGAGTGGTGGTTCATTCAGGAGATCTGGTCGTCGCCGACGAAGACGGGATCGTGTTCGTGCCTCAGGCGATTGAGCAGGAGGTGCTTGAGTTCGCCCGAAAGAAAGTTACGGAAGAAAACCGGGTGCGGGAAGCCATTCGCAACGGCATGCTGGCAACGGAAGCGTACGCCCGATTCGGGGTGCTTTGATCTTGGTCAAACATCATTGTCACAGGCTCGTCTTCGGAATCTCCTCTCATGGACCAACGGTCACTCACACTGAATCCGGAATTCTGTCTTGAACGCCAGAAACGGCTGGGAAACATTCTTTCTCAACGTGACGTGGACTTCGCCCTCCTGGTCCGCCCTGAACACGTCCAGTATTTCACCGGGTTTCGTCCTCCTCATGTCTTTCAGGCGGCGGTCGCCCTCTTTCCGAATGGTCAAACGGTTCTGGCTGTTCCCAGACAGATATCCGATCAGGGTGTCGCGTCGGAGATCGTCACGTTTGATGCTCAGTGGCAATGCACCCTGCGTCAGGATCAACTTTCCGCAGCCTTGGACGTGGTCTGGCCTCACGTCTTATCCAGAACCGATGGCCAGAGGATGGGAATTGAGGCGTCTGTCAATCCGGCGCTGAAGGTGCCGTGGCTCGAAACGCATCCTCATGTCTTTGATCTTGAACCAGATCTCTGGATGTTGCGACGTCGCAAGGACGTGGACGAACTGGCCATGATTCAGCGCGCCTTTGACTGCACGGAGGCGATGTATCAGCGAGCCCGGGAAATTATCTCCCCCGGCATCACGGAGTTGGAGGTGTTCAATCAACTTCATGCCGTGGCGGTCAATGTGGCGGGAGAGCCGTTGCTGGCAATTGGCAATGATTTTCAGTGCAACTCACCCGGCGGCCCTCCGCGTCCCCGGCCAGTCCAGAAAGGGGAGCTCTACATTCTTGATCTGGGTGTCTCGTATCGAGGCTACTATTCAGACAGTTGTCGCACCTTGAGCGTTGATCATTCCCCCACTGATCAGCAGCTTCGTGCATGGTCTGCCATCGTGCAGGTTTTAGACTTTGTGGAAGGGACCGTTCGTCCTGGGGTTTCCGCTTGCGAACTTTATCGGCAGGCGAGAGAAATACTGGATGAAGTGATTCCCGGAACGTTCTTTCATCATTTGGGACACGGAATCGGGCTGTTTCCGCATGAAGCTCCGCATTTGAATGATTATTGGGATGATGACTTCCAGGAAGGAGACGTTTTCACCGCGGAACCCGGGCTTTACGCTCCGGAACTTCATACGGGGATTCGACTGGAACAAGCCTATGTTGTCACCGCCGAAGGGATTCGCCGCCTGACTGCCGCACCCCTGAGATTATGACCCGTTAAAAAGGCAGGGGCATAATGACAAGTTGCCGTCGGAAACGAATCCAGACATCTTCCGGGCGACTTCGGCAGATGATTTCGACAGGATGAAGAGAGGAGAGGTGGGATTGCTTTTATATGTCGCGTGTCGGACGCATCAGCAGCCAGCAGAGGGCCGCTGCAAGATAGACACACAAGTAGGTCACAAAAACATACTGGAATCCTTGGATCGCCGCCTCATCTCGTATGGATTCTGAAAGTGAGGAGACCGGGAGATTCTCCAGCACTGCCCGTTGAGAGACGGCTTGCTGGACCAGAGTTCCTGTCAGCCAGACGGCAAGAGCGGCTCCCATTGTACCGATGGTGTTCATCAGAGCCGCGGCGACAGCGGTGTGTTTTCGTCCGATATCCTGGCAAGTGGCCCAGGCGGAGCCGAGCGTCAGATCCACGCAAAACGCAGCCGAAGCCACACTCCAGCAAAACAAGTGTAAGTTGTCGGCCTGACTGGCGATGGCCCAGCAGAGAGCACATCCCAGCATGGCAGTCATTCCCAGCAGCTTACGGGACAGCCGCCTGTTCTTTAACCAGCGATCCATCCAGGAAACGCAATAGCCGCCACTCAAACATCCGAGTGCTCCAATCCACAGCGGAGCCCCGGCATAGATGGCAATGATCGCCGGAGAAGCTGCACCGGAAAATCGCTGCTGTAGATAAGCAGGAAGATACGTGATATTAAATGCCCATCCATAGTTTAATAATGAATAAGCAAGACATAAAAGGATCAGCTCCCGGTTCGTCAGCAACCATTTCCATGGGACATTGTCATGTGAATGGGACTGTTCATGAGCGAGTGGATCTTTGCTCGCAGTCGAGGGGGGAAGGTTCTGAAAGAGCATTCTGAAGAGCAGGCACCAGATCACCCCAATGACACCGAAGATTAAAAATGCTTCGCGCCAACTCACCAGGGGACTGGTGTTACCGGTTCCTGTCACAAGGATGGCCCAGAGAAACGGAGTGATTCCTCCCATCAGTCGCCCGGACATCCAGACATACCCCTGTGCCATCTCCCATTGATGTGGTGGAAACCAATTATAAATGACCCGTGTGATGTTCGGGTAAGCTCCCGCTTCGCCTGCTCCGAAGAGAAACCGCAACAGGATCAATGCCCCCAGTCCGCCAAAGGTCCACCCCGCATACTCCAGCCCGACGAGTCCGGTCAGTGCCGTGCAGGCGGACCACCAGAGAACGATGCGAGTCAACATCGATCGTGGTCCCAGGCGGTCCCCCAGCCAACCGGTTGGGACTTCGAAAATCGCATAAGCAATGGCAAACGCGGTAAACGCCCATTTCAGATCCGCCACACTGGCCAGATTCAAATCCGCGGCAATCTGAGGGGCCGCGACTCCGAAGCACACCCGGTCGAGATAGGTGATCATTGACAGGCTGCAAACGAAAGCCAGAACCATGTAGCGGGCCTGCGGCAAAGTCGCACACTCGACTGGCCTGGCATCATCAAGGGTGACTGGTTCCGACATTCAGTTCGCCATTGCAAGTGTCAGTGTCAATTAAGCAGTTATAGAATTTCCAGGTCTGTCCACATGAATGCAAGGGGATCAGAAACAGGGATTAGAAGTTAGGGGATTCGAATTCATTGCATTCCCTGGTTCCTAACCCTTCTGTTCCTATCCACTTTTCTCTCTGTCAGAACAAACCTGGAAGCAATTCTGCTCGGCAGCAGCTTTGCCCTTCCATTTTGAAGACAGGCTCTCAGACCGATTCCGCAATGAGCGTTGATTTGACGAAATCTTCATTCAATGTCACACCAAGGCCCGGCCGGTCGGGAGGGGAAATCCAGCCATCGACCGCCTGAATCTTTTCATGAGTCAGTTCATGCCGCAATGGGGAATCTTCAACGCAGTCCTCGAAGATGAACGCATCCTTGCATGTGCTGAGCCAGTGAATGCTGGCCGCCACGGTGACCGGGCTGGTATAGCAGTGATTGCAGAGTCGGGCGCCGATTTCTTCAACCCGTTGTCGAATGTAGTTTGACTCACTGAACCCGTTGCGAGACAAGTCGACTTGATAGATGTCAAGACATCGCCCATCAATCAGCGGACGGAATGCCTGTCGTCCACATTCTTCTTCGCCAGATGCGATCGGAACCGGGGAACGATCCCGCAACCAGCGATAGCCTTCATAGTCATCGGGGTGGAGAGGTTCTTCCAGCCAGCCGATTCGCTGTTCTTCAAATGCCTTGGCTCGTTCGAGAGCCGTTCTGGCATCCCAGACACATCCGGCATCAATCAGCAGAGTGGCATCGTCTCCCAATCCTTTTCGTGCCCCAAGAACAAGATCACGATCAACAGCCTCACTTTCCCCCATCGGCTCCCAGCCGAATTTGACAGCCCGGTAACCATACTCCCGCCAGCGCTCGCCAATTTTTCTGGTTTCATCGCCATTCTTGCCGAATAGAATCGACGCATAGGCCATGATGCGGTCATGCTTCTTGCCTCCCAGTAGACGGTGGATTGGTTCTCCGAAATGTTTCCCTTTGAGATCCCACAGTGCCATGTCGATCGCGGCCATGGCAGTGATTGTCGTGGACCGGCGGCCGCAGTACATCGTTCGTCGATACATCTTTTCCCAGAGACGGTCTGTTTCCAGCGGGTTTTCACCAATCAGAAGCTGGCGCAGACCAGTGGCGACATTATGACTGAAGGGAGCATCGATCACCGCTTTGACCATCTCCGGGGAGGAGTCCGCTTCTCCGATTCCTTCCAGACCGTTATCGGTCCGAATGCGAATCAGGACGGAATCCTGACTGCTGGCGGTTTTGCTCTCAACATTTTTAATACGAAGAATCTGGCAGACAACTTGAGTGATTTTCATTGGAATCCGGGGGATGATTTATGTGGCGGGATCTGATAATGGAGGATTTTTAGTCTTTTTTTTATGTAGTAAAATGAATTTTAAACAATGTTAATTTTTATCGAATCACCTTCCCTACGACGACGATATGTTGACCGCGCGGAACCGGAGCGACCCATGCTTGCGCCAAGACGACACCGTCCACTCCCGCTTTCACGGGCCATGGTTCCATGTCAATATGATCAAAGTCATGGAGAAGTCCGACGATGTCTCCTTTTCTGACGGGGGAACCACATTCCAGAAGCGGTTCATAATGGCCATCGAACGGAGCGGGAGTGAAACAGTCCCGATCGACCATTTCCAGTTTCCGCTGGGTTCCGTCCGCATGGTGAGCAATCGGTTCGATGGTGCCATCAAGAAGGTTGTTTCGAATCAGTGCGGCCAGAACTCCCTGTCGGCCATAACGGACTCCTTTCGGATCAACGGCACATCCCCAGCCCAGTTCAGTTCCGACAGTAATTTTTCCGAGACGTTCCGCTTCACTGGGCAGCAGGCCGGGAGTCTGGTTCTGGTAAACCATGATGCTGGGAACACCGAACCAGCGGGCTGTCTCTTCTATTTTGGCCGAGAGAACCGGGTCTTCCACCGGGTGGAAACTGGCACAGTGAGAAAACCGGGCCACATTCCCTCCAGAGTGCAGATCAATCACGATATGGACATGCGGCCAAATCGACTCACGAACAAACGCGGCAATCCGGTGTGTAATCCCTGAGAGTGATGGGGTTTTACCGGCTCCATCCACGAAAGCCCGATTCAGGTTCACACCGTCATCCAGGCGATTGGTCTCCCGGGTTCCAGCCTTGAAAGCGGATGGATTCAACACGGGAATGAAGAGAATTCGACCTCGAACCTTCTCTGATGAAATCTCTCGAGTGAGTCCTTTGAGGACGCACGGACCTTCATACTCATTTCCGTGATTCGAACCGAACGCGACCAGGCCTTCTCCCGGCTTTGCCTCAGGGCCAACCCAGACGGTAAGGGGAATCAAGTGATCTCCCCAAATGCTGTCATGCTCCAGTGCCACCCAGTAGTCGCGACGACCGGGGGAATCAAGATCGAGTTGAGATGGGCGAACAATCTCACGAGACATTCATCGAACCTTTGCAAGAGAAATAGATCATCTCGGAATGGCGTTATGCCAATATGTCATGGAGTACGTGTCCATGAACATCCGTTAAACGGAAATCCCGTCCGGCATATCGATAGGTCAATTTTTCGTGATCAAAACCAAGGAGATGCAGAATCGTCGCATGAAAATCATGGACACTTGCGGGCCGATCGACGGCTTTAAATCCGAAGTCATCCGTTCCTCCGTAGACAGTCCCTCCCCGAACTCCCCCGCCGGCCATCCAGACCGTGAATCCGTAATGATTATGGTCGCGGCCATACTTGACACTTCCACTGCCGCCGAGTTCCACAGTCGGCGTTCTTCCAAACTCGCCTCCCCAGAGAATCAGGGTGTCATCAAACAATCCTCTCTGTTTGAGATCTGTGATCAAGGCGGCGATTGGACCATCGATTTCCCCTGAAAGTTTGCGATGCTGAGGTTCGATGTTTTCGTGGTTATCCCAGGGTTGTCCTGCTCCGTGCCAGAGCTGGAGATAGCGTACCCCGCGCTCCAGCAATCGTCTGGCGATGAGTGTTTGTCGTCCATGCACTCCGTCTCCATACAACTCTTGAATATGTTTGGGTTCCTGAGAAATGTCGAATGCATCCGCCGCTTCCATCTGCATGCGGAAGACGAGTTCAAACGACTGTATTCTTGCTTCGAGCCGAGGATCCTGATGTTCCTCAAGATGGCGACGATTCATCATCTCCAGTAAATCCAGTTGCCGCTGCTGGATCTCGCGCGTCGCATGGGGACTACGGATATTCTCGATCAGTTTCTCCAGTTGAGTGTGTTTTGAATCGATGTATGTTCCCTGAAAGGCACCCGGCAAAAAGCCTGACTGCCAGTTCTCTCCCCCCTTCACAGGCATTCCTGATGGGCACATCGCAATGAACCCCGGCAGATTTGCGTTTTCACTTCCCAGTCCATAGAGCACCCAGGTCCCGACACTCGGCCGAGAAAGAACCGAATCACCACAATTCATCAGCATCAATGAGGGTTCATGATTGGGAACCTGTGCCGTCATCGATCGAATGACTGCAATGTCATCGATATGTTCGGCTGTTTTCTCAAAGAGTTCGCTGACTTCGATTCCGCTTTCGCCGCGCTTCTTGAATTCAAATGGCGATGGAAACGCCGCGCCGGTCTTTCGTTCCGTGGTCAGAGAAACGGGAGGGGCTGTCCCCTCATATTTCTTCAGCATCGGTTTGGGGTCGAATGTGTCGACATGCGAAGGACCTCCGTTCAGGAAGAAGTGAATCACTCGCTTCACTTTTCCTGGGAAGTGTGGCAGTTTCTCTGAAAACTGTTTCGATGCACCGATGGTCTCTCCGGGATTTGCAATCAGGCCGGCCAGACCCAGTGTTCCCATGCCCATGCCGCAACGGGTCAGCAGATCGCGGCGGGTGAGCATGTTCTGGAGATGGTTTGAGATTGTCATGAATCATTACTCCCGGTCAGTGAACAAACAGAAACTCATTTGAGAGCAGAAGAACCTGTGCCAGTTGAGACCATGGATCAAGTGCATTTGCGAGCGGTCCTGTAAAATCCCGTTTCGAATTCCAGTCGCGTAATGAGTCATCTCCGGCGACCTGAGACTCCTGCGAACGGAGAATCAGGAGCCATTCAAATTGATCGAACCCAAGCTCTCCATTGACGTCCACGACAAAGTCGATGCTTTCTCCGGCACGAACAGTTAATGAGGAAAGATCAGTCTTCAAGACATTATTATGAAGTTGAAACTGGTTCAGAACTCCTCTCTGGCTCGAGACGATCCAACCTCGAATTCCATTTCCTTTGGCGACGTCGTGACGAATCTCGGACTCAATCGAAATCTGAAGATCCGACGGCGCAATCCAACGGCGAATCACGGCCCGGTCATTCGTGTTTCCCGGGTGTCCTCCGGTGGAGGTGAGTTGCGCCCAACCCAGTTTTTCGTCAGGCCACTTTGTCCCTCCCTGCCACGCTGTTCCGGTGAAAAAGGGAAGGTGTTCAAAGTCCATGACTTTTCCAGAAGAGAGATCGACTCGTCCATAGCCGTACTGCCATGCAAGTTGCTTCGGTGTTGGTTTGGGCACAGAGTTCTGGACAGTTGTTGCCAGGAAAGCGGCTGTTGCCGAGAATTCTTCTGGACTGGGCAAACGTTGAAAAACCTTTTCGAAGAGTAGCCTGATTCGATCGGCTTCCGAAGCTTCCGGATCCTGGGAGAGAAGACCTCTCAACGCCTGCGCGCGTTCAGCAAGCATCGGGTGATTGAGTGCGAAAAGCGCCTGCTGAGATACGGTAGTCTCGGATCGGACCGGAATGTGGAGGTCGGGGTTTGCGAAATCAAAAATCCGATAGACGTTCGGTAATTTTTCCCGATCGATGTTACCATATAACGTTCTTCGTCGAGCCTCTTCACCCCCGTTGAAGAGTTGAACTCCTCGTCCTCCCAACTGCAAATTCAATTCACCAGTGACCGCCAGAAGAGAATCACGGAATTCCTCGATGGTGAGCCGGTGGGCGTCCTTCTTCCAGATCAGATGATTTTCCGGATCAATCTCCTGGGCACGTTGACGAACCTGCGGATCTTCAGGACCGGAGCCGGATTGCCGATAGGCCGACGATAGCAGGATCTCCCGATGAATCGCCTTGGTACTCCATCCCGATTCCATTAGCCGCTGAGCGAGCCAGTCGAGCAGTTCCAGATGCTCAGGACGGGGAGCCCGAATTCCAAAGTCGCTCGGAGTGGGAACAATCCCGGTCCCAAAGTGATGCTGCCAGATCCGATTCACCCAGACCCGCGGCGTCAACGGGTTGTTTGGGGCGACGATTCCCTGTGCCAGTTCCAGTCGACCGCTTCCGATCGTAAACGGCTGACGATCTTCACCGGCCACGACGAGCGGAAAACGGCGGGGAACTTCATCCCCCTTGGTGGCCGGATTGCCGCGACGAAAGACGCGCGGTTCCTGGATGAAATTCCGATCGATCATCCTGACTGCAAATCGAGCCGCTTCCGGGTGGTCAATCAACCATTGATCCACCTTCTTTTGCAACTCCCAGAGAGCGATCGTCGTTCCCGTGTCGAAGAAGAACTCGGTTCCCACGATGCCGTCTTCCTGCGGCAATGCACAAGGACTCAACGGTCCGTAAAGCACCTGCCGCAACGCCTCTGTGTCCTCATCTGACAGCGATGTCGGGGGATCTTTCTTCTCTTCTTTTGACGCGATAATCAGGGTCTGCCATTCATTCTCAACGCCGGCAAAAAGTTGTCCATAGCGTTCCGCGACCTCGCGCATTGAAGCAGGCGCGGAATCAAAGAGCGAAATCACTAAGGGATGAGCGGGGAAATCTCCGGTCTGAATCATCCTGACAATTTCGGGCGATCTTTGAGCAAATTCATCCTTCGGAATCGCGGCAAACTGATGCCAGGGAAGAAAAATGGGATCTTGTTCCTTCCAGGATCGCCGCAAATAAGATTCCCAGCGATGAACATAAGAAGGAATAATATCGCCAGCACTTAAAATCTGGCTGAAGCTCACATCCGGATATTTTTCCAGTTCCGTTTGGGCGATAAGATAGTCGGTCACTTTTCCCCGGACACGACCGGCCGCAATATCATAATGCTTTTGTATTTCGTTATGCAGATTTTCTAATCGTTCCTGTAATCCTTTTTCAAACTCATTGTCGCTTTCTGGCGAAGCTACAGGTGTCAACCGGACATATTGCTCGGCACTATTTTGGAGAACTCCATAGAGAGAGTAATAATCCGCCGTTGGGATTGGATCATACTTATGGTCATGACAGCGTGCACATCCGATTGTCAGCCCCATTGTCGTGCGTCCCAGGACATCGATCCGGTCATCAATGATGTCATGAGAATTCCCAAGAAACCGGCGACTGAGGGTCAGAAAGCCCATTGCCGCTTGTGCATTCAGGTCATTCGGAGCAACTTGATCGGCAGCCATCTGAAGCAATAGAAACTTGTCGTAAGGCAAATCTTCCTGAAAGGCTCGGGCAACCCAGTTGCGGTAGATCCATGAATGAACGAACCGATTTTCTTCGCGGCCATAGACATAGCCTTTCGTATCCGCATAACGGGCCAGGTCAAGCCAGTGCCGCGCCCAGTGCTCTCCGTATTGAGGGGAATCGAGAAGGCGGTCGACCAGTTTTTCGTAAGCGTCCGGGGAAGAATCATCCAAGAATGCTTTAACTTCTTCGTGCGATGGAGGCAATCCTGTCAGATCGTATGTAACTCGTCGAATCAGCGTGCGACGGTCCGCTTCCGGGGAAGGTTTTAATTCCGATTCCGCCAGCTTCGCCAACACGAACTGATCGACAGGGGTGCGCGTCCAGTCTGTGGCGGAAATGGCTGGCAGGATTGGCTTTGAAATCGGCTGGAATGCCCAGTGTGTGCTCCACTCTATTTCACGAGAATCCTTGACGGCAGCGTCTTTCAGCCCCCAGGGTGCCCCCATCTTCACCCACTTTTCAAGGATGGCAATCTGATCGCCGGTGAGAGATTTGTCCGGAGGCATCTCGTAATCACCGGTTCGACGGACAGACTGAATCAACAAGCTGTTGTCGGGGTCGCCGGGAATGATCGCCGCTCCGGTATCCCCTCCTTTCAACAATGCCGAACGAGAATCGGTCCGTAAGTTGGCCCATTGCGTTTTTTCTCCATGGCACTTTCCGCAGGCTTCGTGCAAAAGCGGACGAACAGCGGTCTCAAAGAAACGAATGTCCTCCTCACCGCTTTCTGAACTGGCGGAAATTGCATCGAAACAATCAGCAGGAGATGCATGCAAAATCAGGAATTGGGTTACGACAACGGCTACCAGTAATGACCGACTGGTTTTTGCAGCAGTCTCACCTGAGGTGAAAGAAAGCCCACTTAAAACACCCATCGCATGCTCCCTTGGCCGCAAGCCTCTCTCGCATGAATCGTGCAGATTCCCCACAATCACAAGATGATTGTTTACAATTTTCGTTTTTTGTCAATCATAAAACGGATTTTTGTTGACAATAAAGCGTGTGTTGATTACAAAATATGCAAGACTCGGTTAAGAGCCCCGTGTTACACCTCGAGCCCTGCAGGAGAGGGGAGATATGTCAACTGGTGAGGAAATTGGGATTCGAGCTGTTGATGTTGCAGAGAGAATTCGAAGCGACATTCTGACAGGTCGTATTACGGAAGGCGAAAGGCTGACCGAAGCTCAAATATCAAAGAGATTTGGAGTTGGAAGGGGGCCGGTGCGAGAGGCGGTTCAGCGACTTGCCATGCAAGGATTGCTGGAAACTCGTCCCAACTGTGGGGCTGTTGTTGCCCCGGAAGCCCCCAAGGGAATTCGAGCTGTGATTATTCCCATTCGTCGAACACTGGAAGTCTTTGCCCTCAAGGAATTGTTTGATGAATTGACCGTTGATGATTTTCGTCGATGGGAGCAGATTCTTGAAGAGATGCGACGGGCTTGCGAAGCAGACGACTTGCACATGATTGCTGAGATGGACATCGCTTTTCATCGCCATCTGCTACAGCGGTTGGATCAGCCCGACCTGCTTGCAATCTGGGAGTTGCTGGTGGGGCGAATCCGGTCTCATTTCCGTCGAACGCAGCGAAGTCGCTGTCGAAGCATGATGGAAATTTATGAAGAACATCGCGCCATTCTGGAAGTCTTCCGCACCGGACCGCTGGAAGATGCGGTGCGGTTATTGGAAGAGAAGATCGATTGATCGCTGCTATTCTGGCAGAATTTATTCTCTGCTTTTCACTTCAGGTTTGAACAAAACTGGATTTCTATATTGAACTGAATTGTCATCTCTCTACCCATTTTCAGGAGCCGGATTAATGAATCACTTCTCACTACGAGCAAGGCATGGATTTACATTAATTGAATTATTGGTGGTGATTGCCATTATCGCAATTCTGGTTGCCCTACTGCTTCCAGCGGTGCAACAGGCGCGGGAAGCTGCACGCCGCGCGCAATGCAAAAACAATCTCAAGCAGTTGGGACTGGCAATGCATAATTACCATGATACGCATCGTGTGTTTCCGCCGGGAATGTTTAATGTGATTAATGGTTATGGATCTCCATATGAGGCAGCAGCAGGCACGACGAATCGGGCAACATTCTTCGCCATGATTCTTCCGTATATTGACCAAGGACCTCTTTATAATCGATGGACGAGTAGCGTAACGCAGGTAAACGGCGGTACTGTCTACCCATGGACAACTGATCCTGGGTTGACGCAAGTTGTCGTTAGAACAATGCTTTGTCCATCCGATCCGTCTGCCGGCCATAAGGATCATGGCAGCAATGGCTTCTGCGGAAATTACACCGGGTGCACCGGGGCACAGGCCTGGGGCAATCAATATACAACTCTGGATGCAGCAGGTGATCCTCCCCAAGGGATTTTTCATTGCCGATCAAACTCGGCATTACGGGATGTAACTGATGGAGCTTCTAACACAATATTAATGGGAGAGATCCTGACGGTCAGCGGTGGCACTCAACCGCCTGGTGGGAGTTGCCCCAACACAAATGGGAGAGATATGCGAGGATTGTACTGGAACGGTGTGCATATGACGGTTCTGTTTAGCGCTTTGTACCCGCCAAACACGATGATTCCCGATGTCGCTGGATATGGAGTATGTGCGGAACGATTGCCTCAAGCTCCCTCCAGAGCGAATCAGTCTTCGGGGATGAATCTTTCTGCTCGAAGTATGCACACGGGCGGAGCCCATATCACTCTTGCAGATGGATCTGTTCGTTTTGTCTCGCAGAACATCAATACCAGTACCTTTAATGCCCTGGGCACTCGAGCCATGGGAGAGCTGGTCGGGGAGTTCTGACCTGATTTCGTTTCCGCTAGCAGATCAGAACGAATGGTAGCACTGAACAGATAGAAATCTCGACGAGGTCAAAATGACAATGCGATCCTGCTTTGATTGGAAACGGATTTCAATGACCGCGATTCTGACCATGGTTGTGGGATGCACTCCGTCGGTTGATGGGCCACCATTGTTCTCGGTTTCTGGAGTGGTGAATTGGAACGGACAACCATTGGAACATGGCAGTATTGCGTTTGTGCCGTCTGATGGAGTCGGTGCGGCATTTGGTGCTGAAATTACAAAGGGAAAATTTCAAGCAAAACTGCCGACGGGTCCCAAGAATGTTTCGATTACCAGTTACAGGATCTCGGAGAGCCTGATTGGACCGGATGGAGAACCTGGAACCGAACAGTATCTTCCTGCAAGATACAATACAAAATCGGAACTTTCGACTGTGATTACGACCGGTAGAAATGAGGAACTTTGCTTTGAGTTGGATTCCAAGCAGTAAGCGTAGGGTGCATGAAGTAACTCCCGGAGAGGTGGTGCATTCCACACGAAGGTCTCCCGAGAATGGAAACCTCTCTTTGTTTTTCATGGGGAGTTACGGAATGCACCATTTCCTTGAGCCTGATTCGTGCTACATACACCCTACGAATTCCAGGTAGGGTGCATGGAGCGCAAGCGAAATGCACCATCGTTTGGCTTCATTCCAAATCAAGCGTACGGATATGGTCTGGTTCGTTTCGACCCCATTCGGCTGGGTAATGTCCCAATCGGAGATATTTTCGAAATGATGACCATTCCCAGTCCCATGGATTCTGTACCAGACCATGCTTGACGGGATTGAAATGAATGTAGTCGAAATGTGATTCAAGGTCTCGTTCATCGCGGATCAGATGTTCCCAGAATCGTCGTTGCCACACCCCTCTTGCTCCCCGTTTTTTTCGGGCAGCGGAAACGTCCGTTTCCATTCCTCCGCATCTCAACCACTGAAAAGAGAAACTAGTTTTGATTCGCTGCCAACGAGTGGAAAAATCGTGATCGCCTCGCGGCAAAGACCAGATCGTATGTAAATGGTCCGGCAAAAGAACAATAGCGATGATTTTGAACGGATGTGATTGCAAAACGGATCGCACAGACTGTCGTAACAACATTCTGGCATATGGATCGGCAAAAAGGGGTTGGCGATCCTGTGTCACTACCGTAAAGAAATAGGTTCCTCCTTCAAGATACCATCGACGATAATCAGACATCGTGGCTTTTTCCCGATCAAATAAGCATGAACGTGAATGAGTGGTGCATTTCGCTTGCGCTCCATGCACCCTACCAGACATGAAGTTTGTAGCAGAACAAACCCAATGGCAATAATACCGGAATTAGATTCTATGATTTCCAGACAGATATTGGGCGTCTTGTTCGGTTTGTGGTTGTGTTCCATCAGCTGGGGGGCGGAACTGGTCGACGTGACATTTGCCGCCAGGGTTGACGGAACCGAACAACGTTACGTTCTAATCGAACCGGATGTTGCCTCCTTATCACCACCGGATCTACTGATCGCCCTCCACGGGCATGGGAGTGACCGCTGGCAGTTCGCTAAAAACACCCGTGACGAATGCCGCGCTGCCAGAGATATTGCATCACGGTATGGAATGATCTACGTATCGCCGGACTATCGGGCGAAGACCTCATGGATGGGGCCTCAGGCGGAAGCGGATCTCATTCAGATCATCAGGGAACTCAAAGCAAAATACACGATCAACCGTGTTTTTCTCTGCGGCGGATCGATGGGTGGTTCTTCGGCATTAACTTTTGCTGCGCTCCACCCTGAGTTAATCAACGGGGTCGCAGCGATGAATCCTACAGCAAATCATCTGGAGTTTCAGAATTTTCAACCGGCGATTGCAAGCTCATTCGGTGGAACGAAACTAGAGATTCCAGACGAATATAAAAAGCGGAGTGCGGAATACTGGCCGGAACGTCTTACGATGCCCATTGGACTCACAACGGGAGGGAACGACACAGTCGTTCCTCCGGCGAGTGCTCAACGTCTTGCAGATGTCTTGCAACAACTCAATCATCCTGTGTTATTAATTCACCGGAAAGATGGCGGCCACTCGACGACCTATGAAGATGCAATAAGAATCCTGGAGTTCATGGTGCGTTCTTCGTCAGTCAATCATCAGTTCCCAATGTGATACATTTTTGCGTGTCGTTCCATAGCAAACCCAAAGCAAATCCCATTGCGTGATCGTCCCTGACATCGCGCCTTCCTCTTCGACAGAGAAATACACCAGATCCACGAATCATAAAAAGTGGAACTGTAGTATTAGTACTACAGTTGCAGATTGTGTTTTTCTTATTTTACGATGGTCAGGCATGCGGGAGGGCGAAGTTCCTGCTGAGCCGCATGAAAGGTCACGCGTTCCTTTGGTTTGCGGCTCGGCGGGAGCCTCGCCCTCCCAAGACCGTTTCCATCTTAATAATAACGTGCAAAACATTGAGCTTTTCAACAAGTGGAACTGTAGTACTAGCCGATAGTACGCATTGACAGGCATTCAAAATTGCGTCCGGTTAGCGGCAAGAATCAGTTCCAGTTGAACCTGTAACATTTGCACGAGTTCAGGGAATTTCTCCGCCAGATTGATTCGTTCCCCCGGATCAGAATTCAAATCATAAAGCTCTGACAAAGGGGCGATTGGGGAGTCCGACTTCGCACTTTTCGATATGTCCTGACGGTTGTCTGGAGGGATGTACTTCCAGGAACCACTCCTCAGTGCCAGACCGTCGTTTCCCTGCTGCACCACATACTCCCGTCCTGTTGGAGATTTCCCGAGAATTGCGGGCAAGAGGTTGAAACTGTCGGGAACATCTTTGGGCTGGAGAGGGATGTCCACCAGCGCTGCCAGCGTGGCTGCCAGATCAATCTGACAGACGAGGGCATCGCTGACTCCCGGGGAAATGTGACCGGTCCAGCGGACAATGAACGGCACCCGAGTTCCTCCCTCATACCGGCTATACTTTTCGCCGCGCAACGGTCCGCTGGGAGAGTGATTTTTTAGTTTTTCCCTGGCCTGATCCTGATACCCGTCATCAATGTAGGGGCCGTTGTCACTGGTGAAGATCACCAGCGTCTGGTCGGAAAGCTGGAGTCGGTCGAGTGTGTTGAGAACTTCTCCAACGCACCAGTCCGCCTGAACGATCGCATCCCCCCGAGGGCCAAGTTCCGTCTTGCCGACAAACCGGGGATGAGGGACTCTCGGCACATGAGGATCATGCAATGCAAAATACAAAAAGAAGGGTTTCGCCTGATGAGTTTCCAGAAAACGGACCGCTTCTGCCGTGAAGGTATCGGCCATGTCTTCATCTTTCCATAACGCGGCCTTCCCTCCGGTGAAGTAACCGATTCGTGAAATGCCATTGACAATGGCCATGTCATGTCCCTTGCTGGGATGCATCCTCAACAATTCTGGATGAGTTCTTCCCAGGGGCTCGCCGGGAAATGGTTTCTGGTAGTGGACCTTCAGAGGATCTTCTTTTTCGAGTCCGACGACGTGGTGGTTTCTGACATAGACACAGGGGACCCGGTCACCCGTTGCAGCCATGATGAAGGATTCGTCGAATCCGATTTCCAACGGTCCAGGCCGGATTGAACCGTTCCAGTCGATCCCGCTGATTCCCAAACCGAGATGCCATTTCCCGACGACTCCAGTGCGGTATTCCGCCCGTTGAAAAATGGCAGGCAACGTCGTGGTCCCGGGGGGAATAATCAACGAGGCATCTCCCGGCAGAATGCCGGTTCCTTTTTTTCGCCAGGCATATTCCCCCGTCAACATCGAATATCTCGATGGAGTGCAGGTCGCTGACGTTGCATATCCGTTCGTAAACCTGATTCCTTCCATGGCAAGTCGATCGATATTGGGCGTCGCGATCTGTTTGGCACCATAAGCTCCGGTATCGCCATACCCCAAGTCGTCGGCATTGATGAGAATCACATTGGGAGGGGCCGCCTGGCTAACTGAATGCAAACAGTGCCAGATCATTGAGAGGACCAGACTGGTCAGCAGTAAGCCCTGAACCGGAGGCCACTGAAGGATCCGACTGAAGAGAGAAAGGATCAGCATGCGACAAACCTTTCGGAGATGCAGGAAACCGATCAGAAGCAGGGAATCACTTTGATCCGATGAGAATCATGGTTGCCAGGCTTCACTGAGCCTGTGAGTGAAATCTCAGAAACTCAGGATGAACCTTGATTTCCTCGTCTATCGCTGACTCAGATCGTCAACTCACGACTCGGCCAGGTAGCCACCTGATTCGCTGCCTGATGCAATGGACCATCGATTAACGATGCCAGCGCCTCTCCGTTCCGATTCACATGGGAATTGAACAGGATCGCCCATGTGATTCCATCGTACCGGCGGACCAGCAGGGTGCTTGTCCCCGTAATCCGACCATGATGCCATTGATTGGCTTTCCCCTCCGTCATCGGACGAACGCTCCATCCGCAGCCATAGTAGGAGTCACGGGGACGACCGGATTCATCGAAGCCGGCAAGTCCATCGGGGCGTTCCCACATTGTTTTGATTGACGATTCACTCAGGAGCTTGCAACAGGAAGGATTATGAAAAGCGTCAGCGAATTTCACGAGGTCCACAGCCGAGGCGATCCAGCCCCCGTGAGCTGCGTATCCATCCAGATTTTCAGCGCCATATTGAACGGGAACTGTTTGTCCAATCTGAGGCGGAAATATCGCCGGGGCGGTATGATTTCCCGGATCGTAATAACGAACCTCTCCCTTCGCTCGCAGGTTTTCCAGAGCATGTCCCAATCGGGGACGAGTGACACCGATTTTTTCAAACACCTGCTTCTGAACGTACTGTTCATATGGTTCCCCTGTGGCAACTTCAATAATCCTGCCGAGAACCAGATATCCGAAATTGGAATAAGCTGTGCGGTTGCCGGGATCAAAATCCAGTGGTTGACTTAGCATATAATGAATGATGTCATTCGGACGGACCGGAAATGAGATTCCCAGTGTGTCTGCAATCTCCCGAGGACGACCGATCGGATCGAAGGAGATGGCGCGATCCCAGCCTCCCCGATGTTGCAGGCAATGACGAATTGTGATCTTTTCCCAACGGGGATCGAGTTTGCTTTGCTGTCTCCATTCGTCTGGAAGGTTCATGCGGGCCAGTACATGATCATCCAGTGGCAGTTTGCCCTGCTCGACGAGTTGCATTACGGCAACAGCAGTGATGGGTTTAGAGACACTGGCAATCCGGAATAAGTCGGTGGGTTGAACCGGTTGTTGTCGTTCAACATCTGAATAACCGAAACCACGTGCGTAGACCAGTCGTCCCTGGTGTGAGACGGCCAGAGAAGCACCGGGAACTTTCTGCTCTTCGACGAAAGAGGTCATTAACGTGTCGAAGGGGGCCAATTCCGGGATTTCCTCTCCAGTCACAGGCATTGATTGGCCGGTTCGATCTGCCATTAACCTGCCAGCGCAAGTTGCCAATGAAGCTCCGATCGTGGCTGCAAGAAATTCCCTGCGGGGAAACTTCCGGGAAGTGATAGGCATGGACATGTCACCTTGTCAGTCGTCGCGTGTGAATTGTGATCGTCATTCTACGACGGTCCCAATGATGAACCCAAACAGACTGTCCGTCATCCCGAACTGCGTGCGAGAGACGGACGGCCTGATGATTGGTGATCAAATTCGTGAGGATCGTTCGGATCTATTTCGCCAGCCTTAACCGAACGGTTCCCTTCACAGTCTTATCGCGGGGGACGATTTTCAATTTTGTCGGAGTTTCTTTCGTTACCTGTTCCATTCGGTAAAGCAGGTATTCCGAATCTTCATGACTGTTTTTTCGGACACGGTCTTTGGCAAGTCGATCCTGAATGAACAGCTCGACATTCTCCATCTCAACGAGATTTCCCTCGGCATCGGTGATCGTCATTCGAAACTCTCCTGGCTTTTTGATGTGTTTGGAAATATCGAAGATGCCGTGATTCTGTTCAATGAGTTCCGGAGTCCAGGCGATCACTTCGACCCAGTCACGCTCAATCGCGTTATCTGATTCTTGAGTGGCATTCAATTCCTCTTCGATCCCCTCGACAGCGTAAGCGGCAAGCCTGGTGACGATCGGTTCGTCTGCCGATTTCGTCACACGTAGACGCAATGCGGTGACTTCCTGGGTTGGAAAACGGTCAATTCTTTTATATCCCACTGAAGAACCGTTGGGGACAAGTGTGATCCATTGATTGCCCTGTAATCCCTCGACAACGTATTCACGAATGCGTTGTCCCTCCCGAACATCTTCCGCCAGAATCACATGGTTAATCCGGGATGTCTTTGGAAAAGTCAGTTTGAATTCTATTCCGGTTCCACCTTTCGATTCCGCGACGGCATGACCGAAGCGTCGTTGGACTTCGGCAGCGAACTCCTTGTAGCGAGCGACGTGAGAGTCCGGGATCAGTCCGGTTGTGTCTGGAGTGGAGTTAAGCAAAAGCGGGCATCCTCTGCCGACGGATGTGTAATAGGTCTCCATTAACCTTGGCAGACTCTTCATCATCGAATCAGTATCAGGTGCCCAGAACCATTTGTGGTCCAGCAGCGTGGTGTTGATCTCAAAGGGAAGCCAGACATCTCCATTCGGATCGCTATGGGCCGCGGTGGCGATTCCCGATTCGGCGTCTGCCTTTCTCACGGTTTGCCAGGTCGGATAGGGGGCGATTCCATTCTCATTGCCGGACCAGCGAATCGTTGCATGTGGCCCCTGAAACTGCATTGCAGTGGGGGCGTACTGTTCGACGATGTCTTGAACTGGAATGATCAAACTGCCGTCGAACCAGACTTCCACCATCGGGCCATATTTTGAAAGGACTTCAATCATTTGCTGTCGATACACTTCATTGTACTTCAGCTGATCATCCGGATTGGCTGTTCGTCCACCGGGACCAGCGCGCCACTGGTCATCGATAGGAGAGACGTAAATCGCCATCTTCAAACCGTGAGCTCTGGCGGATTCGGCCAACTCCGCCAGAACATCTCCGTTGCCCCCTTTGTAAGAACTCTCTTTGACACCGTATTTCGAAGTGTCTGTTTGCCACCAGCAAAATCCTCCGGTGTGCTTCGCAACAAAGAGCAGTTGACTTGCACCCCAGCTCCTGGCAACTTCGCACCATTGGTTCGTGTCCAGCTTTTTCGGATTGATGGCTGAGGCGGAAAGAGAATGATCGTCGTATTCCTTTCCCTGCCAGGTACACGGGTCCAGGCAGATAAACATCGAGTTGCGAGATAACCAGTCCACCTGTTGCGGAGTCGGCTTTGCGCAATGCAACTGTTCTGGTCGTCCCTCTGCAAGTATCGGTTGAAGCGGCATCGTCAGCGTGATCACGGAGAGCCAGGTCAAAAGCAATCCGGTTTCACGTCGAATTCTCAATGTCATCAATTTTTCCTTTCAGGTTGTGAATGGTTCACAGCGGCGCAGGCTGGAAGTAGAACGGATGCCCCCCTGCCGGCACACCATGCTGGGGTGATCAAATCGAGAGACAGACACTCCCGACCAGACTTACCAGAATGAGGGAGTTTATTGAGAAACAGTGGATTCGATACTTGCTACCGATCCAGTCGGATGATCTTGGTTTGCATTTTTCCGATGTGAAGACGCAGTCGATTTCCCTGAAGGGGACCTGAGGCTGTCTCGTTATAGATGCCTTCGGCCCGGGTTCGTGTGCCGATGCGTCCCATCTCCAGTTTCAGGTCAATTGCCCCTTCATTTGACGTGGGATTATGCACGGCGATATAGATCGCTTCATCCGTCTTCAGTCCGTAACGTTCGATCTGAATCTCCTGAAATTCCGAACGGACGCCTGTGACCGGTTGCCATGTCGCCTGATAGAGCCTGTCGAGGACCGGAATCATTGGCTTAAGCACAGAGACAGGAACATCCCGACCGGGATAAATCCCCCAAAAGACGTGGTAATCCAGAATGGCTTGCGACGGAGGATCATATGGGAGAAATGTAATCGGACGTTTAGGACCAGCAATCACCCGATAATACTGAGGCTCAATGACCTGTGTATTCTCCAGCCCGAAGACATCAAGGACGGGGGCGGTGAACGTCATGGGACCAAAGCAATTGCCCATAATAATGACATTTCGCGGTGCAAACTCTTTACGAACCTCCCTTAACCATTCGACTGCTCCAAACCCTTTAGGAGAAATAGGCTGCTTGGTCACGGGATCAAATGCGACCGGAGACTGCATATATACGAAGTTCTCGCGACGATAATCGTTAGGAACTTCCAGAAAGCTGTCGAGACAGAAACCATCGATCGGGCTCCACCCCAGTTTGGAGATGGCTTCATCAAAATATTTAAAGTAGTCGTGGATAATCATCGATCCCCGACCATCGGGAATCGCGGGAGCGAGATTCGCAGGAGACATGACTCCAAATCCAGAATCTCCAATCCATCCGGGACGGTATCCCAACCCCAGGACAGGTTCACCATGAACGTCATGCATGACGCTGGCATTCTGGCTGGCAAGGAGTTTTGACAGATACTCCCGCTGATCGCGTTGACTAAGATGCCGATTACTGATGGCCGCCTTGGAATAATGCAGTGGAAGAAACACAGACCATTCCTGCTCATCCCCGGTAGAAAGCTTTTCCAACCGGTTCTTCGCGTCCGGAGTCGTCGGAGCAGGCAGGTCTCCCATGCTGAATTGCAAAAAGTCGGGTTCAATGTAAATCAGGTTCTTCACACCGTTCCGGGCATTCCACTCCCAGGTTTCCTGATCATTTTCAGCAGCAGTCCACTCAAACCGGAGACCACTTGCGACCAAGTCTTCCTGGGAATTCTGGGCTTTACGACGAGCCCCATCAACCTCCCAACCACCTCCATGTCCCACTCGATCAACAAAATTCTCCGGATGAAGCTCATACAGTTTGGCGACTCCGCTACGGATGCCCCAGGCGGGTTCGACTGCAATGATTTCGAGATGAAACTCGGCCTCCAACATGTTTCGTCCATCGAAACGTTGTTCCGGAATCAGTCCAAAATCAAAGGCGGCATACATCAGCCGTTCGCGCGGATTGACCGCGAGTCGAAACTGAACCGGACGCTGCTGATCGATCAGCAGTCCAATTCCTCGTCGACGTTGAGCGTCTGACAAAACTGAAATGGGAAATGTGGGATTCTGGGCTTCGAATGTCGGAACCTTCTTCATCTCCTCAAATGGGCGAACCGATCGATTCAGATCGAGAAACCACTCCCATGTCGGGGCAGATTGAATCGGGAGGGCGACATACACTGTGATGGCGCGGTCTGCCGAGACTGTCGACTCGATTTTTCCATCGACAACAATTCGAGTTTTCTCAGCCCGATAGGTTGCGTTGAGTTTCAGATTGAGATCTTTGATCTCTGCTGTCTGTCGAATCCCGTCGGCTGTTTTCTCAATCACTCCTCCAGGCATGACGGGGATTTGATTGGTTTTGGCGTCACGAACAAGAATTCCGGAGGTCTGTGAACGTCCATCTCCGATGACTTGCCCCGACGTTGCAATCTTCTGGATTCCGCCGTTGGATGCCAGCGTGATCTTCAGGCCATCCCCGGTTTCAAGAGTATGAAAAGCGTCTTTGGCAGTTCCCTTGAATGCTTTTGGTTCGAAGACGGCACCATCAAACAGTGTTTTATTCGGGTCTTCTCCGACCAGACGCATGTTCCTGAATGTCATCTTGTAGGTATGCGGATAGTTATGCGGCATATCATACAGATAGACATCCATGCTGGAGACCGCGGATCGCATCAGCCCCGTCAGGTCGACAGTAATCTCCTGCCACTTCCCCTCTGTCAGGTTGACGTTGATGCACTGCTGCTTGGCCGGTTTCCCTTCGATACTTTCGTGGCGACATTCACGGTCATACAGACAGAAGGCAATATATTTTCCCCCTTTTTGAATCCCCGGTGCAGTGCTTTCCAGAAGCACTTCACAGGAAATGCGGTTATACAGACGCCAGTCCTGTGGCTCAGGAGTTCCCCAGTTGAGTGAGGGAAACCCTTCCGTTCCACCTCCGACATTCACCTCGACCTGGAGTGGATTCCGGGAATGAACCTGGATCGTGGTTTTTCCCCCAGCACTGGTATTCCACTGAGTCGAATCACCTGTCAACGGGAACTCAATGGCCAGGGCGACAGATGAAATCTGGAGCAACATCACCATCAAGAAAAAGGTCTTCAGGTGTTTGGAGATCATCATGGTCGTTCGCGGACCTTTCGTAATCCGGTTGGGGACGGCTGAACACATGTGTTTTCGATCAGTTTTTTGGGGGTATGAAATCGAGTTGCTGAAACCGAAGGAAGGCTGGCAGTGTTTACAACGGTAGCGGTACGAACTGAATCAAAAGAGTCAGATCGCTTTACCATGTTTCCGCGCAGCGCGATTCTCGAACAGGAAAAAACTGTTCACTATGTGGCGCGGGGGGGATGTTATTATGCAGGTCGCTCTTAAAACTGCTGAGCAACTTCTCCGCCACCCTTGGAGCCCAACGCTCCCCAGACACCATACGGACTTTGTCCGCTCGTCACCGGGTTCGCGTTTTGCGTTCCTGCATCGATGCTGTTGCTGATGAACTGCACTGAGCCATCTGCCATCAGGATATGGACACCACCGACATGATGACTGGACGCGGCCAGCCAACCACCTCGATCAGGGGCATACCAAACACATTGCGATTTGTTGGGAGGCGCACCTGTGCTGAACGATGTCATCAATGTTCCCCCGTCACTCCAGAATAAACCTGGGTATTCCTCGGTCCCATAATTAGATGGATAGGTTGTTCCCGGAAACCAATCCGTACATTGTCCGGGGGAATTCTGGTCACTGGTGACCAAGCCAGAATTAATATCTTTTGCCTGCATACTGACGCCGCGCTCTCCCATGGCAATCGTATTGCTCAATCCGTCCGTAATATCTCTGAAACGAACACTGGACTGAAACCCGAACAACCCGCGGACTCTCCGGGAATTTCCTTCCCTTGTATCACCGGCGCAGTATCCGTAATTCGTATATCCCACTGGAGTCAGATTGTACGGGCGAGGAGAACTTGGACAGGCCAGCGTGCTGATCTGAACTTGATAGACCCCACCATTCCAGGGCTGATCCGGTGCTGCCTGAATCTTTTGGAACAGCGCTGCCTGATCGTAAAATGGAAGCAGAAAAACATGCGCGCTTTGCCGGGCAAATGGAAATACTGACTCATTCCCAGGGGGATAGCTGCCGTCTTCAGGAGGCGCCGTTGAATTACTCACCCCAGGGCCTCCTTGACGTGGAGGAAGAACGGAATGCGTT